>JAUYFW010000011.1 GCA_030690835.1 Sulfurimicrobium sp. | reverse complement strand
AACCCGGATTATCCATTGGAATGTTCGTGCCTGTAGGAGCGCCGCCCCCGGCGCGAATGCGGCCGCAAATCGCGGCGAGGGCGCCGCTCCTACAGCGGTGTTTTGGCTCTAATGGATTATCTGGGATAAACGCAAAGAGCTTAAAGGTATTAAAAGGGCCATTCTTTGCGCCTTTGTGTTGAAAAGCCTTTGAGTTTCTCTGGTGCCTCTGTGGTAAATGAACTGCGGTTTTTAGGTTAAATTAAGCTGGCTTGAGGCG
The DNA here is from genome assembly GCA_030690835.1 of Sulfurimicrobium sp. Lineage (GTDB taxonomy): Bacteria > Pseudomonadota > Gammaproteobacteria > Burkholderiales > Sulfuricellaceae > Sulfurimicrobium. Next base: position 6,196 of record JAUYFW010000011.1, on the reverse strand, counting down.
GGGTGTAGGGGCAGGCGGGATTTCCTGGCTGCAACTGACCAAACGGTTTTTGCCCAGGTGTTTGGCCGCCTACATGCGCCGGTCGGCAATTTCCACCAGGTCGCGCCAGGTTCCCGCCTTGTCATAGGGGTATTCCGCGATGCCGAAGCTGGCGGTCACGCCGGTTCCGCATGGTGGCACAGCAGGTCGACATCGCTTTTTCCGCTGACGGCCATGCGCTCGAGCTCCGCCAGTACCTTGAAGCTGGCCTTCTCCATGAGGTGGATTTGGGCTATTCCCTGGCCGAGCTCCCCGGCGTGGAAATGGGTGACGGCGTTCACCCCGTGCAGGTGAACCGCCTTGTGGGGCGGCTCGATTTCCGCATAACCGGAAAGCTGGGAGAAGCAATCCTTGCCGTCCCCCTCGTAATACCATTTGCCCAGCCGACAGGTGGAATGGCTGGCAAAGTCGGAGGGGGTCTTGGCGGACAGCCCCATGAACACCTTGTAGATTTCGAACTTGAATATGAGGTGGTCCACCTTGGCGGTTTCCACGAAGCTGCGCAAGGCGGAAGCGGCGATCGCGTCCTTCATCTGGCCGGACATCTCCATCAGCCCGTGCATGCTGCGGGTGGCTTCCTCGCCGTCGCGGTTGAAATCGGCCGCCTGCTGGGGCGAGAGTTCCACCAGCGCCTTCACCTGGGAGGTTTCGGCCTGGATCGCGGAAACCAGGGTAGAAATTTCGTTGGTGGAGTTGGCGGTGCGCTCGGCGAGCTTGCGCACCTCGTCCGCCACCACGGCAAAACCCCGCCCCTGTTCTCCGGCGCGGGCGGCTTCGATGGCGGCGTTCAGCGCCAGCAGGTTGGTCTGGTCGGCGATTTCCTTGATCATCTTGATGATGCCGCCGATCTGCGCGGCGCGCTCATTCAGGTGATCCACCCCGGCCGCGGTTTCGTGGGTCTTTTCGGAGAGCTGGCGGAGATTGCCGGAAATCTTCTCGACGGCGAGCAGGTTGGCGCCGAGGGAGGAGGTGGCTTCCACCGCCTGGTCTTTTTCCGCCTTCATGGTGTGGGCGAGGCTCGCCAGCGAACCTTGCACCTCCAGGAACGAATCGCCGAACAGCAGGATGTGCTTGAACAGTTCGCCGTGCATGGCGCATTTGTCCTCGGCCGCGGCAGACCCCAGGCGCAGGTCTTCCACTTCCGCCCGCAGCGCCTCTACACCGGCTTCCAGCGCATTTCGTTCCTGGCGCAGCATCTCCAGTTCGGAATGCAATAAGTCCTTTTCTTTTCGTACCCTTCCGCAAATCATTTTTTTCTTTTAGTCGTCTATTTCTTCTTCGGCGAAAATCGCCTGAATTTCCATTACCTTTTCGGCGTTGCCGATCAAGGCCTCGACGCACTCGCCATCGAGCTTGCTGTTCGCCATTTCCCGCAATACCGAGAAAGCTTTTTCGTTGTCCCAGGCGGGTTTGTAGCAGCGCCGGCTGGTGAGGGCGTCGAAGATGTCCGCCACCGCGCAGATACGCGCCTCGATGGGGATTTGCTCCCCGCTCATGCCACCGGGGTAGCCGCTGCCGTCCATCGCTTCATGATGCAGTTCGACGATGTTGCGCAACATCTGGATGTGCGGAAAACCATCGAAGGAAAATTCTTTCACCATGTTGTCGATGATGTCGCGGCCAACGCTGGGATGTTGCTTGACGATCTCGAACTCCTCCAGTGTAAGTTTGCCGGGTTTCAGCAGGATGACATCGGGAACGGCGACTTTTCCGATGTCGTGCATGGGCGCGAACAACAGCATGTATTCGATGAATTCGTCGTTGAGTTTGTGGTCTTCCGCCAGGTTCGCGGCGATGAGGCGCGAATAGTGGGACATCCGCTCCAGATGGGAGCCGGTTTCCTCGTTCTTGTGGCGTGTAATGCTCTGCGCGGTGCGGATGGCGGCGGCCAGGGTGCGGATGCGGACGGTTTCCTTGATGACCAGCGATGCGATGACCAGGTTGAACAGGTCGAGCAGGTGCATCAGGTCACCGGTAAAAACATGGCTCCGGTAGGAATTGAGGAACAGAAAGCCCAGGAGGCTGTCGTCGTGGTAAAGCGGATAGGTCAGGCTGGACTGGTAGCCCTGGTCGAGAACTTTCTGCGTATGCCGGCTGTATCTCCCCGCCAGCGCCGTCAGATCATTGAGGATGCGCGGTACGCCGCGGTCGGCGATTTCTTTCAGGGATCGAATTTCTGACAGCTTCACCGAGTAGTTGAACAGGGGATTGTCTTCCCCGCTGCTGTGGAGGAAGGTGGAAAGCATGTCGGTATTGGGGTCGTACAGCGCAACGGCAACCCGGTGGATCAGGACGGAATGGTTCCCGATGGCTTCGTGGATGAGGCGAAGCTTCTGTTCCAGCGGGATGTTCCTGTCCAGTTCGCGCTGGAGGTTGCGGACAAACGGTTTACTCATGGGCGTCACGGTCATGGGCGATGAAGGAAACTTAAATCTATAAAAAGCAGTTCAGCCACGGATTACCAAAAGTAGGCGCCTCTAGTCGACACGGATTTACACAGATTATCAATGAGTTACTGTTCTCGTCCTAATCACCTTTTGGGTGAGAGGCAAATTCTCTGCAACACATTGTTTCGCCTAGAGGCGCCTACTGTTGGTAATCCGTGTTTATCTGTGGATAAAAGAGGTTTTTAGGTTAAATCGGGGAGGGAGCCCGGATCCATTGGAATGTTCGTGCCTGTAGGAGCGCCGCCCCCGGCGCGAATGCGGCCGCAAATCGCGGTGAGGGCGCCGCTCCCACAGCGGTGTTTTGGCTCTAATGGATAATCTGGGTTAATGATACCATTTTAAGTGGGTGGATTGAATCGGGGGTAACGAGGTGAATCGGTAAGGTAAATGCCGATTCGCGGCTAGGGGTTTCCACTAGCCGGCATTGGTGGCCGTGGGCGGATAAGCCGGAAAGTGGCGAGAACCGCCAGGGCGAACAGCAAATACGCAATCGTGAAGACCCACTCCGGCAGGTCGTAATAGATCAGGCGTCCCACCCAGCGCTGCATGAAGCTGGCGCCGCCCGTCTCGGCCTCGCGCAGGGCGTCCTCCCACACCGTCAGCGGGCAGGCGATGCCGACGAGGGATTCGGCGACGACGAAGAGGATGGCGGCGAGATGGGCGACGCGGAAGCGAAGGTTGCGCACCCAGGCCCGACCGAACGCGGCGCCGATCCAGATGGCGAGCAAACCGCCCACCACGAACAGCACGAACAGAAAGTGGACGATCAGGACTGCGTCGGCCAGCAGCGCCATGATCAAATTAAACGGCAGCAACCCAATCGCTGGCCAGATAGTAGTCGTCGAACACCCGGGTTTCGGCAGGAGTGAACAGGCTGGTCAGCCAGGTACTCCAGGCGATCCATTGGCTATCGGTGACCACGGCGATTTTCCACAGGTCGAAGCGGTGCTCGCGGGCAAATTTGATTTCTTCCCAGGCAACATCCACGGTGAGTCTGGCCATGTCGCGCAGATCGAACAGCAGGTTGACCCGACCCTCGGACTTGATCTTGACCATGACCGCATCTTCCAGCTCCCTGAAGTCGGCGAGGGTGAACTGACCCAGCACGGCGACGTTGACGAGGTGGCTCCGGACTTCGATATTGATCATGGCATACCCTTAACAGAGGTGACGTTTTTGCACTATAGCAAACCAGCCAGGATTTCATACGAAGTCGCGCGAATTTATGGAACATCCTGGCTATCTATGTCACTGGAAGGCGCGGAGCCACGCGGGAGGCGAGAACGCCGCTCAGGATGATCAGCGCTATCCCCAGCCAGCTGACCGGGGATAGCACTTCTTGCCACAGCAGGATGCCCCACAGGCTGGCGACGATGACCGTGCTGTAGGCCAGGCTGCCGACCACCAGCGTGTCGCCCTCGCGGTAGGCGCGGGTCATGGCGAGCTGAGCCAGGGTGGCGGTGGTGCCGAGGCCGAGCAGGAGCAGGAAATTCTGCGGCGAAACGGGGTGAAAAGCGTGAACTCCCATCCAGATGCCGCCGCCGAAGGTGCAGATCAGGGTGAAATAGAACACGATCCGCCATTCTGGTTCGCCGATCTGTCCCAGTTGCTTGACGTTGAGATAGGCGATGGCGGCGAGAAAGCCGGAGGCCAGCCCCATCAGCCCTGCGACCAGCTGTTCCTGGTGCAGGGTAGGCTGCAGCAGCAGCACCACGCCGGCAAAGCCGAGCAGGATGGCCAGCAATAGCGGCAGGTGCGGGCGTTCTTTCAGGATCAGCACGCTGAGAAAGGCGAGGAACAGCGGCGCGGTGTAGTTGAGCGTCACCGCAGTGGCCAGCGGCAGCCGGGTGATGGAGTAAAAGAACAGCATCAGCGCGGCGAAGCCGGACAGCCCGCGCCACAGGTGCGCTTTCCAGTGAGGCGTGGCGACGCTCATGCCCTGGCTTTTGACGATCAGGGTGATGATCAGCAGGCCGAACAGGGAGCGGTAGAACACCAGTTCGGCGCTGGAAAAAAACTCCGCGCCCAGCTTGACGAATACCCCCATACAACCGAACAGGACGCCGGCTACGAGCATCCATGCGGATTTTAGCTGCGGAAGATTGGGCATGGGTTATCTCGGATGTCCATTGGAATACTCGTGCATGTAGGAGCGCCGCCCTCGGCGCGAATGTGGCCGAAAATCGCGGCCAACCCCCATCCCAACCTTCCCCCGCGAGCGGGGGAAGGGGCGATTGTCTCCTCTCCCGCTCGCGGGAGGGGATTGAGGGGAGGGCTGGCGCCGCTCCCACGGCGGTGTTTTGGCTCTAAAGGATAATCTGGGTTTATGTTGAGCATTACATGGCGCAGTAGTTTATCCCGGATTTGCCGTCAGGCTGGAAGTTAAAGGTGCGGGCCGCTCTCCGTCTGTGCGTAGGGGCCGAAAGCCGCGCGGAGATTGACCGGAGACCGCAATATGCGGTATTTTAACCCTTTTTAGAGTGCGGCAAGTAATGATCCTAGAAACCTCAGTTGACCGCTCTACTGGATATTTAGCACCGTGATTTCAATAAACTTTTTCATGATTTATCGTTTCACCCGGTGGGTGAGTCCGCTACGGGGCGGATTGCACGGTTTTTGCGGCGCATGGCGGCGTTACAACTCCTTGGAATGGAACGACCATTCCGCGTCGTTGCGCCTTGCCCTGCACCGCAAAAACCGCACACTCCACCACGTCCAACTGAGGTTTCTAGGTTAAATCAACTGCCGTGGAAATACAGGGCGTAGCTATTAAACAGAAAAATCGCCACCAGGGCCAGCCCGGCCAGCTCATGGCGCCGCCTCGGGTAAGCAGGCCGTCTGTTGCAGACAGGCGCTTATTTCGCCGACATCACTGCGGATTATTGCTACTTACAGCGCCCTATCGAGCCGATCCCGCAAGTCCGCCCATCGGTCCAGACGGCACCCTTGAGCAAAGCGCCGTGGAGCCGGGTATTTTTTAATTTTGCGCCGGTGAGATTAGCCTTCTTGAGATTCACCATGCCGAGATGCGTGCCTTCCAGGTCGGCGCTTTGCAGCCGTGCGTATTCCAGATCGGCACCGGACAGATCGGCATACTTCAGGCTGGCGCCTTCCAGGTTTGCGCCCTCCAGATCGGCCAGCTTGAGATCGGCCTTGACCAGCCGTGCTGCCTTGAGGCTGGCGCGCTCCAGATTGGCGCTTTCAAGGCGGGCATAGGCAAGGTCGGCGCCATCGAAATTCGCTTCGCGCAGGTCGGCCTGCCGCAGGCTGGCATGGCTCATGCGCGCGCCCTTGAAACTGGCTCCCTTGAGGGAGGTGTCATTCAGGTTGGCATGTTCCATGCTGGCGCTCTCGAAGTCGGCGCCGTCGAGCTTGGTTCCGCGCAGATCGGCCCACTTCAGGTCGGCGCCACGGCATTGGGGAGCGGGAGCTTGCCAGCAATCCGAAGCCGCCAAGGCGGCGTCTTGGATCAGCCAGCCAGCCAACGCCAACAGCCAGATACGATATCTTGCCTGTCTCATGTTCAGTCTCCTCGTCAGTTCAACCCGGATTATTAGAGCCAAAACACCGCTGTGGGAGCGGCGCCCTTGTCCTCGGGTGTTTTGGCCGGGGGCTCGCCGCGATTTGCGGTCGCATTCGCGCCGAGGGCGGCGCTCCTACAGGCATCCAATGGACAATCTGAGTTCAAAATACCTCACCTCACAAATAGC
>JAUYFW010000009.1 GCA_030690835.1 Sulfurimicrobium sp. | reverse complement strand
CGGGTCTGGCGTCCGTTATCCACTGCCATTTTCATCAGTTGCCCGACGCCCTTGATGTCCAGCACTTCGAACGGGTTGTCCTGCAGGATGCCGGTTTCGTTGTAGGCCGGCAGGAACTTGTTTTCCGCGTCCTCGCGGCTGAAGGAGAAGGTGGCCTGGGTCAGGTCGTTGGTGCCGAACGAGAAGAACTCGGCGGTTTCCGCCATGCGTCCGGCGCGCAGGCAGGCACGCACCACTTCCAGCATCGAACCGAACTTGAATTTCACGTTGATGTCGTGGGTCAGTTCGACGATTTTGTGGATACGCTGCACATAGCTGTGGATGCGCTTGAGTTCTTCCACGGTGGCGACCTGCGGCACCATGATTTCGGGGTAGATTTCGATGCCTTCCCGCGCGCACAGGGCGGCTGCTTCGAGGATGGCCTGGATTTGCATGGAGTAGATTTCGGGATAGGTGATCCCCAGACGCACGCCGCGATGCCCCAGCATCGGGTTGACTTCCGCCAGCGCGCGCACTTTTTTGAGGATTTTTTCCTTCTTGCTGATCACATCCTCTTCGAGGTGCGACGCCTTGAAGGTGGTCAAGCCGCCCATCAGCTTGGTCAGGCCATCGGCATATTGCTGGTAGAGCTTGGGGTTGAGCAGTTTCAGGGTGTCCGGCAACTCCTCAAGGCCATTGATGGTGTCGCTCAACTGGTGCAGGTGAGCGATTTCCAGTTCGAGCTGCGCGGCGCTGGGCAGGAATTCGTGCATCGGCGGATCGAGCAGGCGGATCGTTACCGGCAGCCCCTTCATCGCCTTGAAAATGCCCTTGAAGTCCGAACGCTGGATCGGCAGCAGGCGGTCCAGCGCGGATTGGCGCTGCTCCGGCGTTTCCGCCAGGATCATCTCCTGCATGATGGGCAGGCGGTCGGTGCCGTTGAACATGCGCTCGGTGCGGCACAGGCCGATCCCCATGGCGCCGAACTCGCGCGCGCGGGCGGCGGATTCCGGCGTGTCGGCGTTGGCCATCACCTTGAGGCGCGCCACTTCATCCGCCCATTGCAGCAGGGTGGCTATTTCCTCGGAGAATTCCGCTTCCACGGTTGGCACTTCGCCGGCATAGACATGGCCGGTGCCGCCGTCGATGGTGATGATGTCGCCCTCATGCAGGGTGGTTTCGCCGATGATGGCGCTGCGCAACTGGTCGTTGATGACGATCTGTTCGCAGCCCGAAACACAGGGTTTGCCCATGCCGCGCGCCACCACGGCGGCGTGCGAGGTCTTGCCGCCACGGCTGGTGAGAATGCCCTGTGCCTGGAAGAAGCCGTGGATATCCTCCGGCTTGGTTTCCTCGCGCACCAGGATAATTTTCTCGCCGGCGCGGCCGCGAATTTCCGCCGTGTCGGCATCGAAAACGATTTTTCCGGAAGCCGCGCCGGGAGAGGCCGGCAGCCCCTGTGCCAGCGACTTGCCGTGAAAGCTGGGGGCGAGTTGCGGTACCAGCAACTGTTCCAGCACCGCCGGTTCGACGCGCAACAGGGCTCGATCGCGGGAAATCAGGCCCTCGTGGAACATTTCCACCGAGGAACGCACCATGGCGCGCGCGTTCATCTTGCCGTTGCGGGTTTGCAGGCAGAAGAGGGTGCCTTTCTCGATGGTGAATTCGAAGTCCTGCACCTCGTGGTAATGCGATTCCAGCCGCTCATGCAGCACGATCAGTTGGCGGTAAATCTCCGGCATTTCCTGTTCCATTTCGGCAATGGCCCTGGGCGTGCGAATGCCGGCCACCACGTCTTCGCCCTGAGCATTGGTGAGGTATTCGCCGTAAATCACGTTTTCGCCGGTGCCGGGGTTGCGCGTGAAACCCACGCCGGTAGCGGAATCGTTGCCCATGTTGCCGAATACCATGGTGCAGATATTGACGGCCGTGCCGTTGGCCAGCTCCCTGGTGATCTTGAACTGCTTGCGGTAGTCCACAGCGCGTTTGCCCATCCAGGAACGGAATACCGCACCGACGGCGATTTCGAGCTGTTCGTAAGGGTCCTGCGGGAAAGGCTTGCCGCTGTGGCGTTCAACGATGGCAAGGAAGTCGTTCGCCAGTTCCTGAAGATGCCCGGCGCTCAGGTCTACGTCCAGCGGCGCGCCATATTTGCGCTTGATTGCCGTCATGCGTTCCTTGAAGTGTTCGCCACTGATGTTCAGCGCGATTTCGCCGAATAGCTGGATGAAGCGGCGATAGGCGTCCCAGGCAAAGCGTTCGTTGGTGGTCTGCTGGATCAGTCCCTGCAGCGAAGTTTCATTGAGGCCGAGATTGAGGATGGTGTCCATCATGCCGGGCATGGACATCGCCGAACCCGAGCGCACCGAAACCAGCAGGGGATTTGTCGCGCTGCCGAAACCCTTGCCGGTTTTCTTTTCCAAGGCCAGCATGTGGCCCTTGATGTCGTCCATCAGGCCGTCCGGGAGCTGGTTTTTTTCCAGGTAGGCGAGGCAGGCTTCGGTGGTGATAACAAACCCGGGCGGGACGTTCAAGCCGATCTGGGTCATCTCGCACAGATTGGCGCCTTTCCCGCCCAACAGCATCTTGTTCTTGCCGTCGCCTTGTTCGAATGCGTAGATGTATTTTTTTTGGTCGGTCATGATGTCAGTCCCGGAAACGTGCTTGATTTATCCTGGATTATCTATTTGAGCCAGGACACCGCCGTGGGAGCGGCGCCCTCGCCGCGATTTGCGGTCGCATCCGCATTCGCGCCGGGGGCGGCGCTCCTACATGCGCGAGCATTTCAATAGGCAATCCAGATTTAAGATTACTCTACCTTTTATTGCTCAGGTTGAGAACCGTAACGCGCTGTGTTGACGTAAAATAAGCGCCTTCCTGTATTCCCTTGTTTCGGTAAAAATTAATGCGGATTTTGCTTAGCAACGACGATGGTTATTTTGCCCCCGGACTGGCGGCGCTGGCCGAGGCCCTTTCCGGGCTGGCGCAAGTCACGGTGGTTGCCCCAGAGCGCGACCGCAGCGGCGCCAGCAACTCCCTCACCCTCGATCGGCCCCTCATGCTGCGCCAGTCCAGCAATGGTTTTTATTACGTCAACGGCACGCCGACCGACTGCGTGCATCTGGCCGTGACGGGGATGCTCGATCACCTGCCGGACATGGTGATTTCGGGCATCAATCACGGCGCCAACATGGGCGATGACACGATTTATTCCGGCACCGTGGCGGCGGCGACCGAAGGTTTCCTGCTCGGCGTTCCGGCCATCGCGGTGTCGCTGGTCAGCAGCCATCATGGCCATTTCGCCACCGCTGCCAGGGTGGTGAAGGAGATGGTGGAACGCTACCAGCGCCAGCCCTTTACTCAGCCGACCCTGCTTAACGTCAATGTCCCCGATGTGCCTTATGAAGCACTGCAGGGCAGCGCAATCACCCGCCTCGGCAAGCGCCACAAGGCCGAACCGGTGGTGAAGGTGGAAAACCCGCGCGGCCAGACCGTGTATTGGGTCGGTGCCGCGGGCGCTGCCCAGGACGCGGGGCCGGGGACCGATTTCGAGGCTGTCACGCGCAATATGGTGTCGATCACGCCGCTGCAGATCGACCTGACCCATTACGCCCAGATGAATGCCGTACAAAAATGGTTGGCATCATGAACGTTCGTCTCAGCGGTATCGGCATGACCTCGCAACGCACCCGCCAACGCATGGTGGATCGCCTGCGCAGTCAGGGCATCAAGGACGAAGTGGTGCTGGCGGCGATGGGTACCATTCCACGCCATATTTTCGTCGATGAGGCGCTTTCCAGCCGCGCTTACGAAGACACCGCGCTGCCGATCGGATTCGGCCAGACGATTTCCAACCCCGGTACCGTGGCGCGCATGACCGAAATTCTGCGTAACGGCCAGGATATGGGCAAGGTGCTGGAAATCGGTACAGGCTGCGGTTACCAGTCGGCCGTGTTGTCAAAACTGTCCAGGGAAGTCTATACCGTGGAACGGATTTCCCCGCTGCTTGCCAAGGCGCGCAAACATCTGCGCGAAACGCATTGCAACAACGTGCGTGCTCGTCATGCCGATGGCGGAATCGGCATTGCCGAAGCGGCGCCGTTCGACGGGATCATCATGACAGCGGCCTCCACCCACATTCCCCAGGCGCTGCTGCAGCAGCTTGCAGTAGGCGGGCGCATGGTGATGCCAATCGGCACGGGCGAGCAGCAGCACTTGCACCTCATTGAACGCACCTCGCAGGAGTATCTGGAGACCGTGCTGGAAGCGGTGAAATTCGTGCCGCTTCTGGGTGGCGTGGTGTGATGATGCGCGGGTTTGCGGCGTTTCTGGCCGTGCTGCTCATGCTGATGAGCGGCTGCGGTTCCACCACGCGCCAGGCGCCGGTAACGGATCGCATGCCCTCCGGCAAGAAAATCGCGGGCACGGACTGGCGCCCGCAAACGCACAACGTGAAAAAAGGCGATACCCTGTATGGCATCGCCCTGGAGTATGGCTTCGATTACAAGGAGCTGGCGGAGTGGAACGGCATTGGCGCGCCTTATGTCATTCGTCTTGGCCAGCAACTGCGCCTCGCCCCCGCCCAAGCGGATGTGGTGGCTGTTACACCGTTGAAATCCGTTGCTCCGGTGGTCGAAAGCATGCCCGCAAGCGAAGGCAGTGCGCAAAGCCAATCTGGCAGCCTGCTGAAAACCCAGCCCAAGGCCGGCAAGGTGCCCTATTCCGCGGAAGCGGAAGCAGCGCCCCCGGTCGTCGTGCTAAAGCCTGAAACGGCGGTGCCAAAGATACCCCCGGTCGCCGAGGAAAAGCCGAAAATCCCGGAAAATAAAAACTCCGCACCGTCGACCAGCGCCGATGACGAGGATCTGGAATGGGCGTGGCCGGCAAAGGGCAAGGTGATCGCCACTTTCAACGAGGCGAGCAATCTCAAGGGTGTGGATATCTCCGGCAAAATGGGGCAGCCGGTATTCGCCTCCGCACCGGGCAAGGTGGTATACAGCGGCAGCGGATTGCGCGGCTATGGCAAGCTGGTGATCATCAAGCACAATAAAACCTACCTCAGTGCCTACGCCCATAACAGCCAGATTCTGGTGAAGGAAGGACAGAGCGTGGTGAAAGGGCAGCGTATTGCCGAGATGGGAGACAGCGATGCCGACCAGGTGAAGCTGCACTTCGAGATCCGCCGGCTGGGCAAACCGGCGGACCCGCTCAAACACTTGCCAGCGAGCAGTGGCTGATCAGTTTGGCTGGCTGAGGCCGTCCACCCAGTGGAATGTATTCATTTGCGCTGCGGTCAGCTCCGCCAGGGAAATGTCTGCCTCGGCCAGAATATCTTCCGCGGCGTCAAAATTGCCCCGCTCCATTCGTTCCGCCAGGATGAGCAGTTGCCCCAAACTCCCGCTGTTGTCCAGTAACGCCTCCTTGACCTCGTCGTTGATGCTGAGCTGGTCGAGAATTTCCGGCATTGGCATGCCGAGCAGGATATCCAGTAGCGAAAGGAGCCCCACCATGAAGGCGCGATCATGGTAATCGCTGTTTCCCGGTTGTTGTGTCCTGGCGAGTAGCTCTATCAACCGGCCTCGGCTGGCGGCGAGTTGCAGCAAGGGGCTGGACTGGCTGCTGCCGTCGCTGACCGTGTAGATCAGCAGTTGTATCCAGCGTTGTAACTGGCTCCGGCCCAGCATTACCAGTGCCTGGCTGAGCGAACTGACCGGGTTTCTCAGTCCCATCGCCACCGAGTTGACCAGGCGCAGCAGATTGAAACTCAAACTGGGCTGCTGCTTGAAAGTCTGCTCGATTTCCTTGTTCTCGCTGTCGCCGAGAATCTGGCTCAGCAAGCGCAGCAGCACGAGCTTGGAAGGATCGACTTTCTTGCCGCGAAGCGTGGTGGGGCGGGCGAAGTAATAACCCTGAAAATGGGAAAAGCCAAGATCACGACACAGTCTGAACTGCTCCACGCTTTCGACTTTTTCCGCCAGCAATTGCACTGGCCAGCGTTTCATCTGGTTGGCAATGCCGCCGAGCTGGGCCGGGTCCACCGCCATGAGGTCGAGTTTGATGAAATCCACCAAGCCGCACAGCGGATCGAAGCAGGGATCGTAGACAAAGTCGTCGAGCGCCAGTTTGAATCCCATGGTCTTGAGCTGCCTGCAGCGCTGGATCACTTCCGCGCTGGGGGTGACTGTTTCCAGCAGTTCCAGCACGACCTGGTCGCGCGGCAACAGCTCGATCATGTCGCTCATGAGCAGGCTGGCGTTGACGTTGATGAAGCCTCGGCGCTGACCGAGCACCTTTTCCGCGCCGAAATGGTTAAAAGTATTGATGATTACCGTGGCGCTGGCAGCCATGTCGTCGGCAACAGAGCACGAGCCGTGGTCGCCTGAACGGAACAGCAACTCGTAGGCGACGATATTCTGGTTCACGTCCAGAATCGGCTGGTGTGCCAGGAAAATATCTTCCTGGGTTTTGCTCTCGCCGATCATGGCTTGGCTTGAACCACTGGAGGTGGCTGAAATTTGAACCGGGAAACTTGCGGGGTCATTTAGCAGCATTCAGTTCTCCAGTTCAAGAATGCGGATGCCTTCGTCCGGGCTCAGGCAAGCCGCGCCCGCAACGTATAATTGTTGCCGGAACGGAGGGGGAGTTGCAGCGCTTCCTGCAAAAAAATTGAACAGCTTCCTAAGCATTTCCACGCACTCATGAACACACGACACCATGCTATGGGGAAATGCGCGGAATTGTTATCAGGGAGGATAGGGTTTTGTTATAGGGGATTCCCCTATAAGGTTTGCCGTTCTTTTTCCTGTTCTATCCACTGCACCGCGTAGCGGGTCAGCTCCGCGGCATTTTTGAGGCTCAGCTTGTCCTTGAGATGCGCGCGATGGGTTTCCACCGTTTTGACGCTGCGATTCAGCTCGCGGGCAATGTCGCTGGTGGCGAAGCCGTGGCCGATCAGGCGGAAAACTTCCAGTTCGCGGTCGCTCAACAGATCGATCGGCGAGAGGCCGCTGTCGTCGCCGCTGAGCACGCGCTGCAGAATTTTTGCCTGCATGCGCTCGCTCAGGTAGATATCGCCACCTATGACCCGGCGAATGGCGGTGAGCACTTTTTCGGTGGCCTCCTGCTTCATGATGTAACCCCGTGCGCCGGCGCGCAGGGCACGTTCCGCGTAGAGGGTTTCATCGTGCATGGAAATGACCAGCGCCGGTATTTTGGGATGGCGGCTCTTGAGCATTTTTACCAATTCGATGCCTGAAACCCCATCGAGGGAAATATCCACCAGCAGAATGTCGGGCGCGTCGCTCGCCACCAAGTCGAGTGCTTCCTGGGCGCTGCCGGCTCCGCAGCATGTGGTGAGGTCGGCCTCCTGGTTGATGAGTTGTGCGATACCTTGCCGTACGATGGGGTGATCGTCAACGATGAGCACCCTGATTTTGCTGCCCTGTTCTGCCGCCATGTCCTGTTGTTCCTTATTCGAAACCTATTTCAAAACACCAATAAATATGTAGGGTGCGTCCCACGCACCACAATCATTGGTGCGTGGGACGCACCCTACAATTCCACTATTGATTTAGAAATGGAATTAGAAGTAGGCCCGGATGCGTGTTCCGTGCCCCGGATCGCTTTCAATATCCAGATTGGCGCCGATCATCCTGGCCCGGTAACGCATGATCTGCAAGCCCATGCCGGAATCCTTGCCCTTCAGATAGGGATGAAAACCCATACCGTCATCATGGACGGAAAGCTGCATTCTACCCTGAGGCGCATTGAGCTCAATCGAAATGTACGTGGCCTTGCCATGCTTGACCGCGTTGTTGACCGCCTCCTGGGCGATACGGTAGATGTGATTGGCCACGGCATTGTCTTTTACCAGTACCGGCGCATTACAGCGAAATTCACAATGGATAGGGAAGAGCCGTTCGATATTGCCGGCAAGCGCTTCCAGGGCGGACATCAGGCCGTTCTCATCCACCTCGACCGGTTGCAGGCCGCGGGCGAGCTGGCGGGTTTCGGATATCGCCTGATTGATCAGGGCAACGATCTGGGCGGCTTGCTGTGCCTCTGTTGCCGACTGGGCTGCCAGTTTCTGGGAGAGCGCCTTGCTCAGGAAGGCGATGCCGGTCAACTGCTGCCCCAGGCCATCGTGGAGTTCATGTCCGATGCGCTCGCGCTCGCGTTCGCCGATATCCATGATTTGCCGTTCCAGGTCGCGGATATGTTCTTCGCGCAGCTTGTTCGGGGTGATGTCGGTGGCGATCTCCAGGCGCACAATGCGCCCGTCCACCCATTTGATGGCGCTATCCTGGATCAGGTACCAGTGCTGGTTGACTGTGTTTTGAAATTCCCAGATAACCGGTTCGCCCGGTGTACCGTTCGCATTGCGCAATCTGGCGTTGGTGCAGAAGGCGCAAGGGCCGCTCTGGTTGCTTTGCAGGGACTGCCAGCACAATTTTCCGGTCGCGTTGCCGAAGGTTTCCATGGCGTATTTGTTGAGGAACAGCAGTTCGTAGGTCTCCATGTCGGCGACGTAAACCAGGGCGTCCAGGCTGTCGAGCACGGTCGCGAGGATGGCGCGCCTTTCCTCCTGCGCGTCCTGCACCGCTTGCAGGGCCACCGCCATGTTGTTGACGCCGCGTTCCAGCGTGGCAAGTTCGCCCGTCGCGTTCGTCTCGACGCGGGTGGCAAGATCGCCCTTGCCGATTCTGGCAACGGCACCCGCCAGCATCATGATCGGATTGGTCACCTGGCGCGCCATGCGCAACGCCAGTAATGTAGCCATGGCCAGCCCGCTCAGCGTGATCAGCAGGCTGTTGAGGATGATCTGATTTTTCTTGAGCAAGCTGGGCCGGCGGGATATTTCGACCAGGGCGCGCCCGAGCACCTTGGCTTCACTTTTCGCCGGTTGCGGTATCAGGACGACCGGGTCGAGGTAGTTTTCCACCTCGGTCTGGCTCTGGAAAATGGGCGCCGAAAACACCAGCACATCACGGTTTTCGATGACTCCCGACTTTGGCGAGGCGATCTCGCTCATCGAAGGAACGGCGAGGGCATGTCCGCTTACGGCCAGGGTGCGGCCATCGCTATTGATAATGGTGACCGCGGTGACATCGGCTTCCTGCAGAGCGTTCTGAGCCAGCCGCGCAAGAACGTCATGGTTCCCGGAAAAAACGCCATACTCGGCGGCAGGGGCCAGTTGGCGCACGATAGCGAAGCCACGCCCATTGAGCGCTTGCTCGATGTCCGCGAGGCGGCTGCTGATATCGTAAAAAGTCAGTCCGGCAGCGATGACAAGTGTCGGCACCAAAGCCAGGAAGAGCACTCGCCCCTTGATGCCCCATTGCCTCAGCACCGGCCGGTCCTCCGCAAGGCCGAGCGCGACGGGGGCTGGGTGGCAGCCTCAGGAAAGTGGGTAATAGACGGTGACTTCGCTGCCATTGCCTGCAAACTCTATTCTTGAGCCTAAGCTGTTGATCAGTGCCAGTCCGCGCCCGGACGGGCGTGTGTTGGCGCTGACGTCAGAGCCAATAATCGATCTATAATCAAAACCATTTCCACTATCCTTAATGTGCATTCTCAATATTTCGTGATTCTGCTGGCGCAGGCGCTCCACCTCAATTTCAAGTACCCCCTGCTGCAGATCGGTCAAGCGCTGGCGGCGGGTATCGAAATAGCACTCGAAGCCGTCGGGCTCAAATTTGAGGGCCGAATCCAGGTTCAGGATGCCGTGATCCAGTGAATTGTTGAACAGTTCGGTGAAAATCAGAAACACTTGGCCACGATGGCCTGGATGCAGCCGCAATTGGTCCATCCAGCCCAGTAGCATCGGCACGACATCGATGCTTTTAAGCTCGGAAGGCGTGAGGCGCAGCGAGATTTTCCAGCGGCGGGGGCATGCATCGGGCACGTCCGCGGCATGTTCCGTGCCTGCCGCCTGAGCGGGTTCGCCGGGCGCGCTGACGGGGCAGAGCAGGGCGGCCAGCGAAACGTCATCATGGGCCGAAAGCCCGTCCATGTGGAGATCAATGGCCTGAACCAGATGTTCGAAGCGTTGTTCCATGGGCGCGGAGGCAAGCACCTGCTCCAGGCGAGCCAGACCGAACTCCTCTCCTGCGCCGTTTTGCGCTTCGAGCAGCCCGTCGGAGCACATATACAGCTGGCCTGGTTCATTCCAGTGAAAGACTTCGGTGGTGGCATCGAATTCGGTTTCATTGAAAATCCCCAAAGCCGGATGAGCGGATTTCCAGGCGCGCAGCACCTTTCCTTCCTCATCCACGAACAGCGCGGGGGGGTTGCCGCCATTCCAGATATGCACAATCCGGTCGCTGAGGTTGACCGATGCCAGGGTCGCGGCGACAAAGCGCTCCGTGGGCATCAACTGTTTGATCTTGCGATTGAGTTCATGGGCGATGGAAGAAACGGCAAAGCCCTTGGAGGTCATGCCATGGAACACTTCTGCTAGCGGGATCACGTTCAGCGCGGCGGAAAGTCCATGCCCGGTGCCATCCGCCAGGAGAAAATGGATTTCGTCCGCGGGGGTGAGCGCCACGAGGAAAATGTCGCCGCTGAAATGTTGTGCCGGCTTGTTCCAGAGGCGGATTGAGTTGTGATCGTAGTTGTCGTAATGGGTAATCTTCTCGATCAGGTGCTTGGCCAGTTGTAGTTCGCGTTCGTTTTCATCCCGATAGCGCTCCAGTTGCTCGCTGTTTTCCACGATCTGGCGCTGCATCCCGGCGATGCGGGTCACCGCCTTGATGCGGGCTTCAAGAATCACCAGGTTGACCGGCTTGGTGATGTAGTCGTCGCCGCCGACCTGGATGCCCTTGATATGATCCGTGTCCTGGGACTTGGCGGTCAGGAACATGATTGGCACCCACTTGTTGGGGTACAGCTCGCGGATTCTGGCCGTCGCCTCGTAGCCGTCCATTTCCGGCATCATGACATCCATCAGAACCAGATCGGGAGACTCCTCGCGAAATTTTTCCAGCGCCTCCCGGCCATTGCGAGCCTGTACGGCTTGATGGCCGAGTTTATTGATGAACTTGCTGACCAGCAGCAAATTCGGTTCGGTGTCGTCAACTACCAGGATTTTGAGTTGTTTGGGCATTTTCTGAAAGTGAGGAGTTATGAGTGAGGCGTGAGGAGGGAAATCAACAGCGTGCACCTAACCCGGTTTTGCTCCTCACTCCTCTCTCAAGAAACACCATGCAACCCATTGATTCCGTAGGGTGCGCCGCGCGCACCATTGAACGTGAATTGGTGCGCACGGCGCACCCTACAGTGTTTCTTCGGCGCGATTTGCAGCATAGGGCCGATTACTTCGCTAACATTCCAACAAATTGTTGGAATGTTAGAACTGACCCCGTTGATTGCTCTAGCGCGTGGTGCGCATGGCGGCTGACGAATTCATCGGTCGCTTCCTGCTGCACGTGCTACCCAATGGCTTCAAGCGTATCCGCCATTACGGCTTGCTGGGACCGGCCCACAAGGCGGCCAATCTTGCCGCCGCGCGTGCCGCGCTGGAGGCGCCAACGCCCGATCCGGCAGTGGTCGAGTCTGTGGAGGCGTTC
>JAUYFW010000004.1 GCA_030690835.1 Sulfurimicrobium sp. | reverse complement strand
TGTTGTTCGGCGAGCGGCGGCAAGTTGATCGGCCACTCTTTGACGATACCCTGCGAAATGTTTGGCTGTGCTCCACCTTTCCCAGCCTTGATGAGCTTTTGTTTTTCAGCGAGAAGAAAGTAATAGAGAAATTCGTTGTTGATAGCTTCGGTTGGGATACCAACAGCACAAGCTTGATTTGTTGAGGCGTCCATTCCCCATATCGAAAGCTTCCCGATTGTTGCACCGTACATAGCAATGCCAACAGAGCCTTTTGGGAAAATCTTTGCACTCGAATTATTCAGTGCTTCTTCCGTAATATGCTCTGTGGCCTCCCTGATATACATGGAGCCAAGTTCACCAGTTTTGATCCAAGGAATATTGCCGTGGAAGTATCTTTCGATATTCCGTGAAGGCGTACCGCCGGAACCCCAAGAGGCAATTTTATCAAGCGACGTGCAGCACCAGCCAAGGGGAAGAATTGAATCCTCGCTCATCACGCCACCAGCACTTCATTCAACTCATCCAGCAGCGTGTCCATCTTCGCGCCAAACAGTTGATACATCTTGCCCAGCCCGCCCTGCCCGTCGAACGGCGACATTTCCAGATCGTCGCGCTCGATATGAAAGGAGTTGGCGACGTGATCGCGCACCATGCGCAGCCAGTCCATCTGTTCCTCGTTGAACTTATTGCCGCCGCCGGAATGGTGTTTCATCACCCAGTTCTGGAAGTTGCGGCGCACGGTGTCGTCGAAGGTGGCGAGCTTGGTATCCATGCCGCACACGCGGCGGATCAGCGCCACCAGTGCGGTGAGTTCGCTGGCGGGCTGCGCGCCTTGATAGTCGTCCAGTTGGCGGTAGGCTTGCCACACGTATAACGGCGCGAGCTTGGGTTTGTCGGCCTTGAGCTTGTCCAGCACCTGGCGAATGAGGTTGAAGCTGAGTTCGCGCCTTCTTTGCGGCTGGCTGAAGAAAATGGTCAGCGCCTCGATGTTGTCCTGGTTGGCCTTGAGGTAATCGGCGAATTCATCGGCGAGTGCCTGGGCGTTGCCGGCGGCGTCCTTGTTCCACTCTGCGCGCACCAGGCTGTCGAGATTGTCGTGGTCTAGGGTTTGCTCCTTGTCGCGGCGGATGGTATCGAGGAGTTCCACCAGTTCACCATTGAGCGCCTTGGCCGCTTCTTTAACCAGTTGCTCCTGTGCCTGTTGGCGCTTGGTGTCGCCGGGGTCGCTGCCGATGGGCAGCCTGGCCAGTTCCAGCGCGCGGGCTTCGATGTTGTCGGCATCAATGGCGCCGAACAGTTTGCCGACCAGTTGGCTGAGTTCCATGCCGCCGGTGGCTTGACGGATTTGCCGCTGGTCGTCGGCATCCAGTTGCTTGTTGAGCCGCGCCAGCCGTCCGGCCAGGGATGACACGGTGTCTTCGTCGGTCGCGCCCATCATCACGCTCATCGCCAAATCTTTCAGCGGCACGGTGGGCTTGGTGATGAGCGGCTGGCTGGCGGTCTTGAGCGACTTGGTGACGCCGATGGCATCCACGATCACATAGTGCGTCTTGGCGCTGACGGCGGAGGGGGTGACTTTTTTCAGGTCGTCTAGGTCCAGCGTGCGCGTGCCGCGCCCTTTCATCTGCTCGAAGTAGTTGCGGCTTTTTACGTCGCGCATGAACAGCAGGCATTCCAGCGGCTTTACGTCGGTGCCGGTGGCGATCATGTCCACGGTGACGGCGATGCGCGGGTAATAGGCGTTGCGAAAATCCGCCAGCACCGACTTGGGGTCTTCCTCGATCTTGTAGGTGAGTTTTTTGCAGAAGGCTTTGCCCTCGCCAAACTCCTCGCGCACGGTCTGGATGATGTCGTCGGCGTGGCTGTCGGTCTTGGCGAAGATCAGGGTCTTGGGCACTTCCTTGCGTCCGGGGAATATCTCCGGCAGCTTGTCGCGGAAAGCGCGGATGACGGTGCGAATCTGATCCGGGTTAACGATGTTGCGGTCCAGTTGCGTGGCGGAATAGGCTTCGTCTTCGTCCTGCTGTTCCCAGCGCTTTTTGCGGGTAAGTTTTTCACGCCGTTCGACTTGCTGCTGCGCATTGATTTGCGCGCCCTGCCGTGTAATTTCGGTCTCGATCAGGTAGATTTCATTGCCGACGTTGACGCCATCTGCCACAGCCTTTTCGTGGCTGTAATCGCTGACCACGTTTTTCTTGAAAAAGCCGTAGGTGCGGTTGTCCGGCGTGGCGGTGAGGCCGATCAGGCTGGCATCGAAATAGTCGATCACCTGTTGCCACAGGTTGTAGATGGAGCGGTGGCATTCGTCGATGAAGATGAAATCGAAAAATTCCGGCGGGATTTTTTCATTATAGACCACCGGCATCGGCGCTTTTGGAAGCTTCAATTCCGCCGGGTTGATCTCTTCGGCGGAGTCATCGAGCGGCGTGTCCTTGAGGATGGAATACAGCCGCTGGATGGTGCTGATGCAAACCTGGCTGTCCTTGGCAACGAACGAGGACTTGAGCCGTTGCACGTTGTACAGCTCGGTGAATTTGCGGTTATCGTCCAGCGGCACATAGGACATCATTTCCTGCTCAGCCTGTTCTCCGAGGTTTTTGGTGTCCACCAGGAACAGGATGCGTTTGCCGTGCGCGTGTTTGAGCAGGCGATAAATCGAAGTAATGGCGGTGTAGGTCTTGCCCGCGCCGGTCGCCATCTGGATCAGGGCGCGCGGACGGTCTGCCTTGAACGAGGCTTCCAGATTGGTGATGGCGGTTTCCTGGCAATCGCGCAGGCGCAGTTCCTTGGCAGGCAGATGGTTCGGGTTCAGCGGCGGGATGTGGTGCAGACGTGCGCGCAATGAGTCGCCCTGGGCCAGCCATTCCTTGATTGTTTCCGGGCGATGGAAACTGAACACCTCGCGCGAACGCGGCTTGGGGTCGCGGCCATCGGTGAAACGGGTGATGATGCCGGTACTCTCGTACAGGAAGGGCAAGGGCTCTTTGTTCTTGACCCACTTGAGCCTGGCCGCAGCGTAGCCTTCGGTTTGCGATTCGTGGGCAGTAAGTCGCTGCCCCTCTTCCTCGCGCTTGGCCTCGATGACACCCACGGCTTTTTTGTCCACGAACAGCACATAGTCCGCCGGGCCGACATCGGTCTGGTATTCGCGCACCGCTTGTCCGGGCCCTGCATTCAGGTCAATTTTTTTGGCGGACTGAACAACCCAACCCGCCTGCTGGAGTAGCGCGTCGATGTTGTCGCGGGCTTTCTGTTCGGGGTTCTGGTTTTCGGTCATTGCTGAATCAACACTACGCCATTATGAGGCACGCTGCGAAGGTTGGAGGGTAAACACCCTAGGCCTGAGCCTGGATTTCCTCGTCAGGCTCGAACCACTTGCCGATCACGCGTTCCGCTTCTTCCATGCCTTGATGTTTGGGGCTGGAAAACAACTGGGCGGTTGCGCCGGGGTAAATCTCAGCCAGCTCCTTTTCCACCATGCGCAACGCCGCCAGGGCCTGCTGCCGGTTGAGCTTGTCGGACTTGGTCAGCAGTACGTGCACCGGGTTGCCGGTATACTGGAACCACAACAGCATCTGCCGGTCCAGATCAGTGAGGGGGCGGCGGATATCCATGATCAGCACCAGGCCACGCAATGAGGATCGTGTCTGCAGATAGGTGCTCAACACCCCACGCCAGTGGAGACGGATTTTTTCCGGCACGGCGGCATAGCCATAACCGGGCAAATCCACCAGATATCGTTCGTCGCCTTCCTCGCCGAGCCTGAAGAAATTGATCAGCTGGGTACGGCCTGGCGTTTTGCTGACGAAGGCGAGCCGGGTGCGATTGGTCAGCGTGTTGATCGCGCTCGATTTGCCGGAATTGGAGCGGCCGGCGAAGGCCACTTCCATGCCGCTGGGCAGCGGCAAATCGCGCAAGTCATGCGCGGAAATATAAAATTGGGCGTGTTGGAAAAGTGCCATGGAAAAAATTTCATTCAAAATGGCATGATAGCTTAGTCTTGGTATAGAATTGCCGTTTTTTAAGTCAAAAGAACTGTCAAGGAGTCGAGCAATGAAACAAACCATGGCGATGGTGGCGATAGCGGGATTGATGGCCGCATCTTCAGCGCTGGCGGAAACTGCCGCCAAGGGTGATCCTGCCAAGGGGCAACAAATCGCGACGACAGTTTGCGTTGCCTGTCACGCCGCTGATGGCAACAGCACCACGGCCGCCAACCCGAAACTGGCCGGACAACACCCCGAATACATCAGCAAACAGCTGGCCGAGTTCAAATCCAACGTGCGCAAGAACCCCATCATGGCCGGCATGTCTGCGGGCCTGTCGCCTGAAGACATGAAAAACCTGGGCGCCTACTTTGGCGAGAAGAAGCTCGCTGCCAGCAGCGCCAAGGACCCGGCTCTGGTCGCCCTGGGCCAGAAAATATACAAGGGCGGCAACCAGTCCAGCGGCGTTCCTGCCTGCGCGGCCTGCCATGGCCCGAGCGGCGCCGGCATCCCGGTGCAGTTCCCGCAACTGGCTGGCCAGCATGCTGAATACACCCTGGCCCAGTTGACGACCTTCCGCAGCGGCGAGCGCGCCAACGATGCCGCCAAGATGATGCGCGTCATCGCTGCCAAGATGACCGATCAGGAAATGAAGGCCGTGGCGGAATACATTTCCGGCCTCAACTAACGCACGGCTGAAAGCAGCAACCAAAAAAGGGTGACATTTATGTCACCCTTTTTTGTCCGTACCCGTTCTCCTATTGATTACGCCGTGAACAATCCAAACGCTTTTCACCGTCGCCTGACGCAAGATGTCTATGAGCTTTTGAGCTCGATGCGCCTGGCAATCAGCCTGCTTACCGTGCTGGCGATAGCCTCCGTGATCGGTACCGTGCTCAAGCAGAACGAGCCCTACGCAAACTACGTTATCCAGTTCGGGCAATTCTGGTTCCAGGTGTTCGAATCCCTGGGACTCTACGACGTTTACCACTCCGCCTGGTTTCTCACCATTCTGGCGTTTCTGATCCTCTCCACCGGCATGTGCATCTACCGCAACACGCCCTTGATGCTGCGCGAAATGCGCTCGTTCCGCGAACACGCCACGGAAATCTCGCTGCGCGCCTTTTCGCATCAGGCGGAGTTTGCCAGCAGCGCGCCGCTCGATACATTGCAGGGCCGCCTGACCGGCTATCTTCACGGCCAGGGCTTCCGCGCCAAGGTGGGCGCGCCGAACGAAGCGGGTGACATACTTGTCGCCGCCAAGGCCGGCAGCTACCACCGCATCGGCTACATGCTCACCCACGCCGCGATTGTCATCATCTGTCTGGGTGGCCTGATCGACGGCAATAT
The DNA here is from genome assembly GCA_030690835.1 of Sulfurimicrobium sp. Taxonomy (GTDB): domain Bacteria; phylum Pseudomonadota; class Gammaproteobacteria; order Burkholderiales; family Sulfuricellaceae; genus Sulfurimicrobium. The sequence goes on along the minus strand of JAUYFW010000004.1, from coordinate 5,078 downwards.
CCCGCTCAAGGCGCAGCAACTGCTGGGCTGGAAGAAAATCGAGACGCGCGACATTCCGCAAAGCGAAGTCCCCGCCGCCAGCCGCCTGTCAACCGCCAACCTGTCGTTCCGCGGCGGCGTGACCATCCCCGAGGGCGCCGGGGCCGACGTCATCTTCCTCAACATTGCCGACGGCTATCTGGTGCAGGATCTGCCGTTCGACATCATGCTGAAGAAATTCCGCGTGGAGCATTACCCCACCGGCCAGCCCAAATCCTTCGAAAGCGACATCACGCTGGTCGACAAAACCACCCATGAGACCGTTTCCCATACCATCAGCGTCAACCATCCGCTGATTTACAAGGGCATCGCCATCTATCAGGCCAGCTTCGGCGACGGCGGCACCAAATTAAGCATGAAGGGCTGGAACCTGTTCAGCCCCGCCCACGAGCCTTTCGCCATTAAGGGCGTGATCAAGCAGGCCGCGCAGCTTTCCAATGGCGATGCGAACTACAACGTTGAATTCACCGAATTCCGCAAGTTCAATATCGAGAATTTCGCCAGCGAAAATGGTGACGCGGCGGGCGGCTGGCAAAACCTGCTCAAGTACATGAAGACCGGCAGCACCAAGGTGACGAAAAAGGAGTTGCGCAACGTCGGGCCAAGCTTCCAGTACAAGATCCGCGACGCGCAAGGCCAGGCGCGGGAATACTTCAACTACATGCTGCCGATCCAGCTGGAAGAGCGCTGGTACCTGCTTTCCGGCATGCGCGAGGCGCCCAACGAGCCGTTCCGCTATATTCGCATTCCGCTCGATGGCGAAAGCCGGATTGATGGCTTCATGCGCCTGCGTGCCGTGCTGCTGGACAAGCAGTCCCACCCGGAGATTGCGCGCCGCTTTGCCGAATTCGCCCTGCAAGGCGAACAAATCAGCGCCCCCATGCTGGGCAAGCTGGTGGATAGCACCGCCAGGATACTGGATGTTTTCGCCGCCGGCGGCTTTGAAGCCATGGCAAAATTCATCGAAAAATCCGTGCCTGTGGCGGAGCAGGAAAAAGCCGCGCAGACCTATATCAAGATCCTCGAAAGCGCGGCGGTGTCGGCCTGGCACATGGCCCAGACCAACGCCGGCCAGCCAGCGGTGATGGACGACAACAGCCTGCGCTTCGTGCGCGACAGCCTCAACACGGTGAGCGACCTGTTCTCCTATGGCGCCCCGGTCTACCTGCAACTCTCCGAATTCGATGAAGTCATGGCGAGCGGGTTGCAACTTACCCGCTCCCCGGGCAAGAACATCGTTTACGGCGGCTCGGTGCTGCTGGTACTGGGCGTATTCTTCATGTTCTATGTCAGGGAACGCCGCATCTGGTTGCTGGTCAAACCCCGGCTTGGAACAGTCTTGTTCGCCATGTCCACCAACCGCAAGACGATGGATTTTGAAAAGGAATTCAATCGTCACCAGGAACAACTAGCGCGCCTGCTAAGGGAATGAAATATTAATGGAATTAACAGAAAACTACGGCGCCCAACCGGCCTTCCTTAAAACCCTGTCGTGGTTCGACTGGCTCTATGCATTGGTGCTGGCGGGTGGCAGCATTTACGCCTTCCAGCTCTATGGCAATTACATGGATGAGTACGAAAAGGGCATCCTGTTCCTCGCCGCCACGGGCCTGATCTGGCAGGGCTGGTTCTGGAAACCTTTCCGTGTCCTGCTGCTGACGGTTGCGGCCCTGAGCCTGTTCGGCATCAGCCAGTATCACGGCCAGCTGGCAAGGGCGGAACAGGCCTTCTTCCTCAAATTCTTCTTCGGCAGCCAGACCGCCATCATGTGGATGAGCGCGCTGTTCGTGATCGCCACCGCCAGCTACTGGCTCGCCCTGCTGAGTCGCTCCGGGTTTACCGCCCGGGTTTCCAGCGCCATTACCTGGAGCGCGGTGGTGATGGGCCTGGTCGGCCTGATGACGCGCTGGTACGAGTCCTACCTGATCAGCCCGGATGTCGGACATATCCCGCTCAGCAACCTGTATGAAGTCTTCATCCTGTTTTCCATTCTCACCGCGCTGCTCTACCTGTTTTACGAATTGCGCTACCAGAACCGCCAGTTGGGCGCCTTCGTGCTGCTGGTCATCAGCGCCGCGGTAGGCTTCCTGCTGTGGTACACCTTCGACCGCCAGGCGCATGAAATCCAGCCGCTGGTTCCGGCACTGCAATCCTACTGGATGAAAATCCACGTTCCGGCCAATTTCATCGGCTACGGCGCCTTCGCGCTGGCCGCAGCAGTCGGGGTGGCCTATCTGCTGGTCGACAAGGGCATGCTGGCCAGCCGCCTGCCTAGCGTCGAAATGCTCGACGATTTGATGTACAAATCCATCGCCATCGGCTTCGCCTTCTTCACCATCGCCACCATCCTCGGCGCCATGTGGGCGGCGGAAGCCTGGGGCGGCTACTGGTCGTGGGACCCGAAGGAAACCTGGGCGCTGATCGTGTGGCTGAATTACGCCGCCTGGCTGCATCTACGCCTAGTAAAAGGCCTGCGTGGCCCGCTGCTGGCATGGTGGGCGGTGATCGGACTGTTCGTGACCGCCTTTGCCTTCATCGGCGTCAACATGTTCCTCTCCGGCCTGCACTCATACGGCACGCTATAGACAAAGGGAATACCGTGAACCGTCCTGTCCTCGCCATTCTGGCTTTATCGTCCGCCTGCACCGCCCTTGCCGCGCCGCCCGTCAAGGGTGACGCGAAAAAGGGCGAGACCATCGCCACCCAGGTTTGCGTTGCCTGCCACGGACCCGATGGCAACGGCATCACCCCGCCCAATCCAGACTATCCCAAACTTGCCGCCAAGCAGCCGGAGTACCTGCTCAAGCAACTCAAGGACTTCGGGGTCGGCAAGCGCAAGAACGACATCATGTCCGGCATGGTGACCAGCCTGAGCCCGGATGACATGGCCAATCTGGCGCTTTACTTCGCGGCTCGGAAGAACAAGCCCGGTGTGGTCAACAGCCCGGAACTACTCGATTTCGGCAAAAAATTCTACGCCGATGGAAACCCCGACCAGGGCGTGCCGGCCTGCGCCGGCTGCCATCAGCCGGACGGGAGCGGCACCAGCGCCTACCCGCATCTGGCGGGCCAGCATGCCAGCTACACCTACCAGCAGTTAAAACGCTTCGCCAGCGGCGAACGTGACAACGATCGCGGCCTGGTGATGCAGTCCCTGGCGATGCGCATGACCGAGCAGGAAATGAAAGCGGTTTCCGAATACGTTGCCAGCCTGAAGTAGTCACCGAAGGAAGGATTGCACCATGAAAAAAGTATTGCTGATAAGCCTGTCGCTGACTCTGGCCGCCCTGTCATCCGCCCATGCAGCCCCCCCAAAACAGCCCAAGGCAGCCGGGATCGAGTCTCCCGATTACGCCTGGGATGCGCAGTCGAGCGAAGAAACACTGCTGTTGAAAATGAAGGGGGACGTAGCCCAAGGCAAGATCGCCTATCAGGGTTGCCAAGGCTGCCACAAACCCGATGCCTCCGGCCTGCCGGACGGCACTTACCCGCAACTGGCGGGACAGCACACCACGGTGCTGATCAAGCAGATGGTGGACGTGCGGGAAGGCCGCCGCGACAACCCGAAAATGTTCCCCTTTGCCGGCAAGCATGTAGTGGACACGCAGGAAGTGGCCGACATTGCCGCCTTCCTCAACAGCCTGCCACTGCCCGGCAATAACGACAAAGGCCCGGGTAGCGGCCTGGTACGCGGCAAGGCGCTGTATGAGCAGGATTGCGTTTCCTGTCACGGCGAGCGCGGCGAAGGCAATGCCGAGAAGTTTTACCCCGTCACCACCGGCCAGCACTACCGCTATCTGGTGCGCCAGATAGCGGCGATCCGGGACGGCAGCCGCCGCAATGCCAACCCGAAAATGGTCAAGGTGGTGAAGAACTATTCCGCGAATGACATCGGTGCGGTGGCGGATTACATATCCCGCATCGGCCCGCCCGAAAAAGCGGAAAAATAGTTAGCGTGAAACTCGCGCAGCGAGCCTGCGTCCCTCTCTCCCTCTGGGAGAGAGCAAGGAGTGAGGGAAACTGTCATGGCGAAGCGCTGTTTCATGATTTGGGGCGGCGCTTCGCCATGACAGTTAACGCACTGCCCGCAGCACGGCAATCTGTTCCAGCACCGGCTCGCTCACCGGCTCAAGCTTGCGCCGCATCAGGGAACCGATGGCGGTGGTGCGCACCAGGATCGGCGCCACGCTGAACTCCCCGGCCTCGGCAAGAATCATCAAGGCGCGCAGCGCAGGCAAACATTGCGGTGCGGCGACAAGCGCGGCGGACAGGTCAGGATCGGGCGCGGCAAGCCGTTGCCGTGCCAGCGCTGCCGCCTCCTCCAGAGCAAGCTCATGACCCGCATCATGCCGCAATATCCCGAAATAAGCGCCCATGGCACGAAACAGGGCACGCGCCACATCCTGGTCCGCCGGGCGCCGCAACACCTCCTCGCAAGCGGCCAGAAAAATCCGGCCGGAAGCTGACAACACCCTTGCCAGTTGCCGTGCATAGCGGTTTCCGGCCACATCCAGCGGCGCCAGCAAGGGTTCCAGGGAAGGGCTCCCGGTCCGTGCCACACCTTGCCCGGGCAGCGCATCCGGCACAGCCTCAAGAAAACCCACGTAGTAAGTGTTGTCGCTCTTGGCTCGGCTCCACAGACGCAGCATGGTCTGTTCATCGAGCAAGCCCGGCTGCAGCACGATACGCACCGTGTCGATCACCGCGTGCGGGCTGGTCTCAAAGGGTAAATGCTCCACCAGGTAATTCGCCAGTACCGGCCCCATGCTGCCCCATGAAACGGCCTCCCGCTCCAGCATGCGGCGCGCATTGTCACCGCTCTGCACGCACCACCAGGCCCGGCGCGCCAGCTCGTCGGTGAGCCGGGGAGAGTAGGCAACCGAAACAACCGCCTCCTCCTCGCCCAGCAGCAGCAGCTTGTCGATATTGTCGCCGGAGTTCTGCCCCATGCGCGTCCAGCGCTGGATGAACAGGGGATAGCCGCCGGGAGAACTCAGCGCATGGCCGGAAAGCATCTCGCGCACCAGGCGCAGATACTG
>JAUYFW010000359.1 GCA_030690835.1 Sulfurimicrobium sp. | reverse complement strand
CTCAAGCCGGGCATCCGTTACAAAGTGGGTACCGACAGCCGTACCGACAAGCCGCATCCCGGCATGGTAAGAGCGGGTGAAGAAAAGACCGTGCGCAAAGGCAACAAGGTAGAAGTGTTCGGTACATTGATCCGTTCCCATATCACGCCTGAAACCATCGAGGTCGAAGTGGGTGACGAAGTCACGATCAACCTGACCAACCTTGAACGCGCCCAGGACGAAACCCACGGCTTCACCGTCAGCACCTATAACGTTCATGCCTCGATCGAACCGGGCAAGACTGTTCAGGTGAAATTCAAGGCTGACAAGGAAGGTGTGTATCCTTACTACTGCACTGAGTTCTGCTCCGCGTTGCACCTGGAAATGCAGGGTTACCTGCTGGTCAAGCCCAAGGGTTACAAGGAAGTCAAGGTTGGCGCCGTAGCAGCCGTTTACACCAAGGCTGACTACGACAAGCAGGTCAAGACCAACGTGGAAACCCAGGCCGTGATCGACAGCGTGGTGGGCTACATCACCAGCGTCAATTACAAGGACTTCCCGCCGGTAGTGGCACTGGTTGAAGATGCAACCGACCAGCTCGGCAAGGCCAAGGAAGCCCAAGCCAAGATGGAAGAAGCCGCCAAGAAGAGCGATTGGCAAAATGCGACCCTCTGGGCCGGCCAATGGTGGCAGTACCAGGTGAAAGCAGCGGACATCGGTCTGCGTGCCAAGACCTTCCTGGAACAGAATGGCGCCAAGAAAGCTGGCAAGTAAGCCGTCCTGACTAGGCTGTAACACCGGATGCGGGGAGACGTAATGTCTCCCCGCATTTTTTCCGCCGAATATAACCATTTCATGCAAATGGATAACCATAAGCGGATATTTTTGTCTTAAATAAACATTGATCCGCGTCAGTATTCTGGATAAAATCCTGCCGCTGTATAACATTTTATTAGGAGTTCAAATATGAAATTACAACCGATAATGCTTGCCGCTGCCTTGTCCGCAGTGATGATTAGTGGCCACGTCCAGGCCGCCGATGGCAAGAAACTGTACGCGGAAAAAACCTGTACTGCCTGCCATGGTCCGGCCGGCAACAAGACGCTGATGCCGGATTACCCTAAAATCGCCGGACAGAATGTCAAGTACATCGAAAAACAGATGCTGGACATCAAGAGCGGCGCGCGCGCCAACGGCAACAGCGCGGCCATGAAGGGCGTAATGGTCATCGTGAGTGAAGAGGAAATCAAGGCGATTGCCGAGTACGTTGCAAAACTCAAGCCGTAATACTCACTCTGAACAGGCGCATGCCTGGAATATCCTGGTCAATAGAATAGTGAAAGGAAACCAAATGAACAAACGTTTAGCAATAGCATTGGCTCTGGTGCTTGCACCTGCCGTGGCGTTCGCAAGTGCGCCCGCAGTGAAGAAGGAAGGTATCGAAGGCAAGGGTTACGTATGGAACGCCCAGGAAGGCGAGAAAATCGAAGCTCTGCACAAAAAGGGCGACGCCAAGGCGGGACAGGAAGCGTATGAGATCTGTGGCGCCTGCCACCTGCCTTCCGGCGCGGGACGCCCCGATGGCACTTTCCCACAATTGGCGGGGCAGCACTCCACGGTGGTTATCAAGCAAATGGCTGACATTCGTGCCGGCCTGCGCGATAATCCCACCATGTATCCCTTTGCGCAGACCCTGACCGATGCGCAGGAACTGGCGGACGTTTCGGCCTATATCGAGAAGCTGTGCGTTCCAGTCGAACACGGCAAATATGAAGGCGCCGATGCCGCCATGCAGGTTGCCAAGGGCAGGGAACTCTACGAGAAGCAATGCCTCGAATGCCACGGCAAAAACGGTGAGGGCAACAAGGAAAAATTCTATCCCGTGATCGCCGGCCAGCATTACAAGTATCTGTTGCGCCAGATGACCGAGATCCGTGACGGGCACCGTCGTAACGCCAACCCTGACATGGTGAAGATCATCAAGCCTTACACCAACGATCAACTGGTGGCGATTTCGGCTTACCAGTCGAGCATGACGATGCCGGGCGCGATGTGCAAGCCAAGCAAGGGCAAGAAGAAGTAATATCCACTGCGGGACGGAGGCGCGGCGCGCTTCCACTTCCCCGTTGCCTGGATGCGGTACACAAAACAGAGAAGGGATGCCGGGCTGCCCGGTAATCCACTTCCACGGAGGCGAGGCGACGTGTTTAACGCTTGAAGCCTAACGAGAGATAAAAAATGAGCAGTCCACAAATGCAAATGACGAAGGTCAGAATATTAACCCTGATCGCCATGGTTCTGATGATAGGGGCCTATTTGAGCCCGATCTGGTGGGTGTCACTGACCGCCCCGAACTACCCAAAGGAGGCCTTCCCCGATGGCATCCGCATACATTTCCACTTTGACGGTGTTTACAACGGCTGCAAGGCGCCCGCGGAATCCACCCGGATGGCCCAGGAAACGCTTCAGGCTGATCTGGGCGATGACCTGGAGCATCGCGACGAAGGCTCGTCATCTGGAGAAAAGCCGCAGGTCGGCCTGGATTGCGTGCATGAAATGAACACCATCAACCACTATGTGGGGATGTACCCGATCCTGACCGGCTCCCCGGTGGAACTCCGCCTGTCAAAATTCATCTTCGCTTTCCTCGCCGTGATGATGCTGGGATTCATGGTGACCCGGCGCAAGCATCAACTCATGATACTCGGCGCGGGTTTCGCGGGGGTGAGCGCCTGGATGGTGGGAGATCAACTCATCATGGGCAATCTGGACAAGTTTGCCGTGGTTTACCATGATGCGGCGGCCACGTTCTTCAATCAGCCCGAGGTGCTGGGCCGCTGGGTAGCCAATCTGAAACTGGCTACCAAGGTTTCGATCGGAGGGCTGATTGTGGCCATGGTGATCGTCTGGCTGGGTGTGTGGAAAATCCGTAAATTCTCCTTGCTGCTGGTTTTGGTCCCTGCGCTGCTGCCGGTTTTCTTCGTGCTCGATTATGCCGGCTGGCTGTGGTTTTTCGGCCATAACCTCCACCCCTGGGGTGCCTTTACCGTCAAGCCCTTCATGCCGACCGTTTTTGGCGAGGGCAAGGTGGCGCAATTCAGCACTTATTCCTACCCCTACTACGGCTATGCAATGCTGCTGGGCACCAGCGTTACTTCCTTGCTGGCCTTGCTGATTCGCCGCAAGCTGATGCGCGAAGATCCGAACGTTAACTAGTAGCCACGTGAAACTGTAGGTCGGCATTCATGCCGACCTGCATATCTTTTCTGGATAACGGCAATCCACGGATTCTTGAACATGAAATTTCGGCAACTGGCCATGCTCCTGCTGTCAGTGATCATCTCCATTACAGTGGGGTGGGCTGCAGGCGTTGAGCGCGATGAAGAAGAGGGGTCGAAACTCGGGCAAGGCGCGGACATGGGCAATGTGCCTCGCGTCGATGTCGACAAGCCCGTGCAATTGGTGCCTCTCTACCTGCGCGACAAGCGTATTCACGGCCTGGCCCCGTTTCAGGCCCTGGTCGATGCCGCGCCCGCAGGTTCCATCCTGCGCCCCAAGCCAGGCAATTACGCCGGCCCGGTGCATCTGACCAAACCCCTGACCATCGAGGGCGGCGGCAAGGTCAGCATAGACGGCGGCAACAAGAGCACGGTGTTCGTGATCGAAACCAGCGGTGCCACGCTGCGCGGCGTGCACCTCAAGGGCTCGGGGAGTTCGCACGATACCGATGATGCCTGCCTCAATGTACGCGGCCACCGTAACCTGATCGAAAATATCGTCATCGACGACTGTCTGTTCGGCATCGACCTGAAACAGTCCAATAACAATATTGTGCGCGGCAACCGCATCCGTTCCAAACCGGCGGACCTGGGGGTGCGCGGCGACGGTCTGCGCCTGTGGTATAGCATGAACAACCGCATCGAAAACAACCAGGTAGTGGATTCGCGCGACATGGTGGTGTGGTATTCCAACGGCAACACGTTTTACCGTAACTATGGCGCCCGCAGCCGCTACTCGATTCATTTCATGTTTGCCAACAATAACGTGGCAGATGGCAACCGCTTTTACGACAACGCGGTTGGCATCTATTTGATGTACAACGAGAATTCTGTGATACGCAACAACGTGATTTCCCACGCCACCGGTTCCACCGGCATGGGTATCGGCTTCAAGGAAGCGAGCGGAGCGTTGCTCGAGGGTAACGAGATTATCTATTGCGCGCTGGGGCTATCGGCTGACCTGTCGCCGTTCCAACCCGACACCAAAATCATCATCAGGAACAACCGCATCGCCTACAACGGCATTGCCATCTCCTTCAACAGCGACCTGACGGGTTACGAGGTGAGCGGGAACTCCTTTGAGGGCAATATCTCCAATCTCTCGGTGGGTGGTGCGGGCTCGGGGCAGCGCAATGTCTGGCGTGGTAATTACTGGGACGATTATGAAGGCTTCGATCGCAACAAGGATGGCTATGGCGATACGGCTTATGATCTCTATGCCTACGCCGACCGGGTGTGGATGGAGATTCCCCAGGCGCGCTTTTTCAAGGTGGCGCCGGCGCTCGAAGTGCTGGATTTTCTCGAACGCCTGGCACCATTCTCCAGCCCAACCCTGCTGCTGCGCGATGAAAAACCCTTGTTCAATAACCCCTGGAAGGGGGCAAAAAAATGAGCACAGAAAAAACACCAGCCACACATCCGCTGATCAACAAGCGCAAGCTTGAAGCACGCCGTCGAGTCTTGCGCTCAATCATTCTGGGCGTGGCGGTGCTGGGCATTTCCTCGGTGGGTTACATCCCGGTGGCCCGTGCCTGGCGCGTGCGCATGCGGCCGCCAGGGGCACTGGAAGAGTCGGATTTTCTTTCTTCCTGCATCAAGTGCGGGCAGTGTGTCCAGGTTTGCCCGGTGCAGGCGATCAAGCTCGACGACATCGATCAGGGTTTCGGTATCGGGGTACCTTATATCGACTCCCGTAGCCAGGCGTGCGATTTTTCCTGCGATGCCGTGCAGTGCATCCTGGCTTGCCCCACCGGCTCGCTGGTTTATGACAAACCTGGCTTCATGCTGACCCGCAGCGAGATGAGAGTGGCGAATCCGCCCATCCTGCTCGCCAAGGAAAAAAGCCCCGAGCCCACGCTCAACCTCAAGGAACGCACCGGCCTGGCCGTCCTGGCGCGTCCGGAAAAATGCCTCGCGCGGCAAGGCAAGGGCATCAAGGGGGCGGCGCGGGGGCAGGCGTTCGAGGGCACGATGCGTTTCATGGAAGTGGACCGCTGGAAACCCATTCCGCTGCGCGATCACCCCTACGATCTGGAACTGTGCGACCTGTGCGTGCGCACCTGCCCGATCAAGGGGGCGATCTCGCTCGAAAGCGTGGTGGAAAACGGCGTCACGATCAAAACGCCGGTGGTGCATGAGCCCTGTGTCGGCTGCGGCGTGTGCGAAATGGTGTGCCCACCCGAACCGGCGGCAATCGTGGTGGAAGCGCGCAAAGGCTGGAGTGCGTGATGGCGAATAAATATTGGGAATCGGTGCGGGTGATGCTGGGGGCTGCTCCAGGAAAGAGTCAGCCTGACGAATATAGCGAAGAAGCGAAGACCATCCATTTCTACAAAAAAGCCGGGAAACTGGATTTTGAGGCGCTCAAGGCGGAAGCCCTTGAGCACCAGAAGAAAGGCGTCTGGCGCAGGCGGCGCTGGATTACGCTGCTCGCGATCAACCTGCTGTTCACGGTGTCTTTCTGGCTCGACATCCAGATACTGGAAGGCGCGCTGACCGCCTCGCGCCTGTTGGGCTTCCACCTGATCGACCTGAACTCCGCCCTGCAAGTGATGCTGGCGCACAAGCACATCATCGTCAACCTGTTCATCGGCACCGGTACGGTTTTCGTCCTGTGGCTGCTGCTGGGCGGACGCACCTTTTGTTCCTGGGCCTGCCCCTACCATTTCCTGGCGGAAAATGCGGAGCGTCTGCACGTGTATCTGGTGGAAAAAAAGAAGATTACCGACCACGCCTTCCATCGCGGCGTACGCACGGTGTTCTGGGTGTTGTTTGCCTTGATGGCGGTCGTCACCGGCTACACGGTATTCGAAACTATCTCGCCCGTCGGTATCGTCAGCCGGGCGCTGATCTACGGCCCCGGATTGGCTCTTGGGTGGGTGGTGTTGCTGCTGCTGTTCGAGGTGTTCTATTCGCGGCGCGCCTGGTGTCGCTATGTCTGCCCGATCGGCCTCACGTACGGCATCGTCGGTGTGTTTTCACCCCTGCACGTGACCTATAAACTGGCCAACTGTCACCATGAAGGCGAATGCCGCAAGGTCTGCGAGGTGCCGCACGTGCTGGACTGCGTCATCAAGGGCCGTGCACCGACTGCCCAGTTGGACATCGGTGCGGACTGCACCCGTTGCGGCATGTGCATCGATGTCTGCCCGAGCGGTGCCTTGTCATTCGAGGTCAAGGGACTGAGAAAAATAATATAGGAAATTAGCGGTCAGCTATCAGCTGTCAGCTGTCAGCTTGAAACCTAACCGCTTTACTGATTGCTGACCGCTGATAACTGATACTAACCAAATGATCAATTTCAATCATGTTTCAAAAACTTTCAAGCGCAACCGAGTGTTGGACGAACTCGACCTTTCCATCGTGCTGGGCGAGCGCATTGCCCTGATCGGATCAAACGGTGCCGGCAAAACCACCATGATCCGCTGCCTGCTGGGCGAATACACTTACGATGGCGTGATTACCGTCAATGGCCTGGCGCCGCGACAGAACCGTCAGAAGGTGTTGGCGAAAATCGGTTTCGTGCCACAGTTACCGCCGCCGCTGAAAATGCCGGTGGGGCAATTGCTGGATTTCTCGTCAGCCGTGTGCAATAGCGATAAAAAGCGCATGGAGGACATCGCCAGCCGTCTCGGCCTTGATGTCGCGAAAATGGCGAGCCAGCCCTTCGTCAAGCTCTCCGGCGGGCAGAAGCAGAAGCTGCTGATCTCCATCGCCCTGGGACGCGACAGCAATATCCTGATCATGGACGAACCCGCCGCCAACCTCGACCCTGAAGCGCGCCAGATTTTCTTCAGCCTACTGGCCGAGCGCCTGGAAAATACCACCATGCTGATTTCCAGCCATCGCCTCGACGAAGTGTCGGCGCTGGTGAATCGCGTGATCGAGCTCGACCGTGGCAAGGTGGTGCTGGACGACCGGGTGGCGGACGATGTTTCGCTGACCGGCATGCTGGCCTGCCGCCTGACGTTGCGGCGCGCCGAGGAATCGATTGCCAAGGCACTGCTGGGCTGGAATTTCCAGGATACCGGCAACGGCCTGGAATGGCAGGGCAGTGTGGCGGGGCCGGACCGGCTGCGCTTTCTCGGCATGATTTCGCGCTATGTGGGGATACTGACTGCCATCAGTCTCGACGAGAACAAGGGAAGCGAACCATGAGCCGGTGGTTCAGGCATGGCGTCGTGTTCCTGCTGCTGGGCCTGTTGGCCGCCTGCTCCGGCGAACCCAAAACCGGCCCGGTGGAGGTCAAATGGGACCGCGACACCTGCGTGCGCTGCAACATGGCGTTGAGCGACAAGCGCTTTGCCGCCCAGGTGCGCGGCGGGCCGAAGCATCAGGCGTTCAAGTTTGACGATATCGGCTGCGTTTTTTTCTGGCTCAAGGACAAACCCTGGGCCAATGATCCCGCCACGGAAATATGGGTCATGGATATTCGCTCCAACCAGTGGATCGATGCCCGCAAGGCATACTATGTGCCGGGCAAGATGACGCCGATGGCTTACGGATTCGGCGCGGTGGCGCTGCCGGAACCGGGCAGCGTGAATTTCGAGGAGGCCAGGAAGCAGGTTCTGGCAAAAGGGAAGTAGCTATTAGCTATCAGCTTTCAGCTATCAGCTTTCAGCAAAACCGGGTTGGCTGATAGCTGACTGCTGATAGCTGATTGCTGACAGCTATTCACAAGGATTTTGAATGAAAAATTTATGGCTTACCGCCAAGCTCGATGTCGTTGAATCCTTGCGTGCACGCTGGTTCATGATCTACACCCTGGTGTTCGGCGGCATTGTCGCCATGCTGTTCGTCTTCGGTCTCACCGAATCGCGCGTGCTGGGCTTTATCGGCCTGTCGCGGCTGCTGGTGACCTATATCCAGTTGTGCATGGCGATTCTGCCGATTTTCGTGCTCATTACCACGGTGCGCTCGGTGGCCGGGGACCGCGAGGCGGGCGTGTTCGAATATCTGCTGTCGTTGCCGGTTTCGCTCTCCGCCTGGTTCTGGGGCAAACTGCTGGGGCGTTACATCGTGGTGTTCATGCCGGTTTTCCTCGCCATGCTGGGAGCCGCGCTGTGGGCGCTGGTGCAGCAGATCGAGGTGCCGTGGTTCATGTTTCTCTACTACACCGCCCTGCTGGCCGTGATTGCGTGGTGCTTCCTGGGCATTGCCATGCTGCTCTCCACCCTGGCGCGTTCCACCGATGTGGCGCAGGGCGCGGCGTTCGTGGTGTGGCTGGCCATGCTGCTGTTCCTTGATCTGATTCTGCTTGGCGTAATGATCCAGGGCCACGTATCGCCCGAGATCGCGGTGGGCATCGCCCTCGCCAACCCCTTGCAGGTCTTCCGCACCGCGGCGCTGATGCTGTTCGACCCCCAACTGATCGTGCTGGGGCCTGCCGCCTATGTGATTACCGATACGCTGGGCGCCACCGGATTCATGATTTACGGCGTGGTTTATCCGCTGGTGATCGGCACGGTGTGCGCGACTGCGGGCTATTTCATGTTCCGGCGTGGCGATTTGCCGTGAGTAGCTTATCAGCTATCAGCTATCAGCTATCAGCGTTCAGCGTTCAGCCGTGGTTTTGCTGAAAGCTGAATGCTGATGGCTGAGCGCCATGAATTTTCCCGCACCTTCGGCTATCAGAGCGTCGCCGAGGACGAGCGCACGCGTCTGATCCGGCGTGTATTTGCAAGCGTGGCGCCACGCTACGATCTGATGAACGACCTCATGAGCATGGGCATCCACCGGCTGTGGAAGCGCCGCCTGGCGCGGGAAGCCGCGGTACAGCCGGGCCAGACGGTGGTGGATCTGGCAGGCGGCACCGGCGACGTGGCGTGCCTGATGGCCCGGGCCGGGGCGCAGGTGATGGTGTGCGACCCCAGCCTGGCGATGATGAATGCCGGCCGTGCGGGCAAGCTTTCCGGCGTGCAGTGGCTGGCCGGCACCGGCGAGCGGATTCCGCTGGCGAATGCCTCGGTGGATACCATGACCATCGCCTTCGGCATCCGCAACGTCACCAGCCTGGAAATCGCCCTGAAGGAAGTGCTGCGGGTATTGAAGCCGGGCGGACGCTTCCTGTGCCTGGAGTTTTCCCGTCCCTGGGCACCCATCAAGCCTTTTTACGACCTCTTTTCCTTCACCGTGATTCCCCGTCTAGGTGCCTGGGTGGCACGCGACCCGGAGGCTTACACCTACCTGGTGGAATCCATCCGGCGTTTCCCGGACCAGGAGGAAATGCGGGGCATCATGGAACAGGCCGGTTTTTCTGCGGTGAGCTACCGCAATCTGTCCTTCGGCATCGCCTGTTTGCATCGCGGCGTCAAGCCCGCCTGAGTCATGAATCTGAAAAATTTTTTAACCACGGGGAACACGGGGAGGATCAGGGCTTTAACCATACCATCTGTCGGGTGGGAGGGAATGAGTGCCCCAAGCATAGATTTCCCCGTGCGCCCCGTGTTCCCCGTGGTTAACAAGTTTTTTTAGCATGAAGTCCCTGCTCACCCGCTGGCTTGAGCGTGCCGCAGCGAGCCATCCAGACGCCCCGGCGCTGCTGGTGGATGGTGAAGTTTTCAGCTACGCAGCCCTGCTATCGGCCAATCCGGGCGGGCTGCCGGAACGTCTGGCGATGCTGCTGAAACAGGCGGAACTGCCCGGCAGCGCCGAGTTGCTCATCGCCACCAGTGGCAGCACGGGCGAACCCAAAAACGTAATGTTGAGCGAGGCCAATCTGGAGGCGGCGGTGCGGGCCAGCCGCAGCCGTATTCCACTGGGGCCGGGCGACGTCTGGCTGGGCTGTCTGCCCCTGCATCATATCGGTGGCATAGCCATTTTTTACCGCTGTGCGGAGGCGGGCGCCGCCGTACTGCTGCATCGGGGGTTTGATGCGATGCGGGTGCGGGAGGACATGGAACGCCATGGCGTAACCCATATTTCCCTGGTGCCGGCCATGCTCGCGCGCCTGCTGGAGGCCGGCCCGCCACCGGCGCGGCTGAAATACGCCCTTGTCGGTGGCGGCCCTTTGTCGGCCTCCCTGGCGCAACGGGCGCATGCATCCGGATGGCCCATCTGTCCCACTTACGGCATGAGCGAGGCCGCCTCGCAGGTGGCGACACTGGCCTCGTTTCCATCCGATTGGTGCGAGGGCATGGTCGGGAAACCCCTGCCGGGAATAAGCGTGGAAATCGTCGATGAAAACGGCCAGCCGGCGAAGGGCAAGGGGCGCATCCGCGTGCGCGGCCCCAGCGTGATGGCGGGGTATGCCAATGCGGCACGCGAAACAGGCCATGGCCTGCTTGATGGCTGGTTTATCAGCGGCGACCGGGGATATTTCGATGAGCGCGGCAATCTGGTGGTATTGGGGCGTCACGACGACATGCTGGTGAGCGGGGGCGTCAACGTCCACCCCGCGGAGGTGGAGGACTTGCTGCTCGCCTGCCCGGGCGTGACCGATGTCGCGGTGACCGGCGTGAGCGATGCGGTGTGGGGTGAGCGCATCGCGGCATTGGTGGTCGGGGAAGATATGCAGGCAGTAGAGGGCTGGTGCCGAGAGCATCTGCCCTCTGCGCTGCGGCCGCGCCTGTTCGTTGCCGTTGCCGCGCTACCGCGCAATGCCATGGGTAAACTGCAGCGCCAGCACTTGCCTGGATTGGCCCGAGGCATGGAAAATAAGCCGCCATGCTGAAACGTTTCCGCCCCGATGATCCGGCCTTTCTGGAGCAGATCGAAAGCCGTCTCAAGACCGCGCTGCGGCACGCCGGGATGTGCCATACCGGCCTCCTCAGCGTGACGCTGGCCGTGCCCGAAATTCCCTGCGCCGGCTTGCCGGGAGCCTTTCATGACCTGTTCTACTGGAGCAGACCCGCGGCACGGTATGAAATTCTGGGTCTGGGCGTGGCGGCAACTTTTTGTGCCGAAGGCGAAGCGCGCTGGTTGAAACTGGGCGCTGCATTTGACGGCTGGCGCCAGCATTGGCGCCATGAGGATGCCGATCACACCGGCCTGCACCCCCTCGCCCTGGGCGGTTTTGCATTTGCGGCGAAGCCGGACAGCAGCGCGACATTGCCATCCGCGCGACTGAACGTGCCCGAACTGCTGCTGCGACGCCAGGGAGAAATCCGTGCAGTGACATTCACTTTTAACGCGGCACCCGATGAAGCAGCCATTGCCTCCGCCATGGCACGCTTGCGCCAGTTGATGACGGCACTCGTTGACAACAGCCAGCCTGTGCATGGCAGCAAAGCGTTGCAGCGCCTCGACGATGCCCAGGCCGATCAAGCCTGGCTGGGGCGGGCCGGGCAGGCGGTGCGTGACATTCGCAGCGGCAGGCTGGACAAGGTGGTGTTGAGCCGGCGCGTGTCATTCCAAACAGCACAGGATTTCGACCCGGCCCGGGTCATGGCGGATCTGGCGCGGCATTATCCCTCGTGCACCCTGTTTGCCACGGATACGGCGGAGGGCGGCGTGTTTCTCGGTGCCAGCCCGGAAACCCTGGTGCGGCTGCAGGATGACGAAGTGTATTGTGACGCGCTGGCGGGCACTGCCTGGGGAGAGGGGTGCGCCGCGTTCGCCGCGGACCAGAAGTTGCTCGCCGACGTGAAGAATGGCCGCGAACATCGCTTGGTGGTGCAGGCCATCGCCGAAGCCCTGCGCCCGCTGTGCGCCCGTCTGGAAGTACCCGATGCGCCGCAGATCCGGCGCCTTGGCCATTTGCGTCATTTGTGGAGCAGCTTGCGCGGGCGCGTTAAAGCGGGGGTCAGCTTGCTCGATCTGCTGCAGCGCGTGCACCCCACCCCGGCCGTTGGCGGCTATCCGCGCCAGGCGGCACTGGATTGGCTGACACAGCAAGGCGAACAGCGCGAAGGCTGGTACACCGGCGCCATCGGCTGGCTGGATGTCGCCGGGGATGGCGAGTTCGCGGTGGCGCTGCGCTGCGCCCATCTCCAGGGGTGCGTGGCGCATCTCCATGCCGGGGCAGGCATCGTGGCTGGCTCCGAACCGCAGCGCGAACTGGCCGAAACGGAAGCCAAGTTCGTTGCCATGCTGCAGGCACTGGGAGGCCTTGACGTGAAACTCTCGTAGCGAGCCTGCGCATCGCGAACCACAAAAAGCGGGGCGGGGTGGGCTTGGACTTTAATTCGGCGGCAGATGTGGTTAAACTCAAGAAAACGGTGTGAAGGATAATAACCATGAACACGATGGAAAAGATTGTTGAGGAAGTGCAGACGCTGCCTGAAACCGATGCGCGCGAGGTGCTGGATTTTGTCGGCTATCTCAAGGCCAAGCGCGCCCAGACTAGAGTGGCAATTACGGACATGAGCGAATTCGACCAGTTTGGAGCGGTGTTTGATGGCAAGTTCAACCGGGACGAATGCTATGACCGCAAAGTGCTTCGCTGACACCAATATCGTCCTTTACACCATCGGCCAGGACACCCGCAAGGCCGGGATTGCGCGCGGCATCGTGGCGGTCCGCCCGCTGGTGAGTGCACAAGTTATCAATGAAGCCATCAACGTCTGTCTGCGGAAACTCGGTTTTGACCGCGCGAAGGCTTACTCTTTCGCAGATAGCGTGATGCTGCGTACTGACGTGCTGCCCATCGATGAAACCACCATCCGCAAGAGCGCGGAACTGGCCATCCGTTACCAGCTTTCCAACTGGGATGCGTTGATTGCTGCAGCCGCCCTGCTGTCGGGCTGCGATATCCTCTATTCTGAAGACATGCAGAATGGACAGGTTTTCGAGGGTAAGCTGACGGTGGCCAATCCGTTCCTGTGAGGGTTATCTGGTGGATGCGCCAAATTTTCGTAGGAAGCCCATTACACCAGAAATGCAGGGAGCTTGCATAACAACGCAGGGCACGACCGATCACGGGTCGAAACCTTGCTCTTCCATGTGTTAATGCAAGACTTGCCTCCGCAATTGCAGGACGAAGACATCGAGTCCGAGAATCTCGAACGCCTTGAAGCTGGAATTGGAACCTTGTACGTTCTTGGAACCAGTCTGTTCACCAAAGAAGGTGACGAGATCGTGAAGATTGGGATAACCTCTGGGAATGTCGAGAACCGAATAGCGCAGCTATACACAACGGGAGTCCCATTCCGGTTTCGTGTCATCACGCAGTTCGAAACCAAGAATTATGCCGAACTGGAGCAGTCGATTCACAAGTTGCTTGATCCATACCGCCTAAACCGATCAAGAGAGTTTTTTATAGAAAAGTGTTTGCCATATGTCGAGAAAATTGTATCCGTTCACAAATACATTCAAGGCGGAGCATAGCCGCCCGGCAGACAACTCAATATGCGCAAAAAGCCGTGATGGCCAGGTACTTCCTCAGCACTCGCAAAGTCAGGTTTAGCTTGATGGCACACAACCTAACTAACCGACATCCTTCAAGGCTGCATTTGCCGGAATGCCGGCATGACTGAGCCAGGCAGCGAAAACTTCATCTGGGCCAGCCACCTGATCCATGGCCTGGCAGCCGGCGGCGTGACGCATGCGGTCATTTCGCCCGGCTCGCGCTCCACGCCGCTGGCGCTGGCCTGTCTGCAGCATTCAGGCCTGAAAACCTGGGTGCAGGTGGACGAGCGCAGCGCCGCGTTTTTTGCCCTGGGGCTGGCCAAGGCATGCCATCAACCTGTCATCCTGATCTGCACTTCCGGCTCGGCGCCGGCCAACTGGTATCCCGCCGTGATCGAGGCGGACATGGGCGCGATTCCGCTGATACTGCTCAGCGCCGACCGCCCGGCGGAACTGCGCGACTGCGGCGCCAACCAGTCCATAGACCAGACACATCTCTTCGGCGGCCATGTGCGCGCCTTCCACGAACTGTCTCCCGCCGATGCACGACCGGAAATGCTGCGCTACTTGCGCACGCTGGCGGCGCGAGTGGCAGACCAGTGCCGCTGGCCCCTGCCCGGCCCGGTGCATGTCAACGTGCCGCTGCGCGAACCGCTGGTGCCTACCGGGCCGTTGCCCCAGGTAGAAGAAATGGCGCCGGTCGTGGTCAGCCATCCACTCTTGTCCCTGCCCGCCGAGGAAAGCGCAACGCTGGCGCGCGAACTGGCGGGCGGGAAAGGGCTTATCGTGTGCGGATGGGGTGAGCACGGTGCCGGCTTCCCCGCGGCAGTCAGCTTGCTGGCCAGAAAATTGGCCTGCCCGGTGCTGGCAGACCCCCTTTCCGGGCTGCGTTTCGGCAGCCATGACCGAACCTCTGTCCTCTGCCGTTACGACGCCTTCTTGCGCCGCACCGGCGTGCAAGAAAATCTGCAGCCAGACTGGGTACTGCGTTTCGGCGCCATGCCGGTTTCCAAAACCTTGCAGCAGTTTCTCTCGGCACAGTCAGGCATGGACCACCTCGTGGTGGATGCGAACGGCCGCTGGCCCGATCCGCTGCATCAGGCCACGCGGCTGGTGAGAGCCGACCCCGCCGCCTTGTGCCGGCAACTGGAAAGCACGCTCGAACTGGCCGCGCCTTCGCCCTGGCTGGCGGCATTTCAGGCCGAGGAACAGCGCGCGGCCGAACTGGCGCGGCAGGGTATGCCGCTGGAAGCCGAAGTGGTGCATGCAATAGTGGATCTGCTGCCTGATGGCGGCACGCTGTTCAGCGGTAACTCCATGGCGATCCGCGATCTCGATGCCTATTCCGGCAGTGGCGCCAAGTCATTACGGATCATCGGCAATCGCGGCGCGAGCGGCATCGACGGCAACGTCTCAACCGCCCTTGGCCTGGCTGCCGCTGGCGCGCGACCAGTGGTGGCGCTGCTCGGCGATCTGGCGTTCTACCACGACATGAATGGTCTATTGGCAGCGCGCGGGCTGGATGTGGTGTTTGTCGTTCTCAACAACGGCGGCGGTGGAATTTTTGAATATCTGCCCCAGTCGCAACTGGAAAATTTCGAGCGTGCCTGGCTGACGCCGCTCGGGCTGGATTTTGCCCATGCGGCAAGGATGTATGGGCTGGGCTATCAAAAAATCGGCCGGGCAGCGGATTTTCAGGCTGCCCTGGCGCTCACGCTCACGGGTGGCGCGCATCTGATCGAAATCATGGTTGAACGGGATATCAGTGTAGCGCGCCATCGGGCTTACTGGATGGCGGTGGCGAAAAGCCAGTAATACGCTGTTGGCGTACATAAATCTGTCCCGTCTCGCTATCCACAAAGCGGATTTCCTCGAGCTGGCCGATCAGGTAGCGTTTTCTCAGGGTGAAGTCCACCGGGTCGGCAAAGTCGGCTTTCCAGAAGGTGTTGCTCTCTGAATGGTAGGGTGGCTTCAGGCGGAAAACCGCGAGCATTTTCAGGTGGTTCCGTGGCGGCAGTTCAGTCGCCTTGACCCTTGCGCCAAAACCGGCATCGTCATCCACCATGCGCGGATAAAAATCATAGAGATTCTCGAAGGCCAGAAAATAGTCATAGCGCCACAGATTTCTGACTTCCAGCCTTTTTCCCGGATAAAGCTCCACTTCAACTGGTGCTGCCATTTCCTGCTGGGTGGATTTCAGGGGTAAAAACTTGGCGCGGTAATAATCCTGGCTGTCCGGGTTGGCCAGCGGCTCCCAACTCCAGCCTTCCGCGACGTTGTTGAATGCCATGCGATACAGCAAAGTGAGAGTGCCGCTTGCCGCATCAAGCTCCATGCTGAAACCGGGGTTGTTGTCGAGATCCACGGCAAAGGAGAATAGCCGCCCATCCAGTTCCGCAAGTTGGGCCGGCGCCATGAGGGAAATCGTGTGGAACCATTCTTCAATATCCTGTCCTGAATTGCCGCCAGGCAAGGATAGATCCGCGCAGGCGAGGCCGGAAAACAGGCTCAGAAACAACACCAGGAAGCTTTTGAACACGGGCCTATTCCTGTGGCTGGATCGAAGTGAGATAAGCCAGGATGTCGCGGATATCGGTGTCCTTCAACTCGGCCAGGATGCCGCGCGAGTCTTCTTCATCGTGCGGGCGCTCGCCTTTGATGTAACTGGTGACCTGCTTCATGAGGTAATTGGTGTACTGCCCCACCAGCATTGGAAACGATCCCCGGCCGCGTCCATCCTTGGCATGGCAGGAGGCGCATTCTTTCTGGTAAATCTTGCCGCCATTCGCGATATCGCCCTCGGCACGCGAAATGATCATGACTTTATCCATCATCTGCAAGCGCGTCAGAGCATCTTCATGGCCTTTGAATGTTGGCGGGGTGGTCGACAACTTGACGGCAGACAAATAACTGGAAATGGCGCGGATATCCTCATCCGACAAATCGCGTTCCTCGGTGTAGGGGAACATCGGAAAGTTGATGCGCTTTCGGGCGCGGAAACTTTCCAGTTGGCTTGCCATGTATTTTTCCGACTGCCCGGCGAGTCGAGGGTATTCTCCGCGCGAACCCCCCTGGCCAAACTCGCCGTGGCAGGTGGCGCAGACGCCCATCAACTCAGTGGCTCTTTCAGAATCAGAGGCATTTGCTTCAAGGCTGGACAAGCAAAGCGCAAGCGCGCAAAAAACCGCGAAGAATTTACCGCCATCGCGGCGTGGCATTTCTGCCATGGCAAGGGAACGGGCTAACTGCACCATCAGGGTTTTCATGCGACACCATCTCGATATTAACGCGATTAAACGAAGTAATTATAGCCACCTTTACTCACAATGGAACTTGATCTGGAACAGCAATTCAGGATCAACCCAAATATTCCCTTGGCTGATTTTCGGCTGATCATGATCTCCAACCCCTCTTGAAATAGGGTCAATGCGTTCCCATCTACCCTGCAGTTTTTATCCAACTAAAGCGGAGAACGAGCACCATGACCGTAGAAGCACACAAAGAAACGCTGGGCTTTCAGGCCGAAGTCAAACAGCTGATGAAGCTGATGATCCACTCCTTGTACAGCAACAAGGAAATTTTCCTGCGCGAACTGATTTCCAACGCCTCGGATGCGGCGGACAAGCTGCGCTTCGAGGCGCTGTCCGACGACGCGCTGTGGGAAAACGATCCCGAGCTGAAAATCCGCATTGCTTTCGACAAGGATGCGCGCACCGTCACCCTCTCCGATAACGGCATCGGTATGAACCGCCAGGAAGTGATCGAGCATATCGGCACCATCGCCAAGTCTGGCACGCGCCAGTTCTTCGAGGCACTCTCCGGCGACCAGGCCAAGGACGCGCACCTGATCGGCCAGTTCGGCGTGGGTTTCTACTCCGCCTTCATCGTCGCCGACAAGGTGACGCTGGTGACGCGCCGCGCCGGTCTTACGCCTGAACATGCGGTGAAGTGGGAATCGGCGGGCGAGGGTGATTACACGCTGGAAACCGTGGAAAAGGCCGGCCGCGGCACCGATGTGATCCTGCACCTGCGCGAGGGTGAGGACGAACTGCTCTCTAGCTGGCAACTGAAAACCATCATCCGCAAGTATTCCGACCACATCACCCTGCCCATCGTGATGAAGAAGGAAGAATGGGATGAAGAGAAGAAGGCCACCGTGGTCAGAGACGAGGACGAAGCCGTCAACCAGGCTTCCGCCCTGTGGGCACGCCCCAAGAGCGAGATCACGCCGGAACAGTATGAGGAATTCTACAAGCACGTGGCGCACGACTTCGAGCCGCCGCTGGCCTATGTCCACGCCAAGGTGGAAGGCAAGCAGGAATACACCCAACTGCTGTACGTGCCCGCCCACGCCCCGTTCGACCTGTGGGACCGCGAGCAGCGCCACGGCATCAAGCTCTACGTGCGCCGCGTCTTCATCATGGACGACGCCAAGCAGCTCATGCCCTACTACCTGCGCTTCATCCGCGGCGTGATCGATTCCAACGACCTGCCGCTCAACGTGTCGCGCGAAATCCTGCAGGAAAGCAAGGATATCGAGGCCATCCGTGGCGGCTCGGTGAAGAAGGTGCTGGGCATGCTGGAAGACCTGGCCGAGAACCAGGCGGAAAAATACGCCACTTTCTGGAAGGAATTCGGCAAGGCGCTCAAGGAAGGCGTGGGCGAGGATTTCGCCAACAAGGAACGCATCGCCAGGCTGATCCGTTTCTCCTCCACCAAGAGCGACAGCGAGGAGCAGGCCGTCTCCCTGGCCGACTACATCGGTCGCATGCAGGAAGGCCAGGACAAGATTTATTACGTCACGGCGGACACTTTCGCCGCCGCCAAGAACAGCCCGCACCTGGAAATATTCCGCGCCAAGGGCGTGGAAGTGCTGTTGCTGGCCGAGCGCGTGGACGAGTGGATGGTGTCCCATCTCACCGAGTTCGACGGCAAGAAGCTGCAATCCGTGGCCAAGGGCGACCTCGACCTGGGCAAGATGGCGGACGAGGAAGAGAAGAAGGAACAGGAGCAGGAAGCCGATGCCTTCAAGGGCCTTACCGACAAGATCAGGGACAGCCTCGGCGAACAGGTCAAGGAAGTGCGCATTTCGCACCGCCTGACTTCATCCCCGGCCTGCCTGGTGGCGGCGGGCGAGCACGACATGAGCGGCAATCTGGAGCGCCTGCTGAAAGCAGCGGGCCAGAACGTGCCGACCTCCAAACCGGTGCTGGAAATCAACCCCAAGCACGCGCTGGTGCAGCGCCTGAAAGACCAGACCGACAGCGACAAATTCAGCGACTGGAGCCACATCCTGTTCGACCAGGCGCTACTGGCCGAAGGCGGGCAACTGGAAGACCCGTCGACGTTCGTGCGCCGGCTCAACGAACTGTGGCTGACCATGTAAGCACCTCGCTTTAAACCCAGATTATCCATTTAGAGCTAATACACCGCTGTGGGAGCGGCGCCCTCGCCGCGATTTGCGGTCGCATTCGCGCCGGGGGCGGCGCTCCTACATGCGCGTGCATTCCAATGGGCATCTGGGTTAAATGGAAAAAGGCGACACCCGGAGCGGAATTAAAAATCAAGTAAGCCAGACGGCTTTAGCAAGGAAATTCTTCTGCGTTGATGATCCATATTATTTATGGATATATTAGAATAACTAATGTATCGGGTGTCCCTGATGCCCTGTCATTCCACCAAGAGGAAGCTCCATGCCGGATATCGGGAAATTTATTGCAGGATTCAAGCGTTTCCAGGACAACTATTTTGGCCAGGATCGCCATTTATACGAGCAACTGAAGCTCGGCCAGTATCCGCGCGCCCTGGTGGTGGCCTGTTGTGATTCCCGCGTTGACCCGGCCATTCTCACAGGCAGCGAGCCGGGCGATATTTTTGTCGTGCGCAACGTCGCCAACCTGGTGCCGCCGCGCGAGTACGGCGGCGGCTATCATGGCGTGAGCGCAGCGCTGGAATTTGCCGTGTGTCAGCTCGGCGTCGAGCATATTATTGTGCTGGGGCATTCGCAATGCGGCGGCATCCGTGCCCTGATGCGCGGCAGCGGCAATTGCGAGAACGCGGAATATGTTGCCAAGTGGGTGCAAATCGCCGCCCCGGCGCGTGACAAGGTGTTGCACGAACTGCCGCAGCAGGACTTCGAGCTTCAGGTGCGTGCCTGTGAACAGGCGGCCATTCTGCAATCACTGGAAAACCTGCTGTCTTTCCCCTGGATCGCCCAGCGCATGAGCACCGGTGACCTCGCCGCCCACGGCTGGTATTTTGATCTTGACCGTGGCGAACTGCTTGGCTATGACCCTGCCGTCAAATCCTTCGTGCCCTTGAAGGAAGGCGAGACATGCAGGGACAGTTTGCCGAGAGCGCCCGAAACCCCCTAAAGCCCCGCCAGGCGTGCCACCACGCCGTTAGGCGCTATTGGAAAGTCTCGCATGAATTTAATCGGCTGAGCTTTGCCTGGCAGCGAGCAAAGCCAGTCCCAGCGGGAATGCCCCGGACAGGATTAGTGCGATGCCGGAGACCACCAGTGCCAAGCCACCATCGACATTGAGCAGAGGATGCACTTTGTGGAGCAGCCCGGCCATTGCGAGAATGCCAACCGCCAGGGCGATCAATCCGAGGGTGCCGAAAGCGATGGCGCTGACAGGCACGCGAAAACGTGCTGGGGGCATGGTGTGCTGGTCCGTTACGGTGGACAGTTGCTTATGCATTGCACCTCAGGAATTTTCCTGCCGCCGCACGCGAGGAAACAGGCGTCGTAAATGGGCTGGCAGCCACAGTCCATATCGCATCGCTCGTGTCGAAGCCGGTTGAACTCCGCGCTGCGGCTGGGTTTTACAGGGGGAGCTGGGGGGAAATAGTAGGGCATCGCCCAAGGGGAGTAAGGCCAAAAGCCACGGCGCCATGGGGAGGGGTGGCCCCAATTCAACGACAGAGATAAGTCATAATGCACCAGCTCCTGGCGGTAGCGATCCAGTTCCATCTCGTAGCGTTTCAAGGCTTCATTGTGACGTTCATCCAGCAGCGGCTCCAGATTCTTCAGGCAAGCCTGGTTTGCCGTAGTGCACTGCTCGCGGCATTCGGCCATTTTACGCGCGCATCCTTCCAGACAAGTGCGGCCCGCCGTGTCTGTTGGTGCCTCGTAGCGATATACGGACTGGTAGCGGGGGCTGGCACAAGCCGCCAGTTCAAGCGTCAGAATAACCAATGTTAGTGTACGCAAGGCAGAGAGCATGGATGTACCTCCCGCAAAGGCCATGAAATGTATGTCTATCATAGCTTACGTCGCGCCAATTTTAGAATGGGTTACTTGATCAGTACGAATCTTCAGGCAAGCTCAGTGCTAATCAAGTTGTTTTTTTACTATAGAATAGGCCCATCGGGACATTATGGAAGGGTCTGTAAAATGATTGCCATCGAACACCGCGACCGGATCGTCAAGGTTTCCGTGTTTGGCGAATTCACGCTCGCCGATTACAAACAGCTGGAAGACGCAGTTGTGTATGAAATGAAATTTCAGGGCAAGGTCAACCTGCTAATGGATTTGCGCGACATGGCCGATTTTACGCTCGATGTGGCGTGGGAAGACGTGCGTTTCAACTGGCAGCATGCCCATGATTTCCAGAAGATCGCGGTAGTCGCCAATGGCCGCCTGGTTGCCTGGAGCGCTTGGCTGGCGCGGGCCTTCCTGGATGCCGAAATTCAAATTTTTGAAAATTACGATCTTGCCAGCGATTGGGTCGAGTCTGTCAGTTGAAACTTTAAGCATGCTTCGGTAGTCTTAATTGCCTGAATTGTCTGTTTCACACCAAGGAGAGTGTTTGATGCAACCCGAATTACAAATGAGCACCCAAACCGCGGGATTATCGCTATCCACCCACAAGGTATTGCGCAATACCTACATGCTGCTCGGCCTGACCATGATCCCCACGGTAATTGGCGCGGTCATCGGCATGAGCATGAATTTTTCCTTCATGGCGCAAAGCCCGATTCTGGGGGTGGTGGCCATGCTGGCCGTCATGTTCGGTCTGTTCTGGGGTATTTCCAAAAACCGGGATAGCGGTGTGGGCGTTGCCTTGCTGCTGGCGCTGACTTTCTTCATGGGGCTCATGCTGGGCCCGATCCTGCAAGTGGCCTTGCACCTGAAGAACGGTGCGCAACTGGTGGGTATGGCTGCGGGTGGTACGGGCGTGATTTTCCTCGCCCTGGCCTCTTATGCCACGGTTTCCAGGAAGGATTTCAGCTTTCTGGGTAACTTCCTCTTCGTTGGCCTGATCCTTTTGATCATTGCCTCCCTGGCCAATATGTTTTTCCAGGTTCCGGCGGCGTCACTGGCAATTTCCTCGGTCGCGGTGCTGATTTTTTCCGGCTTTATCCTGTTTGATGTGAGCCGCATCGTGCAGGGTGGGGAAACCAACTACATCATGGCAACACTGGCGTTGTACCTGGATATCTACAACCTGTTCGTCAACCTGTTGCAACTGCTGATGGCGTTGAGCGGCGAGAAGGATTGAGCGTTAATCCATAACGTTAAAAAGGGCAGCCCAGGCTGCCCTTTTTTTGTGCTACAGAGAACCAGATGTAGGTCGGGCTTCAGCCTGACATGTCGGGTTAAAACCCGACCTACAATGTTAGGTTCTCAGAGAAGAACTAGGTTGTCACGGTGAATGAGTTCGGGTTCATCCACGTACCCCAGGATGGGTTCAATCTCGCTACTGGAGTGGCGCATGATCTTGCGCGCCTCTCCTGCCGCGTAATTGATCAGGCCACGGGCGATCTCGCGCCCGTTCCGGTCGACGCAGGTCACCACTTCGCCACGCTCGAAATCCCCGCTTAAATCGTAAACGCCGATGGGCAGCAGGCTTTTCCCTTCCTTACACAGTGCTTTGGCGGCGCCCTCGTCGAGCATGACCCTGCCGCGCACCTGGAGGTGGTCGGCCAGCCATTGCTTGCGCGCGGCGATTGGCATGGTCTCGGCGATCAGTTGGGTGCCGATGGCTTCCCCCTGGGCGAGGCGCACCAGCACATCCTGTTCGCGCCCAGAGGCGATGATGGTGTGTGCGCCGCTGCGCATGGCGCGCTTGGCGGCCAGGATCTTGGTCAACATGCCGCCACGGCCGATATCGCTGCCGGCACCGCCTGCCATTTTCTCCAGTTCCGGGTCGCCAGCACGGGCTTCCTGGATCAGGGTGGCCGTAGGGTCTTTGCGCGGGTCGGCGCTGAACAGGCCGGACTGGTCGGTGAGGATGACCAAGGTGTCGGCTTCGATCAGGTTGGTGACCAGGGCAGCCAGCGTATCGTTGTCGCCAAAGCGAATTTCGTCGGTGACGACGGTGTCGTTTTCGTTGATGATCGGGATGACGTTCAGTTCAAGCAGGGTGCGCAGCGTGGTGCGCGCGTTGAGGTAGCGCTTGCGGTCTGACAAGTCGTCGTGGGTCAGCAATATTTGTGCAGTGTGGAGGCCATGCTGGCGGAAGCAGGTTTCGTACACCTGTACCAATCCCATCTGTCCGACTGCGGCAGCGGCTTGCAGTTCATGTACCGCGCTGGGACGTTTTTTCCAGCCCAGGCGCTGCATGCCTTCGGCTACCGCGCCGGAGGAGACCAGTACCACTTCCCGCCCCATCTCCTTGAGTTGGGCGATCTGCGCCGCCCAGTTGGCGATGGCGGTATGATCCAGCCCGGTGCCGCTGTTGGTGACCAGGCTGCTGCCGACTTTAACGACCAGGCGTTTGGAGTTCGCGAGTATGGCTTTCATGATTTATTTGGACACGGATGCGTGATTGCCTATTCCACGGCTGGGCCGGCTTGTTCGGCGACATTTTCTTCCGCAATTTCTTCCGGCGCGCGGTTCTGTTCCAGGTATTCCATGATGGCGTAAGTGAGTGCCTTGCAACCTTCGCCCGTCAGGGCGGAAATGATGAAGCTTCTGCCTTCCCAGCCAAAATCGCGCAGGAACTGTTGTAACTGCTCGGCGCGCTCATCCTCGGGCACCATATCCATCTTGTTCAGCACCAGCCAGCGCGGTTTCTGGTACAGGCCTTCGTCGTATTTGCGCAACTCCTCGACGATGGCGCGTGCCTCACGCACCGGGCTCACGGCTTCGTCGCAGGGCGCCATGTCTACCAGGTGCAATAACAGGCGGGTACGCGCCAGATGGCGCAAGAATTGGTGGCCCAGTCCGGCGCCTTCGGCGGCGCCTTCGATCAGGCCGGGAATATCCGCGATGACGAAGCTGCGCTCTTCGTCGACACGCACCACGCCCAGGTTGGGGTGCAGCGTGGTAAAGGGGTAATCCGCGACTTTCGGCTTGGCGGCGGATACGGCACGAATGAAAGTCGACTTGCCGGCATTGGGCATGCCCAACAGGCCGACGTCCGCCAGCACTTTCAATTCAAGCGCCAGTTCCAGTTCCTCGCCTTCCTCGCCCGAGGTGCACTGGCGCGGGGCACGGTTAGTGCTGGATTTGAAGTGCAGGTTGCCGAGGCCGCCCTTGCCGCCCTTTGCGATCAAAGCCTTCTGGCCGTCGACTGCGAGATCGGCAATGACCTTGCCGGTGGCGATGTCGGTAATCACCGTGCCAACCGGCATGCGCAATACCAAGTCTTCGCCGCCCTTGCCGTAGCGATCGCTGCCGTGACCGTTTTCGCCGCGCTGGGCGCGATGATTGCGGGCGAAGCGATAATCGATCAGGGTGTTGATATTGCGGTCAGCTATGGCGTAAATGCTGGCGCCGCGTCCACCGTCGCCGCCATCAGGCCCACCTCTGGGGATGTATTTTTCGCGTCTGAAACTGGCGACTCCGTTGCCGCCGTCGCCGGCTTTGACCTGAATTTTTGCTTCGTCAATAAATTTCATGTGATAGTTTTCAGTGATCAGCTTTCAGTTCTCAGCTTGCTGATGGCTGACATCCGAGAACTATAAAATAAAAAGGCCCTATCGTGCGATAGGGCCGGGTCGCATCGCCAATGGCCTGAATCAGGCTACCGGGATGATGCTGACCATAGTGCGTTGCAGTGCGCCCTTGACGGCGAATTTCACAGTACCGTCAATTTTGGCAAACAGCGTGTGGTCCTTGCCAATGCCGACGTTGTCGCCGGGGTGCATCTGGGTGCCGCGCTGGCGTACGATGATGTTGCCACCGGAAACCAGTTCGCCGCCGAAGCGCTTCACGCCGAGACGTTTGGAATGTGAGTCGCGGCCGTTACGTACACTACCGCCTGCTTTTTTATGTGCCATGGTATTTCTCCTTGCTCAAACTTACTGGGCGATTAGATCGATACGGATTTCGGTGTAATTCTGCCGATGACCCTGTGTCTTGCGGTAGTGTTTGCGGCGACGCATTTTGAAAATGATCACCTTCTTGGCACGCCCCTGGCTCATCACGGTGGCTTTCACCGTTGCGCCCGTAATTAGTGGGGTACCTACCGTTACCGCTTCGTCGTCCGCTATCATCAGTACTTCATCCAGTACGATTTCGCTGCCGATGTCTGCCGGTATCTGTTCTATTTTAAGTTTTTCGCCAGGGACAACGCGATACTGCTTGCCACCGGTTTTTATGACCGCATACATGTTTAGCTCCATTGCTTCACTTTTAAATGAACCGCGAATTATACCTAAGTGCATGAGTCAGGTCAAAAATTCTTTGGTGGTAAAGTTTGTGCCGGGGTTAGTAATTGCGCGTGTCCCTTGACACCGCCTTGTGAACGTTTCTACCATTCATCTTTTTTCGGATTATTACGTGTCAATCGAAGCCATTCGCAGCCGCATCGAGGCGGACATGCATGCCGTCGACGCGGTCATTCGCCAGCGTCTCCACTCCGAAGTCGCGCTGATCGGCCAGGTCAGCGAATATATCATCAATAGCGGTGGCAAGCGTTTGCGCCCGGCGCTGGTGCTGTTGTCGGCTGGTGCGTTCGGTTTTCGCGGCACGCATCATCACGAACTGGCGGCGGTGGTGGAATTCATCCATACCGCGACACTGCTCCACGACGACGTGGTGGACGAATCCAGCCTGCGCCGCGGCAAGGCCACGGCCAATGCCATGTTCGGTAACGCAGCCAGTGTGCTGGTGGGCGATTTTCTCTATTCCCGTGCCTTCCAGATGATGGTGGGGGTAAATAACCTGCGCGTCATGGAAGTGCTGGCCGATGCCACCAATATCATTGCCGAGGGCGAAGTGTTGCAGTTGCTCAATTGCCACGATCCGGATATTGATGAAAGCCGTTACCTCCAGGTCATTCACTACAAAACCGCCAAACTGTTCGAGGCCGCCAGTCGCCTGGGTGCGATTTTGGGTGGCGCGCCCCGTCAGGACGAAGAGGCGATGGCTGAGTACGGCATGCGTCTGGGAACCGCGTTCCAGTTGATAGATGACGTATTGGACTATTCTGGCGAGCACCAGGATACGGGCAAGAATGTCGGTGATGATCTGGCCGAAGGCAAGCCGACACTGCCCTTGATTTATGCCATCAAGCACGGCAACGCAGCTCAGGCGGCTGTGGTGCGTCACGCAATTGAGCAAGGTGGTCTGGATGAACTACAGCCCGTAATGCAGGCGATTCGTGACACGGGCGCGCTGGATTACACCAAAGCGCAGGCGCAGCGGGAAGCGGAGGCTGCATGCGCGGCGATATCGCACCTGCCCGGTTCAAATTACAAGGATTCTTTGCTACAATTGGCCGACTTTGCGGTCACAAGAAATCATTAGAAAGCAGGCCGCATGTGTATTTCGGGGTGTAGCTCAGTCTGGTGGAGCGCTACGTTCGGGACGTAGAGGCCGGAGGTTCGAATCCTCTCACCCCGACCAAAAATAAATCAATAAAACCGCCGGTTAGGCGGTTTTATATTTTGCACAAGCTCACGCAATTTTGCATTCATTGGCACAGTTATTGTGCACAAAATTGTGCCAAACTTTATCCATTCCATCGGTATTATCTCTTTAGTGAGCTGTGGCACTTCCGACGCCACCGCCAGCACCTTCTTGGCCACCAGTTCCGGGCTCAGCTTCTCGCTCACCACGCCGGGACGACTCTCGTTGGAGCAGTCGCACCGACCCATGCTATGGGATTTGACTGCTGCCGCAAATAAATTCACTCCCCTTTTTGTGCGCCGCTATCAGGCGGCATGCTCTCCCCCCAGCGCTGCCACGATGGCCGGCAACAGTCTGGCCAGTTCGCCCGTCATCAGGGCGAAGTCGGCGTCGAATTGCTCGTCCGCCGTTTCTGTGCTGGCTTCTGCTTCTTCCTTGAGGATGTCGAGAAAAGCCAGGCGCTTGATTTCCAGCCGGTCGGTGAGGACGAAGGAAATACGGTCGTCCCAGGTCAGTGCCAGGCGCGTCGGCTGCTTGCCGGCGGTGATATGCTTGCTGATTTCCTCGGCATCGAGGGGGTGCCGCACATAGCGCACCGTGGCATTCTCTTCCACCGGCGAGCGCAGTTCGCAATCCCGGTCGATGCTGAAACCGGCCGGCGCTTCGCTGGTGGTGAGCCATTCCGTCATCGCGGCGGCGGGCGAGCGCTCGGTCCGCAGGGGTGACAGCGGCAGGTCGCTAATGCACTTGTTGAGCATTTCCAGCACCTCGTCCGCCTTGGCCGCGCTGGCCGCATCGATGGCCAGCCAGCCGTGCGACGGGTCGATCCACACGTAGGTGGTGCGACGGCGGGCGAATGCGCGCGGCAGCAATTCCTCCGCGACCCGCTCCTTGATTTCCCGCGCCTGCTTGCGGCTCGGGCTGTAGCCCTGCTGCTGTTCGAATTCGACGATCCGGTCCTTGGCTACGTCATTGACGACGGAACCAGGCAGGAGCTTTTGCTCCACGCGCAACGCCAGCATGATCTGGCCGTTCAGCGCATAAGCCAGGCGTTCATCGCCGCGCGGCGATACCCAGCCCCGGCTTTGCCTGTCCATGCTGCCGCAGGGCTGGAAAACATGTTGCGCCAGTTGCTCGTCGAGATGTTGCGCCGTGATGTTCCAGTCGCTGGAAAGGCGGTAGATTTGAAGGTTCCTGAACCACATGATCGTTCCAAAAAAGTGAGGGATTATACGCCGACCAGGAATGCACAAAATGCTTCCGCCCGGTCTGTCGGTCGATGTATTGTAGCCATAATCAGTTTTAACCCGGATGACGATGAATCTGCTGAAATGTCCAAAATGTGGCCACGTCCGTTCTCCCGGAGAAGTCGGGACGCCGGGGCGTTGTTCCGCATGCGGCCTGGTTTTCGACAAATGGGCACGGCGCGATTCGTTCGTGCCGCCCAGCCGGCGGCAAGCGGAAGAAACAGAAGAGCCGGCCTGGCGTGCTGCGCTGCGGGAGCGCTTGGAACATGTGCCAGAGCACGTCGACGCAAACTACCTTTATGGCCGCGCCGCCATGCTGCTGATGTTTCTCGTCTGGGGCATCCGGCTGGCCTTGATGGACTACCGCGATGGCGAAATGGGCAGTTCGTTCATGCACGCTATCCTGCTGCCGATCCACGAGGCCGGGCATGTGCTGTTCATGCCCTTCGGCCAGTTTCTGACGATGCTCGGCGGCAGCCTGTTCCAGTTGCTGTTGCCGCTGATCGCCGCCGCCACCGTGCTGTGGCAGAACCGCGACCCGTTTGGCGCAGCCCTGGGCGTGTGGTGGTGCGGCATCAGCATGATGGATCTGGCCGCCTATATCCACGACGCCAAAACCCCGCAATTGACGCTGCTCGGCGGCCATACCGGCGAGGACGGCCCGCACGACTGGATTTACCTGCTCGATGTGTTCGGCAAAGTGCAGCAATCGCAGTCTTACGGTGCCATCGTCTACTGGCTTGGCGTATTGCTGATGCTGGCGGGGCTGGCGTGGGCCGCCGGCGTGCTGTGGCGCATGCGGGCGATCAGGGCGGCGGCATGATGCGCCGGCTACTGATTCGAATTTTATTTCAAAACACCAATAATTATGTAGGGTGCGTCCCACGCACCACGATCAGTTGGTGCGTGGGACGCACCCTACAATTCCACTATTGATTTAGAAATGGAATGAGGTGGATTCTTGCCGCATTCCTTTCTTCGGTCAGCCTGCATGCGCTACCGCCACCTCCGCCAGGCGCGTGGTATAGCACGGCGATTTGCGGCCGGACTTCATGCGCCAATGCTGCTCCAGCCCTTCTCCGGCGAGCTTGATGGTTCCCTGCCCGTAGGCCAGGTTGATGCGGTCCAGCACCTGCATGAGGCCGGTGGAGCGCGCCAGTTGTGCGGGGTCGTCGAACAGCGTGGGAACACGCCGATTGGCGGGGATCAGTTCGGCAAGCATCACGCCCGCCTTGGTATAGGCAAAACCCGCTCGGTAAATTGTTTTGAGTCCCTGTAGCGCGCCATGGGAGAGCGTTATCGAGTCGGATGTCGGGGCGGCCAGCGGCAGCGTGATGCCCTGGCTGTACTGTGGCGCATTTTGCTTGAAGGGGTTGGTGCGGATGAAGACGTGGATGGCGCCGGCGAGGGCGTGCTGGCGGCGCAGTTTCAGCGCGGCGCGCACGGTGTAGCTCTGCACCGCTTGTTGCAGTTCCGCGAGACCCAGCACCGGCATGCCGAACGAGCGCGAGGACACGATCTGCTGCTTTGCCGGCGCGACTTCTTCCAGGCCGAGACAGGGGACGCCGTTGAGTTCTGCCACCGTGCGCTCCAGCACCACCGAGAAGCGCTGGCGGATGCGCGCGGGCGAAGCTCGCTTGAGGTCGAGCACGGTGCGGATGCCCATGGCGCCGAGCCTGGGGGCAAGGCGCCGGCCCACGCCCCAGACCTCGCCGACCTCGATCTCGCCCAGCAGGCGATCCAGTTCGCCGGGTTCGAACGCGCCGAAATCGCACACGCTGTCGAAAGCGGCGCGCTTCTTGGCGACATGGTTGGCGAGTTTGGCCAGGGTTTTTGAGCTGGCGATGCCGACGCACACCGGCAGCCCCAGCAGGCGTCGAATCCTGTGCCGCATCGTCTGGGCGTAGCGCGCCAGGCCGAAGTGCTCGAAACCGCCCAGGTCGAGGAAGCACTCGTCGATGGAGTAGACCTCCTGGCCGGGCGAGAAGGTCGAGAGGATCGCCATCACGCGGTTGCTCATGTCGGCGTAGAGCGCGTAATTGCTGGAGAGCGCGACGATATTATGTTGCTCCGCCAGCGCCCGGATCTGGAACCACGGCACGCCCATGCCGACGCCCAGCGCCCTCACTTCGTTGCTGCGCGCCACCACGCAGCCGTCGTTGTTGGAGAGCACGACGACCGGCCGGCCTTCGAGCCTGGGGTTGAACACCCGCTCGCAGGACACGTAGAAGTTGTTGCAGTCGATCAGCGCGATGCTTGCGGACATGCTTCCACCTTGTGGATCGACCACTTCACCACGCCCCAGATGGTGAGGGCTTGCTCCGCGCCGACGCGGATGTCGGGGTAGTCGGCGTTGCCGGCGCGCAGCAGGTAGCCTTCCGGGCCGTGGCACAGCTGTTTCACCGTGAAGTCGCCTTCCAGCACGGCGATGACGATGCTCTGGTCGCTCGCCTCGACGGCACGGTCCACCACCAGTAGATCACCGTCGTGGATGCCGAAGCCGGTCATCGAATCGCCCGCGACGCGGATGAAGAAAGTCGCTTCCTGGTGGGTGATGAGGTGCCGGTTCAGATCGATGCGGCCCTCGACATAGTCGTCGGCGGGCGAGGGAAATCCGGCTGGAACCGACTTGGCCAGCAGCGGCCCGGCGAGCAAGGCCGGCAATCCCCCCGGGAAGGTGGCCGGGCCTGCCATGCAGATACTGGCCGTCATTGCGAGCGTAGCGAAGCAATCTTGTTGTGCTGAACACAACGACAAAAATCAGATTGCTTCGCTACGCTCGCAATGACAGTTGATGCCTCATTCCTGTGGTTCATCATGACTGACGCCCCTAATTTTTGTAGCGTCGGACGAGGCCGACCATGACGCCGTAGATTTCCAGCGACCCTTGCGGACGGATGACCGGGAACGCCTTGTTGTGCGGGCGCAGGATGAACTGGCCGCGTTCGATGGCCAACTCCTTGAGGGTAAACTCATTGTCCACGATGGCCACCACGAAATCCCCGGCGCTGGCGGCGGTGCCGCGCTCGACCACGGCGATGTCGCCATCGTTGATCCCGGCTTCGATCATCGATTCGCCCTTGATGGGGATCATGGCCGTGCGGGAAGGGGTGCGCACCAGGTAATCGTCGACGAAGAAGGGATCGCCGCCGACATCGTTGGCCAGCACCGGCATCCCCGCCGGTACCGTGGCATCCGCCAGCGGGCGTTCGAAGAAGCGCTTGGCCGGCACCCATGCGTCGTCGTCCGGGGTGCGCGCGAGGAAGCCCTGCGTCTCCAGGCGTTCAAGGAGTTTGCGCGCCGCCGCCTTGGAAAAACCGATCAGTGCGGCGATGCGCTGCTGCGACGGAATGCGCCGGGCATCGGCGTAGTAGTCGCGAAGCTTGGCGAGGTGCTCGTTGTCTCGATTGGGCGTAGGCATGG
>JAUYFW010000355.1 GCA_030690835.1 Sulfurimicrobium sp. | reverse complement strand
GGTTTTGATGAATTCCAGAAAGAGAGAGCCGTTTTTTTCAAGAATTGACACCACCAGGGGTTTCCCGTCATCCATCGTGGCCTCTTCCCATTTCAGGGGAAAAGCCTGATCGCCGAGCATAACCCTCAATTCGCCGATCGTCGCGGCGCATGTTTGCGACTCATGAGCTGCGCTATTCAAAGGCAGCAGCAAGGGAAGTAAAAGCAAAAAATGAAAAGTTCGGCCAGCAGCAGCCTGGCAGAGTCTCGAAAATGTCTCCGGCCATCTTCTCGGGTGAGGTGTGTAGTTCATTCCTGAATTTGCCTTTAATTATGGAATAGTGCCGAAATCTTATTTACAGGGCTACAATTATTTTCCTGTGACTTTTCGTGGGCGAACGCCATGGCTGACGCAACCATCCTGATTGTCGACGACGAGCCCGCCAATCTGGCGATTCTGGTCAAGTTATTGCAGCCTGCCTACCGGGTGCTTGCGGCCAACTCCGGCGAGCGCGCCCTGCATATCGCGGCCAGCGATCCCCAGCCGGATTTGATCCTGCTGGACGTCATGATGTCTGGAATGGATGGCTACGAAGTGTTGGCGCGCCTCAAAGGCAACCCGGCCACGCGCGATATTCCCGTCATCTTCGTCACCACCATGAGTGCAACCGAGGATGAGGAACAAGGGCTGGAACTCGGCGCGGTGGACTACATCACCAAGCCGCTCCGGGCCGCAATCGTGCTGGCTCGGGTGCGCACCCATCTGGCCCTGAAACGCGCCAGCGACTGGCTCAAGGACCAGAACGCCTTCCTCGAGGCCGAGGTGGCGCGGCGCATGGCGGACAACCAGCTTATACAGGACGTCAGTATCCATGCGCTGGCGCACCTGGCGGAAACCCGCGACCCCGAGACCGGCAACCACATCCGCCGCACCCAGAGCTATGTCGCCGTGCTGGCGCAGCGGCTGCGTACTCATCCGCGTTTTTCCAGCCATCTGGACGAGCACTCCATCCAGCTGCTAACCAAGTCGGCGCCTTTGCATGACATCGGCAAGGTGGGGATTCCCGACCACATCCTGCTCAAGCCTGGCAAGCTCACGCCAGAGGAATGGGAAATCATGAAGACCCACGCCAAAATGGGCTCGGATTCCATCGAAAAGGCCGAACGAGACAGCGACCAGCCGGTGGAATTTCTTTCCCTGGCCAAGGAAATCGCGCACTGGCACCATGAAAAATGGGACGGTAGTGGCTACCCGGATGGTTTGACTTCTGACGCCATTCCGCTCTCGGCCCGCTTGATGGCGCTGGCGGATGTTTTCGATGCGCTGGTCTCGTCGCGCGTCTACAAAGCGGCCTTGCCTTTCGGGCAGGCACGCGACATCATCATCGAGGGGCGAGGCATGCATTTCGACCCCGACGTGGTGGACGCCTTTCTCGCCAATTTCGATGAGTTTGTCGCCATCGCCCGCCGTTATTCGGATGAAGAAGGGAAAAACAGGTAGCAAGGGTGGGCACTTTGATTTGTGCCCACGCGGGAAGATGCATGGCGAGAAATGTGCTCCGTGAGAGCGTGTTTTTCGGAAGAAAGGTACAGTGCCCGACATGAACCCGGATTGTCCATTGGAATGCACGAGCATGTAGGAGCGCCGCCCCCGGCGCGAATGTGGCCGAAAATCGCGGCGAGGGCGCCGCTCCCACAGCAGTGTTTTGGCTCTAATGGATAATCTGGGATGAACAATATTTCTATTGCCGACATACTTGAGCTTCCGGTACAGGAGCGTATTCGTCTCGTTGAGCTTATCTGGGACAGCGTTGCAGCGGTTCCTGAAGGCGTGAAAGTTTCGCCTGCGCTAAGGGCCGAGCTCGAAGCGCGCCTGGCGGAATTCGAGGCAAATCCGGAAGCAGGTTATTCCTGGGATCAAGTTAAACCCAGATTGTCCATTAGCACTTGTAGGGGCGGTTTTAACCGCCTTTGGCGAATGAATTCGCCCCTACATCCCATTGTTTTGACAAGATCATGTCTAATGAACAATCTCGGTTAAATCACGCCATTAAAAATGGCTCATGGCGTTCCGCCTGAAATTTTCTTCGCGAGCGTTGCGTGATGCTCACAATCCGAGTCGTTGGCCCCAAACCCGCCAGCTTCTCGTTAAACCCAGATTATCCATTAGGGCCAAAACGCCGCTGTAGGAGCGGCGCCCTCGCCGCGATTCGCGCCGGGGGCGGCGCTCCTACATGCGCGTGCATTCCAATGGATAATCCGGGTTAATGTGAAACTCGCAAAATATAACCAACAAGGTTAATATCCTCTTAATGGGAAAAGTCACGCCTCACTGCAAGCTGCCAGTCGTCAAAGCCATGATCGAGGCTGGGAATGTGCGAGCGACGAAGGCCGCTCGTGAAGGCGGCGCTGCACTGGGATTCAGCTTCGACGGCATGCTTGCTATCGTGATGGCGCTCACTGCCGCTGATTTTTACAAGAGCATGACGAGCAATGCGGATCATCGGGTATGGCAGGATGTTTACCGCCCGGCCACGCCTGCCGGTGAGGTGTACCTGAAACTTACGGTCATTGATGACGTGCTCATCGTGTCTTTCAAGGAGCTATGATTATGAAGTGTCCAAGCTGCGGAGCGGCAAATCTTGTGCATGACATCCGCGATATACCTTATTCGTACAAAGGCGAGACAGCCGTTCTTCCACAGGTGACGGGAGACTTCTGTCCCGCTTGCGATGAATCCATTCTGGATGCGGCGGAATCCCGGCGCACGATGGATCTGATGCTGGAATTCAACAAGCAGGTGAATGCGTCGATTGTCGATCCGGGCTTCATTGCCAGTGTTCGCAAGAAGCTCGCGCTTGACCAGCGGGAAGCCGCCGAGATTTTTGGCGGCGGGGTCAATGCCTTCTCGCGCTACGAGAATGGCAAGACCAGGCCGCCCCTGGCGCTGGTGAAGCTGCTCAAGGTGCTTGACCGTCATCCTGACCTGCTGAATGAAGTCAGGGCTGCATAACAGACTCAGGGCACTGGGCAGCCTCCTGCTTATTTGCTTCCGGTTTGTTCGGTTTAGCGAATCACCCGGCACAGGACACAACGCCTCGACCCGACCGTGCCCTGCAAATCCCTGTAATCCTTGTTGACTGCTCATACGGGAGGCCCGCCCCATGCCAAACAAACACCAGCTTCCCGCCCTGAGCGTCGCCCTGTTCGGGCTGCTCCTTACCGCCCTGATCGCCTGGAGCCTGTTCGATGCCGAAAGGCAGGCGCTGCGCAAGGAATTCAGTACCGAGGTGGAAGGTCGTTACCTTGAGATACAGTACCTGTTCAACGACCGGCTGCACAGCCTGCTGGCGGTCAGTTCCCTGGTCAGCGCCCGGCCCGGACTGAGCCGGCAGGAGTTCGAGACTTTCGCCATCCCGTTGCGCCGCGCGCACCCCCATTTCATGGCCTACCGCTGGGTGCCGCGCGTGCCCCCCGCCGGACGCGCGGCCTTCGAGGCGGCGCAGCGCCAGAGCGACCCCGGCTTCGCCATCCGCGCCTTCGATGGCGGGCCGGCGGACCCGGCGCAGGACGCCTTCCCCATTCTGTACTCCGTCATGGCGGAAGGGATGTCGTCATCCCTCACGGGCTATGACCTGGCCGCCGATCCGGCGCGGCGCGCCGCCCTGGAACAGGCGCGGGACAGCGGCGAAACCACCCTGAGCGGGCGCCTCGACACGCGACCCGACGCCCAGGGGTCGCAGGGGTTTATCGTGGTGGCGCCGGTGTATGACAGCCGTCTGCCCGTCACCAGCGTGGCCGAGCGGCGCGCCGCCCTGCTCGGCTTCACGATTGGCGGACTGCGGCTGAACGGCATGTTCGGCGAGGAGCTGCGCTTGCTCATGCACGCCCCCATCGACCTGCACATCAAGGACGCCAGCCCCGGCACGCCGGCGCGCTTCCTCTTTCACCTCGTTCATGACCATGGGGGTTTCCATGAAATCGATACGTCCGAACATCAGGCCCGCATGGCCCAACTGGCGGACAGCCTGCGGGAGAAACGGCGCATCCGGGTGGGCGGGCGCGAGTGGGAGGTATTTTTCTACTCCGCGCCGGGACATTACCTGCCCAGCGGTCACAACAGCAAGTTAGCCGGGCTGCTCGGCCTGATTCTGACGGCGGTGCTGGCCGGTTACATTTTCCTGCAGAGCAGAAACCGGCAGCGGGAGATGGCGTTTCAGGCAAATCTGGCGCAGAGCGAGGAGCGCTTCCACGACATCGCGGAGGTTTCGTCCGACTGCATCTGGGAGGTAGACGCCGAGGGGCGCTATACCTATATTTCGGACGGCATGATGGCCATGCTGGGCTACGCGCCGGAGGAACTTCTCGGCAAGACGCCCATGGCGCTGATGCCACACGGGGAGGCAGAACAGGTGGACGCGGCCTTCACCGCCTATGTCGCCCGGCGCGAACCCTTCCGCGATCTCGGCAACATCAACCGGCACAAGGACGGCAGCCTGCGCCATCTGCTGAGCAATGGCATGCCGATCTTTGATGCCCAGGGTGCATTGACCGGCTACCGGGGCGTGGATCGGGATGTCACACAGCAGAAACTGGCCGAGGAACAACTGCGCAAGCTCTCCCTGGCCGTGGAGCAGAGCCCGGGGAGTATCGTCATCACCGATCTCGACGCCAACATCGAATATGTCAACGCCGCCTTTGTCGCGGTGACCGGCTACAGCCGCGAGGAGGCGCGCGGCCAGAACCCGCGTATCCTGCAATCCGGCAAGACGCCATCAGCCAGCTACCTTGCCATGTGGGATGCCCTGGCTCAGGGCAAGACCTGGAAGGGCGAAATGACCAACCGGCGCAAGAATGGCGAGGAATATGTGGAATTCGCCCACATCGCGCCCATCCGTCAGGCCGATGGGCGCATCAGCCATTATCTGGCGCTCAAGGAAGACATCACCGAAAAGAAACGCCTGGGCCGGGAACTGGACCGTTACCGCGAGCACCTGGAGCAACGGGTGGAACAGCGCACGGCCGCCCTGCACGAGGTGGAAGTCATGTACCGCACGGTGGCCGATTTCACCTACGACTGGGAAACCTGGATCGATGCCGAGGGCCACTGGTTCTATTGCTCTCCCGCCTGCGAGCGCATCACCGGCTATCGCGCCGAGGAATTTATTGCGCGCCCCGAGCTGTACCTCGAGATCGTCCATCCCGATGATCGATCCCTGGTGCAAGTACATTTGAGTGAGGGTGAAAGCAGCGGCATGGAGAGTGTCATGTTCCGCATTCACCACAAGAACGGCGAGTTACGCTGGCTCGAGCATATTTGCCAGCCGGTAGTGGATGCGGCGGGCAAGGTCCTGGGCCGCCGTGCCTCGAACCGCGATATCACCGATAAAAGGCATGTCGAGGATGACCTGCACCATGCGCTCGAGCTCGCTGAATCAGCCTCCCGCGCCAAGGCCGCTTTCCTGGCCAACATGAGCCACGAAATCCGCACCCCGATGAATGCCATCATCGGCATGACCCACCTGTTGCAGCGTGGCACAGTGACGCCGGAACAGGCTGAGCAGTTACACAGGATCAGCGCCGCCAGCCGCCACCTGCTCAGTCTCATCAACGACATCCTCGACATCTCCAAGATCGAAGCCGACAAGCTGGTTCTGGAACAGACCGATGTGAGCGTTGCCGCCATTCCCCGCAATGTCGCCTCCATCCTGTCCGATCAAATCCGCGCCAAGGGTTTGCAGCTCGTCATCGACACCGGCGCCATGCCCCCTTATCTGCGCGGCGACCCCACCCGGCTTACCCAGGTGCTGCTCAACCTGGCGAGCAATGCGGTCAAGTTCACCGAACAGGGCTCGATTACCTTGCGCACCCGCGTCCTGGCGGAAGACGCAGGCAGCGCCCTGCTGCGCTTCGAGGTGGCGGACACCGGCGTCGGCATCGCGCCCGAAGTGGTGGACCGGCTGTTCGTCGCTTTCGAGCAGGCCGACAGTTCCACCACCCGGCACCACGGCGGCACCGGGCTGGGCCTGGCCATAGCCAAGCGCCTGGCCGAAGCCATGGGCGGCGAAATCGGTGTTGACAGCACGCCGGGCGCAGGCAGCACCTTCTGGTTCACGGCAAGGCTGGGCAAATCCGATCATGCCGGCGCGGAACAAACCGTGAAGCTGGAGAAAAACGCCGAAACGATCCTGGCGCGGGACTACCGCAGCGTGCGCCTGCTGCTGGTCGAGGATGATCCGACCAATCAGGAAGTGGCGCTGGGCCTGCTGCGCAACGTCGGCCTGGAGACGGACTTGGCTGAAAATGGCGTCGAGGCGGTGGATGCCGTTGCAAGAGACGGTTATGAGCTGGTGCTGATGGACATGCAGATGCCACGCATGGACGGAATCGAGGCCACCCGGCAAATCCGCATGCTGCCAAACGGCCAGGAGGTTCCCATCCTGGCCATGACCGCCAACGCCTTCGACGAGGATCGCCTCGCCTGCGAGGAGGCGGGCATGAACGACTTCATCGCCAAGCCGGTTGACCCGGATAGCATGTTCGCCACGCTGCTCAAATGGTTGCCGCAACGCTGTGCGGTGGACGCGCCGCCACCTGCTGCTCCCCCCGCCGCCACGGTCGAAAATATGGCCCTGCGCGCCCAGTTGGAAAGTATCGCCGGCCTGGACCTGAGCCAGGGGCTGCGCGCCATGCGCAATGACGTGCCGGGCTATGTGCGGCTGCTGCGCCAGTTCGCCGAGAGCCACCGGGATGACATGGCACGGATCGCAGTCGCCGATGCTGATGAGGCGTGCCGCCTGGCCCACACTATCAAGGGGGCGGCCGCCACCCTGGGACTGACACGCCTGAGCGATTCGGCAAAAGCGCTGGAAACCACGCTGCGCCAAAACAAGGCCAAGCCGGAGCTGACGCCCCTCGTGGACGCCTGCCAGGGCGAGCTGGCGGCACTGCGCGTTGCCTTGAGTGAACTTGCCGTGGAAAGTAACGCCAGCCTGGAAATACCTGCGAACCCGGCCCAGGCACAAGAGATCATGGATCGATTGGAAACTTTTCTGGCCTCGGACGATACCGCCGCAAACGAGCTGTTTACGGCCTCCCATGCGCTGTTGCGCCAAACCCTGGGTGACACGGCGGACCTGCTTGGCCGGCAGATCGAAAACTTTGATTACCAGGCTGCGCTGGTGATCTTGAGAACCACACGGGAAGGCATTCAGCAACGCAGCGAGGCACGCAAATGACCAGTCAGGCAGCGTGTTTCTCATTGAGGGTTCATCCGAGATTGTCCATTAGCACTTGTAGGGGCGGTTTTAACCGCCTTTGGCGAATAAATTCGCCCCTACATTCCATTGTATTGGCGAGATCATGTCCTAATGGACAATCTCGGTTCATTTCCTCCGAACCTCCCCATTGGATCCCGGATGCCCAAAAATTAGGCGCTAACCCCGCACTCTGTTAAGATGCCGGCCTGCGGCTTTGTCTCCAGTCCTTGCGCCGCTGCCCTTCCGGCTTTATCAAAACCCCTATTCGTCCTAAGACTGGCGCCCCAAGCGGCGACAGGTCGATATTATTTTCAGGAATTCCATGT
>JAUYFW010000350.1 GCA_030690835.1 Sulfurimicrobium sp. | reverse complement strand
TAAGGGGCCGAGAAATAATAAGATGGACAATGATGGGTGCGCTGGCGGGATGCGATGCAAGGCGCCGGTCGCGCTGCATGGTCATTCCATGCAAGAGACCGGCAACGCAGCAGCGCGCCCGTCAGTGCAGCCAGAATGTTCAACTTATTGTTTCTCGGCTCCTAAGGCCATTTCCCGCGCATGAAACTTCGCGCACTATGCCGTCAACTGGGACATGAATTTGCACGACCGGAGTTGTTGCGCCAGGCGCTGACCCATCGCAGCCATGGCTTGCCGAATAACGAGCGGCTGGAGTTTCTCGGCGACAGTGTCCTGAACTGCGCCATCGCCGCCCGGCTGTATCAAACTTACCCGCGTCTGCCGGAGGGCGACCTGAGCCGCATGCGTGCCGCGCTGGTCAAGGAGCAGACGCTGGCCGAAATTGCTTTCCGGCTCAAGCTGGGGGACATCCTGATGCTGGGTGAGGGCGAATTGAAAAGTGGTGGTTTCCGCCGCCCATCGATTCTGGCCGATGCCCTGGAAGCCATCATCGGCGCGGTTTATCTTGATGCGGGTTTTGTCGCGGCGGAACAGATGATCCTGGCGCTGTATGAGCCGCTGCTGCAGAACCTCGACCCAAAAACCATAGCGAAAGACCCCAAAACCCAACTGCAGGAATATCTGCAAAGCCGTAAACTCCCCTTGCCTCAATATGAGGTGCTGGCGATACGCGGCGAGGCACACGAACAGGAGTTCGAAGTGGAATGCATCATCCCCGGCCTCAATATCCGCTCACTGGGCGAGGGCCACAGCCGTCGCAGCGCCGAGCAGAACGCAGCCATTGCGGCTTATCAGGCAGCCATTCATGAGTAACGTAACCATGAAAGTCGGTTACATCGCCATCGTCGGTCGGCCCAACGTTGGCAAATCGACCCTGCTCAATCACCTCATCGGGCAAAAAGTCAGCATTACCTCGCGCAAGGCGCAGACTACCCGCCACCGTATCACCGGCATCCGCACCGATGCCGATGTGCAATACATCTTTGTCGATACGCCGGGATTCCAGACTCAGCACCAGAGCGCATTGAACCGCGTGATGA
Source organism: Sulfurimicrobium sp. (assembly GCA_030690835.1). Classification (GTDB taxonomy): domain Bacteria; phylum Pseudomonadota; class Gammaproteobacteria; order Burkholderiales; family Sulfuricellaceae; genus Sulfurimicrobium. Next base: position 8,321 of record JAUYFW010000350.1, on the reverse strand, counting down.
ACCGCAGTGTCACCCAGACCTTGTCGAATGTGGACGTGGTTCTGTTCGTGATCGAGGTGATGCGCTTTGACGCGCGCGACGAAAAAGTGCTGGCGCTGTTGCCGCGCAATCAGCCGGTGCTGCTGGTGCTGAACAAGATCGACAAGGTCGACGACAAGGAAAAAATTCTGCCGTTCATCGAAAAAATGTCGGCCCTGTTCCCTTTCGCGGCCATCGTGCCCGTCAGCGCCCAGCGTGGCGGCGCGCAACTGGATCAATTGCTGCTGGAAATCCGGAGCCATCTGCCCGAGGGTACGCCGATGTTCGGCGCGGACGAAATTACCGATCGCAGCGAGCGCTTTCTTGCCGCCGAGCTCTTGCGCGAAAAAGTATTCCGCCTTTCGGGTGATGAAGTGCCTTACTCCGTCAGCGTCGAGATCGAGAAGTTCGAGATAGAGGGCAAGTTGCGCCGCATTTTTGCTGCCATCATCGTCGACCGCGAAAGCCAGAAACCGATCCTGATCGGAAAAAACGGCGAAAAGCTGAAGGAAATGGCCACCCAGGCTCGCAAGGACATGGAAAAGCTGTTTGACGGCAAGGTCTATCTCGAAGTGTGGGTCAAGGTCAAGGGCGGCTGGGCGGACGATGAACGTGCGCTTAAAAGCTTGGGATACGACTAGCCGTAAAACCTATTGGAACCACGGAGAACACGGAGGGCACAGAGAAGGGTGGTCTTGGGGAGCTCTCACCCAACGGGGAATGCCAATTGTTTTCCTCCGTGTTCTCCGTGAGCTCCGTGGCTAACTGTTTTCAGGCCTTGCTGATTGCTGTCAGAATGCCCTGCATGATCGCCGTCGGCGTGGGCGGACAGCCTGGCACAGCGACATCCACCGGGATCACATTCGCAATCCCACCGCAACTGGCGTAATTCTCGCCGTAAATTCCACCCGTGCAGCCGCAGTCGCCGAGGGCGACCACCAGTTTGGGCTCCGGTGTGGCGTCGTAGGTGCGCCGCAAGGCGATTTCCATGTTCTTCGTTACCGGGCCGGTTACCAGAAGCATATCCGCGTGGCGTGGGCTGGCGACGAAACTGATGCCCAGTCCCTCAAGGTTGTAGTAGGGGTTGTTGAGACAGTGAATTTCCAGTTCGCAGCCATTGCATGAACCGGCATCCACGTGCCGGATTGCCAGCGCGTGGCCGAAGTGCTTGAGGATGTTTTCCTGCAGGCGTTGCCGCACCACACGCAGCGATTCGTCCGTGGCTGGCGGGGCTTCGGTCTTGATGCCGGTGCGCAGCATCTGCTTGATGATCGGGTACATTTTTTAGCTCTCAGTTATCAGTTATCAGCTATCAGCATTCAGCATTCAGCTACCAGCATTCAGCTACCAGCTCCAGGGGTCTGGCTGAAAGCTGACCGCTGAAGGCTGACAGCTCATATGAAGGCTGACAGCTCATAAATCCGTTCCGGTATAACTAAGATTGAACGATTTGTTGATGAGCGGGAAATCCGGCACGATATTGCCGATGATGGCGTGTTCCAGTAGTGGCCAGTTCTGCCACGACGGGTCGTGCGGGTGGAGGCGCTCGATGCGGTTGTCCTTGCCGCTGTGCAGTGCCATCAGCACTTCGCCGCGCCAGCCTTCCACCATGCCGACACCGAAGGCGTTTTCAGGCACTGCCGGAAAAGGCGTGTGGACAGCCCCGCCCGGCATGCGGTCGAGAATCAGGCGCATCAGGCGCAGCGATTCGAACACTTCCTCGAAACGCACGATCACCCGTGCCGCCACATCGCCATTTCTATGGGTAGCCATGCGCACGTCGAGCTGGTCATAGGGGGCGCTCGGGTACTGCGCGCGCAGATCCCAGGATTGGGCGCTGGCGCGGCCGGCAAAGCCGGTGAGTCCGAGATTTGCCGCCAGGTCTGGCTTGACCCGACCGGTGGTGACGAAACGGTCCTGGGCGCCGGCGTGTTCCTCGTAAATGTCGCGCAGGATGCGTACTTCGCGTTCCAGTTCGTCGCCATCTTTCACCAGTCGGCCAAAATCGGCTGGCTTGAGGTCCACCGTGACGCCGCCGGGCACGATGCTGTCCATCAGGTAACGGTGGCCGAACACGGCCTGGTTGCCGCGCAACCAGTCTTCCTTTAGGCGCCAGAACTGGGCGAAGCCGAATGCCAAGGCCACGTCGTTGCCGAGATAGCCCAAGTCGCCAAGATGGTTGGCGATACGTTCGCGTTCCAGCAGCAGGGCGCGCAGCCAAATGGCACGCGGCTCCGGGGTGAAGTCGACGAGGCTTTCCGCCGCCATGGCGTAGGCCCAGGCATAGGCCACGGTGCTGTCGCCGGAAATGCGTCCGGCCAGTTTGGCCCCCTGCTCCACCGTCAAGGTTTCCGCCAGCTTCTCCACGCCCTTGTGTGTGTAGCCGAGACGTTCTTCAAGCCGCAATACGCGCTCACCGATGATGGAAAAACGAAAATGGCCGGGCTCGATAGTGCCGGCATGCACCGGTCCCACCGGGATTTCATGCACGCCGTTGCCGGTGACGGTGACGAAGGGGTAGGCGTCATCGCTCAGTGGATACTGGGTCTTGAGGTCGAATTCCTTGCGCAGGGGGAACTGGTCTTCTGGCCAGGCACCGTGGCGCAGCCACTTGCGCGTGTCGGGGCTGTCCTGGGCAATGATGCCGAGCATGTCGTATAGCGCCCGCTGCATGCGGTTGGCAGTGGGAAAAATATCGATGATGCTGGGGTAGGCCGGATTTTCGGCGTCGAGCGGCAGGGTCAGGCAGATCAGGCCGGGCGCATCCATGAGCGCGGCATGCAGGGCAAATCCCTGGCCGCGGGCGCGTTCGTCGCTGCCCCACAGCGCGATCAGGCGGCCGCCATGTTCGCGTATCGTGGCGCAGGTGGCCCGGAACTGCTCCACATCAACGGTGCCGCGCCAAGCTGGCAGGCCAGTTTTCAGTTCGTTCAATGGTACAGGGAAATCGTTCATGGCATTAACCCAGCAGCGCCGCCGCCTGGCGGTACCAGTCCGCCAGATAGGGCGGGATATAAAGTCCCAGCATCAGCACCAGCCCAAGATGCACGAACACCGGTATCAGCGCGGGGGGATGGGGCAGGCGCAAAGCCTCCGTTTCACCGAATACCATCGGCTGCACCTTGCTGAAAATGGCGGCGAACGCCACGCCCAAGGCGATCAGCAGGAATGGCGTGGCCCACGAGTGTTCGTGCATGGCGGTGGTGATAATGAGAAATTCGCTGGCGAACACGCCGAACGGTGGCATGCCGAGAATCGCGAGCGTGCCCAGGATCAGTCCCCAGCCGATGGTGGGGTTGGTTTTAATCAGGCCGCGGATGTTGTCCATGATCTGGGTGCCGGAATTCTGCGCGGCGTGGCCGACGGCATAAAAGATGGCCGATTTGGTGAGGCAGTGCACCGTCATGTGCAACAGCGCGGCGAAGGTCGCCACCGCCCCGCCCATGCCGAAGGCAAAAGTCATCAGGCCCATGTGTTCGATGGAGGAATAGGCGAACAGCCGTTTGATATCCTTCTGGCGCGACAGGAAGAATGCCGCCATGACCACCGAGAGCAGGCCAAAGCCCATCATCAGATTGCCCGCGAAGTGAGTTTCCAGCGCCCCGTCCACTAGTACCTTGGAACGCACCACGGCATACAGGGCGACGTTGAGCAGCAGACCGGAGAGCACGGCGGAAATCGGCGTCGGGCCTTCGGCATGAGCGTCCGGCAGCCAGTTGTGCAGGGGCGCCAGACCAACCTTGGTGCCATAGCCGACCAGCAGGAAGACGAAGGCCAGGGACAATACCGTTGGCTCCAGATCAGCTTTGACCGCATTGAGATGGGTCCACAGCAAGGCTGTGCCGCCGGCACCGAGCACTTTTTCCGCTGCGAAATAGAGCAGGATAGTACCGAACAGTGCCTGCGCGATGCCCACGCCACACAGGATGAAGTATTTCCACGCCGCTTCCAGCGAAGCCGGGGTGCGGTACAGGGAAACCAGCAGCACCGTGGTGAGCGTGGCCGCTTCCATTGCCACCCACAGGATGCCCATGTTGTTGGTGGTAAGCGCCAGCAGCATGGTGAAACTGAACAGTTGGTACATGCTGTGATAAAGGCGCAGCATGTTGCGGCTGAGTTTGCCGTGATGCTGTTCGATGCGCATATAGGGGCGCGAAAAGAGTGAAGTAGTAAAGCCGACGAAAGCGGTCAGCGCCACCAGAAACACGTTGAACGGGTCAATGAAGAACTGTTCATTGAAGGCCGTCATCGGGCCGTCACTGATTATTTTCAGTGTCAGCACGGCGGAGGCCACCAGGGTGGCGAAACTCATCAGCGAATTGAGTTCGGGCGCGTAGCGTTTCCCGCCCAGCAGCGCCAGTAATAGTCCGCCGGCCAATGGGATGCCGAGTAGCCAGATAATTTCCACGTCAGTCCTCTTTCAGCTTTTCCATGTGCTTGATGTCCAGGCTGTCGAACGTCTCGCGGATGTGGAAGAAGAAAATGCCGAAGATAAATGAGCCCACCAGCACGTCCAGCGCAATCCCCAGTTCCACCACCATGGGCATGCCGTAAGTGGCGCTGGTGGCGGCGAAAAACAGGCCATTTTCCATGGCGAGGAAGCCGATCACCTGGGGCACCGCCTTGCGTCGCGTGATCATCATCATGAACGAGAGCAGCACGCATGCCAGGGCGATACCCAGCGTGCCCTTGGTGACGGTGGCGGAGAGCGCGGAAATCGGTAGTGCCAGGTTGAAGGCGAACACCACCACCACGATGCCGATGAGCATGGTGGTGGGGATGTTGATCAGGGTTTCCACGTCCCACTTGATGTCCAGCTTGCGGATCAGGCGGTGCAGCAGCCAGGGCAGGAACAGTACCTTAAGCAGCAGGGTGAGGCCGGCGGAATAATAGAGGTGGTGCTGGTGGGAGGACCAGGCCACGACCACGGTGGAAATGCTCAACACCAGTCCCTGCCAAGCGAACAGGTTGATCAGGGAAAGCACCCGGCGTTGCGATAGCATGGCGAAGGAGATCAGCAGCAGCAGTGCGGCGAACAGGTTGATGAGTTGCTGGGCCAGGGTCATGCCGTCACACCTTCAGCAAATTCAAGGTCAGGATGCCCAGCACGGCGAGCAGGAAGGCGGTGCCGAGGAATTCCGGCGCGCGGAAGATACGCAGCTTGGCAGATACGCTCTCCAGCAGGGCAAGGCCGAATCCGGCGGCGGCCAGCTTGAGCGTGAGTATCACCAGGGCCAGCGGCAACGCCCCCCAGTTGCCGGCCTCGGCGATACCCCAGGGCAGGAACAGGGCGATGCCGATGGTGATGTAGGCGAACAGCTTGATGGCGCTGGCCCATTCTATCAGCGCCAGGTGGCGCGCCGAGTATTCCAGGATCATGGCCTCGTGGATCATGGTCAGTTCGAGGTGGGTGGAAGGGTTGTCCACCGGGATGCGCGCGTTCTCCGCCAGCAGCACCATGAGAAAGGCAATGCCGGCGAAGGCCAGGCTGGGATAGATCACGAACTGTTTGTGGGCAAAGGTTTCCACGATGGTGGTCAATGACGTCGAATGGGCGATCATGGAAGCGGTGAAAAACACCATCAGCAGTGCTGGTTCGGCGAGGAAGGAGACCAGCATCTCGCGCCTCGCACCCAGGGTTCCGAAGGAAGTGCCGATGTCCATTGCCGCCAGGGCAATGAACACCCGCGCCAGGGCGAAGATGCCGACCAGGGCGATCACATCCACTGCTGCGGATAGCGGTAATTCCACCGCCACCACCGGCACCATCGCCGCCGCCAGCCACATACTGGTAAACAGGGCATAGGGCGTGTAGCGAAATAACGGCGATGCATTATTGGCCAGTACCGCATCCTTGTGGAACAGCTTGACCAGGTTGCGGTAGGGCTGGAAAATGCCGGCCGCGCTGCGGCCCTGCATCCAGGCGCGGCAGTTATTGACCCAGCCGACCAGCAGCGGAGCCGCCAGCAGCACCAGCATGTTCTGAAATAACTGGAATAGCAGGGTGGAGATATTCATCGCACGAACGCCAATAACGCGATCAGAGTTACGAAGCTGTACAGCAGATAAAGCGGAATACGCCCGTGCTGCAATTTGCCAATCTGGGTGGAGATCTTTTCGACCAGTCGGGCGATCGGCAGATAAAGCAGAGTCCACATCCGATCATGGGTTTCCCCGTGGTAGTGGGGCTTGGTGTCGAAAGGACTGGGAACTTCGCGAATTACGCCGAAGAAGAAGTCGAAAATTTGCCGGATCGGCTGCCCAAAACCTTCCGCGCTGTCCTGCATGCGCGGAGTCTGAGCCGGGTAGCCGCAATCCCAGGCTGGACCGCGCCGGACGCGGCCGTGGTAGAACTTGCGCACGGCGAGGAAGGTGAACAGGGTGCCGCCGAAAATGATGAGGAACAGAATCAGCGGACTGTAGCTGGCGCGCTCCGCCGCTACCGGGGTGAGCCACAGCCAGCCGGCGCTTGCCGCCGTGCCGCCGAGATCGTGGCCAATCAGGGCCATGGAGACGTTGTCGATCTGCAGGATGAAAAAGACCGGCGCCAAACCCAGTACCAGACACCCGCCCGCCAGCCAGAGCATTCCTGCCCGTTCCAGTGGGCCGGCATCGTGCGCTTCGCGGGGGCCTTCATCCCGCGACTGGCCGAGGAAGATCACGCCATAGAACTTGACCATGGCGTATGCCGCCAGCGCGCCGCCCAGCACCAGTGCCGCCGCGCCCAGCGGTAGCAGCATGTTGAGGTAAAGCTGGGGCATGGTGGGCGCGAGCAGGAATGCCTGCAATAGCAACCATTCCGAGACGAAACCATTGAGCGGCGGCAGACCGGAAATGGCGAGCACGCCGATCAGCGCCAATAGCGCCACCCACGGCATTTTGTGGATCAGGCCACCGAGTTTTCCCATATTGCGCTCCCCGGTGGCGTGCAGCACCGAACCGGTGCCGAGGAACAGCAATGACTTGAAAAAGGAGTGGTTGAGCGCATGGTAGAGCGTGGCGACCAGCGCCAGCGCCGCCACCTGCTCCTGGTGGTTGGCATGGAACAGGATTGCCAGGCCGATGCCGGCGATGATGATGCCGATGTTTTCGATCGAGGAATAAGCCAGCAGGCGCTTCATGTCGGACTGCACGGTGGCGAACAGCACGCCATATAGAGCGGTTGCCAAGCCCAGCGTCAAGGCCAGGATGCCCCACCACCATTGATGCTGTGTGTTGAGAAAATCGAACGATACCCGCAGGATGCCGTAAATCGCTGTTTTCAGCATGATACCGCTCATCATGGCGGAAACCGGGGAAGGCGCGGCGGGGTGTGCTTCCGGCAGCCAGACATGGAGCGGCAGCATGCCCGCCTTGGCGCCGAAGCCGAACAGGGCCAGCAGGAAGGCCGCACTGGCCCAGAAGGGAGAAAGCGCGTTGTGGCGCATGGCCTCGAAAGTAAAGTCGCCGTGCGCGCCCTGTAATACGCCGAAGCACATCAGGATGGCGATGGCGCCGATATGGGCGATGAGCAGGTAAATGAAGCCGGCACTGCGGATTTCCGGCACCTTGTGGTCGGTGGTGACGAGGAAATAGGAAGAGATCGCCATGGTCTCCCAGGCCACCATGAAAAAATAGGCATCGTCAGCCAGCAATACCATCGCCATGCTGGCAAGAAAGAGGTGGTATTCGAAAGTCAGCAGGCCCAGCGTGCCGCCCGCGGTGGCGCGGAAATAACCCGCACTGTAAAGGGAAATCCCCAGCGAGGCAGCACCCAGGATCAGCAGGAAAAACGCCGACAGGGCGTCGAGGCGGAGGTGGAAAGGCAGGTCAGGCAGGCCCAGCGGTAATATTGCGACGCTGGGTGTCTGGCTCAGTGCGATGAGGGCGGTTGCTGCCAGCACCAGGGAACCGAACGCGCCGAGCGGAAAGATGAGCCGGGTGATGGCACGGGGGCTGCCCTGCAGCGCCAGGCCGAGCACGGCAAGCACAAGCCATAAGGCAATCACACAGAGGGCGTAGTCGATGGGCAGCATGTTCTAGTCTAATTTAGGCCACAATTATAACGAGGTTTTTCGGCATGTGGCGGCCCATTTTCCTGGTGTGCCGCCAATGCCTAATGCTTGTGAAGCCGGGCTACCCAGGCTTCTCCAGCCGGTTTGATCACTTCCAGCACGAATGAGGGATAAAAACCAACGGCCAGAATGAGTGAGGCAAAGAGGATGGCAATGGCAAGTTCGCGCGGACGCAGGTCCATGGCATCCGCCACCACCGGATTAGTGACCGGGCCAAGGAAGGCGCGGCGGTAAAGACTGAGGAAATAG
>JAUYFW010000344.1 GCA_030690835.1 Sulfurimicrobium sp. | reverse complement strand
CTATTTTCTTGGAGCAAACGACCCCTATAAATCCCTGAAAACCACTCTCAAGGCGGAAATCAACGAAGAAGCCTGGGCAACATTAAACAGCGACACCTCCCGGTTTTTCGACAAGCCGAAATCCGGCCGGATCGCCGTGAAGGTGATAAATCACCTGGGTGATGAAGTGATGAAAGTTTTCAGGGTATGAGTCATTTGAAATGATAAGCCAGTCTCATCTGGGGAAATAATGAATATTCAGAAAGACTTATTCGCATTAATGACATTCTCCACTTGTAGCGGTATCAGGCTGGTCTGCTCTTATGAAAAAAACTCTTTACAATTATTAGATACTGTGCAAATGTACTATACAAATGTATAGTACAAATAGTTTAACAACAAGGCAAGGGGAAATGCTTAACTTTCTTAAGGAGTTCCAATCAAAAGAAGGGATGGCACCTACCTACAGGGAGATAGCAGCCCATTTCAGGTTTAAAAGCATAAAAGCTGCGTCCGATCACATTAGTGCCCTGGAAAAGAAGGGATATGTGCGTCGTCGTGGTGGGCGTTCGCGCGGTATCGAGTTGCTTCCATCCCAAAACGGCATGTATGCTGCCGCCTTTTCCATTCCGGTCTTGGGCAATATTCCAGCTGGATACCCTGAGGAACAAATTGAAAAGGTGCATGGCATGATTGCCGTAGATCAAATGGTACTCGGGCTTACGAAAGGCCATAGATTATTCGCAGTAAAAGTTGAAGGCGAATCTATGGAAGGGCGCGGCATCTACAAAGGTGATTGGGTGGTAGGTGACGCAGATGATTCTCCACGCGAAGGTAATATAGTTGTGGCTTTAATTGACGGACAGAACACGTTGAAAACCCTCGCGAGAAAAAATGAAAGCTTTTTTTTGAAAGCGGAGAATCCAGACTACTCAGATTTGATCCCCATTACAGAAATGGTAATCCAGGGCACGGTTAAAGCCGTTCTCAGACGGGTGAGTTAGCGATATGGTGAGTGCAACGATGATGACAGACCTTGTGAAGGCACACACTGCGCCCCAGACGGGTATGGCTTTCTATAACTCCCTGGCGGCACTTCAGCGTGACGTTAGCTTGTTGGGATATATATCAGTCATAAAACGCGCATGGGAGGAAATTGACCTTGATGGCATACTATGCCTTGATGGCCGACCTGTTCTCTATCTAAAAGAGTATAATAGCCCCATTTCTTCCTCCGAGCGTATCGTCGCGCAAAGGCGCTTCTGGAATCAGGGAGTTGCCAATGTTCTGGTTTTGGCAGACCCTACATCGGTTTATATCTATTCAGGGCTGGCAAAACCGCCGAGAGATCAATCTCCGGAGGAAGAAGAATACTCTCTGGTTGAAAAATTGACAAAGGTTGGTTACGTCCAACGAATACAATCTTTTTATCATGATCTGGCAACAGGTAATTATTACGAAACAAAAAAGAAATATTTCGATCCGGACCAGTCCGTAGATTCATGGCTTTTGGATAATCTTCGCGCTCTGCGAAATGCCTTAATCGAAGGTGAAGAACGACTCGAAACCAAGAGGGCTCACGCCTTCATCGGCCGCATGCTTTTCCTCTGTTACCTTCTTGATCGTGGTATCGTCCCCGTCGGCAAGCCGGATAAAAAACGTACCGGCACAATGGTGCTTGCCGAGATATTGGAAGGTCATATCGCTCACGAGTCACGGATAACATGTCTTTATGATGAGCTTTTTTCCGACCTCAAGGGACGTTTTAACGGAAATATGTTCGATCAAAACCTTGATCAAGAAAAACTCCTCATTCGGCCTGGACATATAGAAAAACTGATTCAGTTTCTTGGCGGGCATGATGTGGCTAGCGGACAGCGTACCTTGGGATTCTGGCCCTACGACTTTAAGATGATCCCGGTGGAAACTATCAGCGCTATTTACCAGGACTTTTTGGCTATTGAAGATCGGGGAAATCAGCACGAACGCGGCGCTTTCTACACGCCCAGATTCCTGGCGGAAATGGTTGTCGATACGGCGGTACGAGAGAATCCCGAAGCCTGGAACTGGTCATACTTGGATCCGTCGTGCGGATCGGGTATTTTTCTGGTGATTCTCTTCACTCGCCTTGCAAACCGATGGGTACAATCTCAAACGGGCCAGATTCACTATGTAAAAAAAGCAAAGGCTCTCCAGGATATTCTGGCACGACAGATTCGGGGCGTGGATGTTGAGGAAACAGCCTGTAGGATTGCCTGCTTTAGCCTCTATTTAGCTTACCTGGACTTCTTTAATCCCCCAGATATCAAAAGCTACATGGAAAAAACCGGACAACCGCTGCCGAAACTTTTGAACTATGGAGATACGCCGGATCGTCCCCCTGCGGTTATCCCTGTCATTCACAAGGCTGATTTCTTTGATGATCAGACGCTGACCGGCGAGAAATTCGACTGCGTTATCGGCAATCCTCCCTGGGAAGGCCGACAGAGCAAGCAGCTTGCACAGAAGTTTATGCAAGAGGCGCCTCGCTTTTTAAAAAGCGGCGGTACCGGTTGCCTGCTGTTGCCGTCCAAAATTCTCCAAAACCAAACAGACGCCTTCCAGGCGGAATGGCTACAGCAGATTACGCTGGAAAGAGTCATCCAACTGTCTGATTATAGGCGTCTTCTCTTCCAAAATGCACTGTGCCCGGCAATGATTGCCCGCTTCCGGAATGCTCCTCCGCAATTGCTGCAGCACAAGATAGAGTTTACCGCGCCAAAATTCAACCGTGATGGATTGCGGCAAGGCATCATCACTGTTAATCCATCGGCAAGGTCATGGCTACCGCTGGCCGATATCCTTGCCGCCACTCGATCAAAAACGGCACCTATTATGTGGAAACGCCACCTTTGGGGTACCCCTCGTGATCAGAAACTGCTTGACATGCTTGATGCTTTGCCAAAGCTTCTAGACTTGACCGGGAGTCCAAATGAGGGCAAGCGCTGGACTAAGGGGATGGGGTTTCAACCCTACTATCCTCAGAAAGCGGAGAAACTTCCCAACTATCCCCAACCACGCCCAAATCCATGGAGTCTTGACACGCTCTTTACCAGAGCCGGTTCACATCTTCAGATGTTCCTATTTCCGGCAGATTGCATTACCTTTAGGAAAAGGTTGCAAGAAGTCGGGGCATCTACAGACTCTTTACGGCGCGCTCCAAGTAAAAAACTGTTTAAAGCGCCGTTAGTCCTGGTCAGCAAGGGATTTGGGAAAGTAGCGTATTGTGATTTTGACGTGCTTTTTGAGGATGCTCTGAGAGCAATCACTGGCCCTTATAAAGACGCTGATCTGTTGATATTCCTTACAGCATACTTGAGATCCAATTTAGCTAGGTATTTCCTATTTCATACTTCAGCCAACTGGGGGACGGAAAGAGATCAGGTACATCTTGGCGAACTCCTACGCATACCTTTCCCATTGCCGGAAGATGCTTTCATTTCACCACAAGCCAGTCATATTGTGAAACAAGTCGTTCAGAAAGTTGGTCAAGCTCGGAACGGATTGAAAGAACGCCTAAAAAAACTGTTGGAAGATGGTGCAAAGAGATCTCTATTTGATGATACAAAGGAAGAAGATGTCACCAAAAAGTGGATCTGCGAACGAAAAAAGTGTGTCGCCAAACTGCAAAGTGAACTGGATCTTTTAATCTATAACTACTTCGGGCTTACAGAACAGGAAATCATGCTTGTCGAGGATACGATTCACGTTTTTGAGCCCAGCTCAACCCCCACAACATGGAGAACTCCCAAAACTGTAACACTCGATCATATAAAAGACTCGACTGTCAAGCCTTATGCCGATCAGGGTCTTAAAGCCTATGCAGACACACTAACTGAAACCTTGAATAAATGGGCTGAAGTTGAGGGTTCGGCGCATCGCCTTATTGCAAAAGGGGGCATGGACGACCAAACTGGTCTGGCGATGGTTACACTCAACATCTCCCGCTCGGAAGAGACTTATCAGAAAAAGGCTATTACCGCGAATCTGGCTAAAATCTTAAAAGAATTCTATGGGAATGTCGCCCAGAGACGAGGAACCTTGCTGTACGAACGTGATATTCTCCTTTTTCAAGGAGATCAAATACATATCATTCGTCCCGATATCCTCTTGAATTGGACACGTACTGCTGCACTGAACGACGCAGCAAGAATCTATGGCGAAATCGCTTTGGCCGGCAGGGAAGATTAATGAGAGCCGACGCCAAGGCTTTCAAAAAGCTATTTCCGCAACAACATATTCCCTCTATTCTGACGTCCCTCTTCCAGGCTGGAGAAACTCTTCGCAAAAGAGCGGAAAATGATAGGGAAGACTGGATCACCCGACGGCTCTATAGACGGTTGGTGATAATACCTACATTTAGGGACGGGCCACTTGGTATTCACCTGAAACCTGAAATTATTTCCACCGAGCTTGATTTAGACACCCACACAGGTGAAATTGATCTCTTTGTTTCTTGTGCACTTGGCTACGAAGTATACTTCCCTATTGAAGCTAAAAGATTACGGTTTCTTTCTTCCGAGGGTAAGGTAATCCCCGGAAGTGCAGCATATGTAAGTGATGGAATGATGCGTTTTATTACAGGACAGTATTCTCCTTATATGCAAGCCGCTGCCATGTTAGGGTATGTATTTGATGTGAAAATAGACGTTGCCCGTTCGGATATTGATAAGGCTGTGCGAAAAAAAGCGATGGAACTCAAACTCAAATTTCCAGAACAGCTTTCACGATCAAGCATCCTGCCTGACAACCCTGTTGATGAAACCCATCACGACTTAGAAGAACGTCCTTTCATCATCTACCATGTTTTTCTCCATATTTAGGGAAGATTTTTGCAGCATCTACCATGACTTGCCGCAACACAGATTGTATGGAAGAGGTCAATAATATAAACAGATTCACGCAACTCCTTATCGCTGACACATTTACCGACAGCCTTGCCAAACTGCCAGACCAGGATCAAAAAGCCATCAAGACCACGGCCTTTGATCTTCAGTTGAACCCGGCAAATCCTGGCATGAGCTTTCACCGGCTCGACAAAGCCAGGGACAAGAATTTATGGTCGGTTCGGGTCAGTGACGAAGTGCGGATGATTGTCCACAAGTCCGACAGAAGCCTGCTCCTGTGTTACGTCGGCCACCACGACGACGCTTACCGCTGGGCTGAGCGGCGTAAAATGGAAATCCATCCGAAGACCGGCGCGGCCCAGTTGGTGGAGATACGGGAAACGGTAAAAGAAATTATCATTCCCAAATATGTAGAGGTCGAACAAATGGCCCGGCAAAAACCGGCCCTGTTCGAATCTGTAGCTGAAGAAGTTTTGCTCAGTTATGGCGTTCCGGCCGAATGGTTGAATGATGTTCGCAAAGCCGATGAAGACACCATACTCGATTTGGCACAGCATCTCCCGGGCGAGGCAGCCGAGGCATTGCTGAATCTGGCTACCGGGGCAACACCGAAGGTTGTACAAGCAGTTGCCGCTGCAAATCCGTTCGATCACCCTGACGCACAGCGCCGGTTCCGGGTGATGAACAATATCGAAGAATTGGAACGCGCCCTGGAATATCCCTGGGAGAAATGGAGTATCTTCCTTCATCCGGCACAACGCCGGGAGGTGGAACGGGAATACAGTGGTCCCGCACGTGTTTCCGGTTCTGCCGGCACAGGAAAGACTATTGTCGCCCTACATCGCGCCGTCTTTCTGGCCCGCACCAACCCCGATACACGGGTGCTTCTCACCACTTTTTCCGAAACATTGGCCAATGCTTTACGAACAAAGCTCAGAAGGTTGATCGGCAACGAACCACGTATTGGAGAACGGCTTGAAGTGCATCCCGTTGACGGTATCGGCAAACGACTCTATGAGGCTAACTTCGGCCGCCTGAATCTTGCAACCAGAGAATGGATAAGAGAGTCTCTTCAAGAGGCATCCGGGAACATCAAAGGCCACAAGTTCAGCCTTCATTTCCTGCTTACAGAATGGGAACAAATAGTTGATGCCTGGCAGTTGGATACCTGGGAAGCCTATCGTGATGTAACAAGACTGGGCCGTAAAAAGCGACTGCCGGAACAACAGAGAACCGTGCTCTGGTCGATTATTGATATAGTCCGCTCCAAACTGAAAGAACAAAATCTGGTTACCTATTCCGGTATGTTCACCCGATTGTCATCTCATCTTGCTGGAAGCAAACATTCGCCTTTCGACTTTACTGTAGTTGACGAGGCCCAGGACATTGGCGTAGCCCGGTTGAGGTTTCTTGCTGCTCTTGGTAGCGGACAATCCAACGGTCTTTTCTTTGCCGGAGACCTTGGCCAGAGGATCTTCCAGCAGCCCTTTTCCTGGAAAGCGCTTGGAATTGATGTCCGGGGGCGTTCAAGGACATTGCGAATCAATTACAGGACATCACATCAAATCAGAATGCAGGCCGACCGGCTGTTAGGGACTGAATTGACCGATGCTGACGGCAACGTGGAAGACCGGCGGAACACAATTTCGGTATTCAACGGGCAGTCGCCTGCTATTTTTGTTTTAGACAGCCGGGAAGACGAAATTAAAACGGTTGGTACATGGCTTTTAGAGCGCAGGAAAGAAGGTGTGATCCCCCACGAAATGGGTGTTTTCGTCCGTTCCGCAGCCGAGCTGGAAAGGGCGCATGCAGCGGTTGAGCATGCCGGGCTCCCGTTTATAGTGCTTGATGAGAATGTTGAAACAAAGAACGGCTGCGTTTCCATCAGCACCATGCATCTTGCCAAAGGTCTGGAGTTCCGTGCTGTTGTTATAATGGCCTGTGATGATGAAGTTATTCCCATGCAGGAGAGGATCGAAACGGCGGCAGAAGATACGGATCTGGAAGAGGTCTACAATACGGAACGTCACCTTCTTTATGTTGCATGCACCCGTGCTCGGGATCATCTGCTCGTAACGGGCGTTAAGCCGGCATCGGAATTTCTTGATGATCTTGGGAAATGGCATAATTAAAACCGAAAAAGGTGTTGAGCGCCTTGCAAACGCACTCTCCGCATTGTATCTTATTGGCAGCGAGGAAAAACGCTTGCTTGGTGCCGCTTCTTTTTTGCCGATTAACATAAAAGGATTCAGGGGTAATATTTGTGATTTTAAGGAATCATAACGGGTGAGAAGCATATGCTGCAGGGCTTTTTGATAAAATCCGCTTTTTTCATATATGATCTGTGCTGGAAAATGACCATGCCTGTTCTGCGTTTAAACAAAAGACTTGCTGAAGGTTTTGATCAGCGGACTTTAAAAAAGAGTGCGCCTTCAAAAGCCGATATCTGGATACAGGCCGCATCAGCAGGTGAAGCTTATCTGGCTGAAGCAATTATTAATAAATTTAAACACGACAGGCCGGTCAAAGTTTTGCTGACATCCGGAACCAGACAGGGTGTTGATATTCTTCAACGCTCCATAAATGCAGTCCCACGTGAAAACAACATTATTGGCCATGCATCCTTCTACCCTTTCGATCAGCCTGCCGTAATGGAAAAGGCCGTAAAAAACATCAATCCAAAGGTTATGATCCTTTTGGAATCGGAAATGTGGCCGGGACATCTTCATGCCCTGAAAAAATACGGATGCCAAACGATCATAATCAACGGAAGGATGACCGGAAGAAGCCTGAAAAGGTACCTCCTCTGGAAATCGTTCTGGAATTCGATCAAACCGGATATGATATATGCGATATCGAAAGAAGATGCCGACCGCTTCGGGAAACTTTTCGGAAGTGAAATGGTCAAAGTTATGCCGAACATAAAATTCGACAGGTTCGGCAATAACGATACTGAGTCCGGCTTTCAAAATCCTCTCGAAAAAATCATAGCACGAGATACCCCGTTTATAGTGCTTGGTTCGGTCAGGGAAAAAGAAGAGCATCTTGTCGAAAAAATCATCCTCGATATCCTTAAAAGAAAACCTGAAACGGTTATAGGTCTGTTCCCCAGGCATATGCATAGAATCAAACACTGGAGTGATGCCCTGGATCGGATGAATATCAAATGGGCTCTCAGGACAAATACCGCGGAACGCGCCGTAAAAGGGAGCGTAATACTCTGGGATACTTTCGGAGAGCTTGTTCATGCATACAAATACGCAGGAGCGGCATTTGTTGGAGGGAGCCTTGCGCCTCTCGGCGGCCAGAATTTTCTTGAAGCATTAACCTGCGGAATAACTCCGGTCATAGGCCCGTCCTGGGATAATTTTTCATGGGTTGGCCGGGAGATAGCAGATGAAGGGCTTCTGCGTGTCGCGAAAGACCGGCAGGATGCGTCGGATGCCCTGGTTGAAATCATGGAGAATCCCCCCTCACGCGAAAAAATCATATCCGCCGCCGGAAAATATAT
>JAUYFW010000342.1 GCA_030690835.1 Sulfurimicrobium sp. | reverse complement strand
ATGGCCTCCAAACCCTCCCTTTCATCCGTCTGCAGCGTCACTTTGTAAAGCTTCATTGGAAAGCCCTCGCCGTCTTGAAAAAGATGACGGAAGACTAGCACAATATATACGACATGTTATGCGTGACGTGACACTAGTTTGTGTAGATTTTCCATCGCTCACATTCCTTCAAACTTTGTCTATGATGGTGGCGTCAGTGCGTTGTGAGCCAACCTGCCGTGTCTAAGCGTTCATGAACTGAATTGAGCAACTGTAACTTCCTTGCCTAAGACACGGCTCTGCAAAAAACGCCAATGCGCTTCGCCCATGGTGTCGGCTTCACGGTCGAGCTGATCGATGTGAATAAATACCGGCTCCGGGAAATTCGAGTACAGCCTTGCCAGGATTAGCGCGCAGCCGCGATTGAAGTCTTCTATGTTCTGGCACATAACCGTTCCTTTCTTGACATCCTCACAGTGTTGCCCTATATTTCAACCAAGCCGCACGACGTTTCGGACGTTGGGCCTGGGGGCGCGAAAGCGAATGCATCAGGCAGTGCGGCTTTTTCATTTCAGCTTACGCTTGTGCATTGTAAACGGCACGACAAACATCCTTCTCACTTTGGCAATGACGGTATAAAGATAACCGCCAAAGCTCACGATTCCCTCTATTAGCTTTGTTCCATCACGCGCCACTGAAGGATCGCCAATCTTCAATTCAGCCGCATTGAACAAGATATGGAAAAGCGCTATATCATCGGGAGAAATAGCCTCTTGCCCCCGCAGTATCTCGCTTTCCCCTCCGTGTTTTTTGATCGTGTGAATAATGATGGGGGATGAGATAATCACAAAGGGGTGCGTGAGATAAATGGGATTATCAAGGATTAAGCGGGAGGAAACAGGGTAACAATAAATAAAAACACTTTCGCATAGTGAAATACAAAAAAATCGAAACAAACAAGAAAAATCACCATCACGAACCTGCAAAATAGCCGCGCAATAGCTCCAGGATGTCGCGCTCGTCTTCCTGACCGAGCGTGCCGGAATCAGGGTCTGCCAGGAGCATGCCGCGGCGCTCCATGTGCTTTGTTCCGTGCTCGTGGAAAAACGCATATGGATCGTCAAAGCCAACCGTGACGCTATTCGCGTCTGAATGATGGTTGAGGCCGTCCAACATGTCGCCTGTACGGTCCAGCAAAGTGCTGTTTCCGTCCTTGGGGTAGCTCTTTAGGGTGGCGGGCTTCCAGGGCGACCAGGCTTGGACGTTGGGGTCTTTCTTGGTTTCGAAGCGGGCCGAGACGCGCGCTTCCATGCGCTGGCCAATTTTATCCATCACCTGGCGCATGTCCTGGCCACGGCGCCGCAGCTGGTTGAGCGCGTCCATGACGCTGCGGCTGTCGATTTCGATGGTGATGGGGGTGGTCATGTCTTTTCTCTCGCACCAAACCATTTTGTGATTGCTATCCATGCGGGCTTCCAGTCCGGCGTGGCGTCTGGAAGATCGGGGGTTTCTTCTATCCCGCCTATCTCTATCCGTGGATACTTACTCAATACCTCGACAGCCACGGAAGACCTATCCGCGCTTTCCAGATCGGAGACGGGAGGCCAAGGGTTGTATCTCGGTGTCTCGTAAAAACACTCCACCAGCATGACGGCGGAAACCTTGCCGCGAAACACGACAAAACCGCCAACGGTATGCCCGTCCGATAACAGGCGTCTAATTCTGTAGCGCATTGGCGACCTCCTCGCGCAATAAGTCCGGCATCTTTTCGCCTAACGCGGAAAGCTCGAAAAACATTTTTAATTCGGCCGCTTCCGACATGCCTGGGTAGGCAATACGTGCTGCCTCGCCAAGGCTTATCAACACTTTACCCTTGAGCGTGTCCCTGACATATTCCAGCTCGGCCTTGAGCGCCGCCAAGTGCCACGGAATATGCGCGGCAGGGTCAAAGGTCTTTTCGGCAGCGCCAAATGCGGCAACAATCTTCTCAATATCGGAATTCTCGTAAATGTTCAGACCTGCCAGGCGAAGCGCCGCGACCTCGGCTATTTCGTGCTTGAGCGCCGCCGATCCCGGTAGGCCGCCCTGGGCGATTTCATGCAGGATGGCAGGCCTGATCTGGCTGATATAGTACTCCGCGCCCTTTACCGCGCCAATGTTATCCAGCAATGCCGGATCGAGGTTTTTCATTTTCATGATTTCGCTTGGCGCAAGTTCCGATACGACCCGGTTCCACAGCGCTCGCGGCGATGCGCCATTGAGGTTTTCCGCCCGATCCAGCTTGTCCTGTACCGCCTGATTCAGCGCTGCTTCTCGCGCCCCCGCCTTGCCCGGATTGTAAGCAAACCCCGGATCGACCCCCTTGGGCGTCTGCATCACCTCGCCGCTGCGCTTGTTCTCCCAGTTGACCCACTCCTCCGCCGGCGCCTCCTTGACCAGCGCCTGGCCGGTGGGGGAGAGCCCCTGGTCGTATTCTTCCTGGCTCAGGGTGGTGATGCGGCAGCGGCAGCGCCAGCCGTTGGGCGGGGTGTGGGCGTGCCAGAAAGGATGGTCGACCGGCAGGGTGAGGTTGTCCCAGCCCCGGTGGCTGGCGCGCACGCGCTCGTCGCGCTTGGTGATGTACCTTATATAGGGGCTGGTGGCCTGGTTGCGCTCGATGCGCTGCCATTGCCCGGCGGCGTAGGCTTGGCGGGTGTTGACGTCGTAGATGAGTTTCAGCCGGTTTGCATCGAATTTGGTGGTGACCAGCTCGCCGGTTTTGGGGTCGATGACGGATTTTTCGCCCCACCAGCCTTCAGTGATCAGCATATCCTTGATGCCGCGCAGGAAGTCGCGGCGGCCTAACTCCCCCTTTACACTTAGTGTAATACCGTCATATATGGCCTGCATCAGGTCGAGCCGCGCCAGGCGCGAGACGGTGAACTGGGTGGCGTGCTCCTCGTGCCATAAGTCGCGCCAGTCGAAGGTCTGGGTCAGCAGGCCGCGCTGCTGCATGTATTTCACCGCCTCCTCGGGGGGGAGGACGGAGAGCTGGGCGAGGAGCTGGGGCGAATTCATTTGGTAGGGGCGAATTCATTCGCCAGTGACGCGCCGGCGAATGAATTCGCCCCTACATCGATGCCGGCCTCGCCCATGAGGCGGGCGGCAAAGGCGGAGCGGGCGAGCTGCTCGGTAAGCGCTACGGGGTCCATGCTTTGCAGCAATTCCGGCAGACGGGCGAGGAACTGCTCGGCTGTTTCGCCGTTGGCGTGGGATTCATCCAGGGCGGCCTGGACAGGATCGGTCATGGGCGCGATCACTTCTTTCCAGTCGCCAGACATGGCTGCGGACAGCGCATCGATGGCGTCCGTGTGAGCGGCTATGCCGCCACTCGCGACGGGTATAACCCCTGCGGTCATGGCGTCCTGATCCTGGCTCATGGCATGGGCGGAACGTTGGGCGGAAGGCGCTACATCCGGCGTAGCGGACTGCCCCAGCAGCGCCTCGCCATCCTGCGCCTCGGGTATCCCGTATTTATCCAACGCCCACTTGACCGGCACAGGCACACCCAGCGGCACCACCTTGGCAAGGTTATCGGATAGCGCGGCGAGGTCTTCCGGCTCGTCAAAGCGGATCACCAGTTTCGGGTATTGCGCCTGCGGCCCGAAATTCAGGTTGATCAGCGGGCGCACCAGGTCGCGGTTGAGCGTCGCGGTGATCTGGCGGCAGTCAGAATGCAGGATGTCGTAACGCACCTCGTTGTGGACCTTGCCCAATGCGTAAGACCCGCCACCGCCATTGCCGGTTTCGGTAGTCAGGGTCTGGCCCAGCACCAGCTTGCTGATTTGCGCATCCATGTACTGCGCCAGGCGCTCGTAGATGTCCGCGCTGGCGCGGCTGCTGGAGCTGACCAGCTCGATTTCCATGCTCTTGGGAATAGCGGCGGCCGCGTCTGTGCCGATGGCGCGCAGCGCGTCGAGCAGGATCTGGATTTGTTCCGGGCTGGTGGAGCCATCCTCGTATTTTCCCAGCCGAATGGGCTGGCCGAATACCTCGGCGAACACCACCCAATCCTTGATAGCGTAATTCTGGAACAGGTAGGACCATGCCGCCGCACGGGCGATGCCGCCCCGCACCGGCAGGCCGGATTTGACGCTGGCCAGGTGGCGCACGAACTTGTAGGGCGGCAGCGGGTTACCCAGGGCGTTGTAATCGTCGCGCAGCAGCAGGGTGCGGCCATCCACACGGTCGAACTGGAACCAGCGCGGGTCGCGCCATACCAGCTCGCGCGGCAGCCATTGTCCGGCGCCGGTGTCCCAGAGTATTTCCAGCACCGAGAACCCCTTGCCCGCCGCATCCATCAAGTCGAACAGCGCAGCCTCGACGGCGGGAACGGCCTGGCGCGCCAGCTCCGCCATGCGCTTGTCGGCGCGGCTGCCGGATAGCGCCTCGACGCTGATTTCCAGCCCCATCACGGCGCGCTTGCGGGTGTTGAGCACGGACAGGTAATGCAAATAACACACCTCCCCACACTACCGTTATTGATCAAGTCTGGCGCAACAGGGGAGCAATTAAAACTGGGCAGCAAAAAGCCCGACTTTGTGAGTCGGGCTAAGTGCTTGATTCTAATGGTGCGAATGTCGGCATGAAACAGTGGTTTGAGGATGGCTTCAATGGCTGTTCTACGTTTTGTTGATTATTTTTGTACCGTCAAATATACCGTCAAAAATAATTTTGTTACCTTGCTGACGACCAGGGCCGTCATTCGCCTCTTGTCCGTTACGCCGTAACGGTCAGGCTCATGACAACATTGAGGCCACCAGCGCTTCCACATAAGCCCCAGCCTTCATCTGCATTCGATTTGCAACACCTTCCGCGATATGCAAGCCCGGCTTAACAGGAACTAACCACTTCCCGGTTTGCCCCTCGCTCATGACACGGAACGTCAAATATCCCGCCGCTTTGTCGCTCTTACCATCCCGCATTTTCACCATGCCCGCATGAATATCAGTTGCATGGCCGGGCTTCAACTTTGGAGTAAGACCAGCCGGTAGCCTGCCGCCCCATATGTAAGCAGACTGAGGAACCGTTGCGCCGGTCGCTGATAGCCTGCTGCCGATACTGGAAACAGCCGAGGGGGAGAGAAATTTCGCCTTTTTATAGGCCGCTGCCGACATGTCCTGTGCAAGCGCACCTTCGCCGGGCGTATTTTGACGGAAAGGGATAACGAGGTACTTCTTCCCGTTCTTGAACCTGCGCGTCTTTTGCGAGGTCTGAAGCATCTGTTTCAGGTCGCGTGCCGGGCGTCCGTTCTCGATTTGATGGGCTTTATCGTAATCGGCCGACACAACGAAATGCGCCGGGCCTGCTCGCTCTACCTTCAGGGTTCGGGCGTATTCGTGTTGCTGGTCCTTCGGGATGTCGGCGGCGTAGATCGCCTCTGCCCAATTCTTGCCGGTCTGGATAGCAAGCCGCTCGACTGCCTTATCGACGGCCTGTTCAATCGCGGCGTTTAACTGGCTCAGGCCGGTTAGGTCAAACTGAATCTTGATTATGCTCATGTGTGGCGAATTCCGTTGTGTGCCTGATGGGGTTCAGTGTGTTCTGCTTCGTCGATTAATAATCGCCTCAAGCTGTCCGTCGGAAACGTCCGGGCCAAATCCGAGAATTTTGCAAAGCCGTTCGTCGGTAGCGGATCGGATGCCGAAGTGCCGTGTCGTGCGCATTTGCTTTTCCAGCGCGGCCAGTCGGTGCCTGTTGACGGCCATTAACAGGAATCCTCAAGTATTTGGTTGACCTCATTGAACCAGTCAATATCATCCTGTGTCGCGTTTTCTGGAAAAACGCCATTGAACATGTCGCCAATAATTCGAGAGTCTTTAGGCGTGCCACTGAGGTCTCTGGAAAGCCCCAGCCTTGCGCGTCGCTCGATTTCTTCCGGTGGTAGGATTTGTGTTCTGGGTTGCAAGTTCATTGCCGTTTCAGCCTGGGACAAAATTCGTTTTGTGTGGGTTGCCATATCAGTTTCTCCTTATTTTTTGTCGTGTAGCCATGCCTCGATGGCTTCGAGACGGGTTGAAATCTCCCCCAATTCGGCAAGCTGCGCCTGGGAGGTCAACAGGCCCATGAGGTTGCGGGCCTGCTCAGGGGTGAGTGCGCCGGTTGTTGTGGCCTGAATGACGGCTTCACCCTGGGTGGCAAGGTCGCCGGGTGGCAGGGGTAGGGTGATGTGGTCGTCGGTCGCCTTCAATACCGGGATGCAACGGTCTAATATCAGCCGCGTGGCCTGCATGTCACCAGACAAAGCGGCCTGCAGGACGTTGCCGACGATTTCCGGGAGTGCGGCATCAACCTGTTTCCTGAATCTGCCACGTGCTGTTAATCCCGGCTTCCTGCCCTTTGCGTTGCCGGATTCGCCTTTTTTCCAGGGCATTGTTTAATCAATCCCAAATTGCAGTTGGTAGATCGCCAGTCCAGGCCGATAAAAACATGCTGCCCTTGAGTCGTCCGGGGTAAGCGGAATAATCCGCGCGCTGGATAACAAGCACGCCATCCTGGTGATGAGCCTTGAGGGATCCGGCCCGGATTGATGCCGTAAGACAACTGGCCGTTTCGGCGCGGCGGCGTAGGTCGTCTGGTTCATGCAGGCAAGCAACTGCGCCAACCGATAAGGATGGGACAAACGGCAGGATGTGGAGCAATGATAGCGACTTGAAAAGCATGGTTTCGGGCGGCTCGGTCTGGCTGGACCGAACAGCGCCGACGATTTCCAGCAGTAGCGCGTGTAGTTCCTCGGTGGCGTCCAGGTCATGCGCCAGTGCGTCAAGCAGGATGCGTGATTCTGGGGCGTCGGTTATGCCTGGAACGGCTACTCTAATTCCAAGGCGGCGGGCGTGAATCGCCAGGCGCGGCTCCGTTAGAATCGTGTCGATCATGCTGGAGTCAATCCCGATGCTGCCGTCGGCGTCAAACTGAACAATGCCGCTGCCGTCGGTGGCAAAGGATTTCAGCAGGCTTTCAAGGTTGGGCGCGTGTGCCATAGTCCAAGCTCGGATCGTGCGGGGTGGCGGGGCGCTGCGGAAGGCTAGATTTCAGCCGTTCGAATACTTCATCGCGTAGCTGGTCAATCACCGACAACAGGCGGAAGGAAACACCGCCCTCAAGGAAAACGCGGTCATCGTCCTCCGTCTGGCCAATTTGGATCAAAACCCCGTGCTTTGCGATTGGGCTTATTTTTGCGCTCATGGGGCCATATCCTTTTGAGTAGCGCGTGTGATGTTGCCGTCCCGGTCGCGCTCAATCTCGGTTATGGTTTTCTTTGGCGGAATGGTGACGTTCACGATGGGCGCGGGCGTTTCCACGTTGATATGTGGCGCGGCAACATGCACTACGGGCGCGGGTTGCTCAGGGACATGCACGTCTATGGCAACATTGGCGGGCGGCTGTTCGGGTAGTTGCAGCCGGATTTCTGGAAGCGGTCGGCCAATGGCGGCGGCCACCAGTGCTGTGAGGTGGTCAACTGTCTGCCGGTGCTGCGCCTGCATTGCTGCCATGGCTGTTTGCATCGGTGCCATGGCGGCCTGTGCAATCGCCATCAGGCGCGCATCGTCTGCGTGTTCAAGCGTGCCGGTGAGCGCCTTGCTCATTTCCTCCGGCGCTTGGATATGCTCGTCCACATTGCCACGAAGAAAAACCCGCTTACCCTGTTCATCAACGGCAATGCTGCCGTCCTCGCCTTTGTCGAGAAGCACGAACTTACGTTCGGCGCGTTTGCGGTGGCCGATAATTTTCCCATGAAGAACCTTGTGGCTGGTGGTCTTGCCGTTGTCGTCCTGGGCGTCGATCATCACGCCATGCTTGCCTACTGAGGCGACAAGGCCATGCTGTGCTTGATCGTGTTGGTCCGCGAAATAAACAGAATCGCCGGGGTGTAAGGCGCGGTGTGGCGGTGGGGTCTGCGCTGAATGCAGTGCCTTGGTGAGGGGGGCGCTACTATCGCCACCCTTTGCGGCACTCGGGCGGGTTTTCTCCGGCCTGTCGTCCTTCGGGCTGGCGGCCTCGTGCATGTCGTCTGGTTCTGCTCCGGTCGGACCGATGACGTGTTCCCAGATAAATTTGTACCGGCGGCCTTTTTTGTCCTCGGTGGTGATGCCCGCTTTGCCGATGAAAATAACTTTAACATTCGCGGTTGACATGCCGCCAATGGAAACCTTGGCTTGTCCGCCGATACGAACATCATGCGCCGTATCTGATCGGATTCGCTCCTGGTCGTCGTGCTGTTTTGGTGGTTTAAGCTGCATCGTCATCACTCAAAAAAAGGTGCCGCCCCATGCGACAAAGGAGGAAGCGCCGGGGCGGCGTCCCAGCACATGCCGGGAAAACTGGATTGATCTGGTCGCGGTCATTTGGAGCAAGGCTTCTTGCGGATGAACAAGGCAACAGACTTGCGAAGCACTGCCAGACTGGCGCGCTTGCTGGCGAGAAAAATTACCGGCATCGCCTTTTTGAGAGTGGAGCGCCGGGTCTTGGTGTACTGGCTCAGAGTGTCGAGGAGGTCGGCGTGTCCGTGCTTCATTTTTTCACCTCCGGTTGATTGGCTGCCAACAGTAGATTGCTACAGGCCAGCATCGCCGTGGAATCGCCACCCAGCGCCTTAGCAAGTGCCTTTTCAGCCAGTGCCGGGGCGTACACGTTGAGCGTGCGGCGAAGCTCACGATTGACGGTAGAGCCAGACTTGATCCGTCCGGTTGTAGCGGCTGCCATCACAAGACTCCTTGAGAAACGGCGCGGGCAAGGCGCTGCGTCGGTCGCCAGGACATAACCAACGAGACGCGGCCCAGCTTCCGGCCAATTCCGTGCAAATCGGTGACACAACGTAGCAAGGCATCTTCCAGCTTCGCGGCTTGCTCGGTCAGTAAATTGAAAGCCAATTCGTCTTGCTCGCGCTGGTGCATATTCTCTGCGGCGCGGAGTGCGTCCTGTGCTTCGCGTGGATCGGCTGCAACGGTGCTTTGCTCGGCAGCAATCAGCATGGCCTGGAGTGCAGCAACATCACCAGCCAGTGCGGCAAACTCTGCCGTGTCGGCTTCGGTCGCTGTGCCATCAAGGCGCTTGCCAGTGATTTCAGCCTGCCGCTTTTGAGACTCGGCAATGCGTCCACGAACGGCCTGTTCCTTATCGACTGCTGCCTGGTGCGCGGCGGTGGCCTCATTACTGAGGCGGCGGGCTACGGCTACGGTTTCGGCGGTCATTGCGCGTGCTCCTTCAGGACTGCATCAAATGGGGTTGTAAGGGCTTCTAGGCGGTCTGCGTCAGCTTGCTTGATCTTGTCTGTGTCGTGGTCGTCAACAAGAGCCAGGGCGCGCTTAATGGACGTTTCCGCCTCTGCTGTGTCGGCATGAAACCCGGCTTCAATCTCTCGAAGTCCGGCAACCTTTGATCTGAGTTCGCGGATTTCTTCGGCTGAATCGCCCACAAGCAAGGCGGCTTCAAGTTGGTTCTGTGCGTCGATGATGTCGTCGCGGCAATCCTCTGCCGCTGCGCGTCTTTCTCGGATGGTGCGCTCTGCAATGCCGATAAACTCGGCAACTGTTCGAACGTGCTCACGCTTGCCCTGGGCCTGGACAATGAAATTCCGTCCGTCAATTTGCCTTAATTCCATCGCATGTTTCCTATCGGTTATGGGGCGATTACGCGCCGTTTCGGGCTGTTTTGAATTGTGGCGTCACGACCTCTGAAACGGCTGGAAAAGCACCACGGCCATAACTCTGTCCAGTTTTTGCCGCCACACACTCCCAGCAAGTAGGCGCGCCATTTGTCCTGGTTCGGCAAAGGCAGCAACGGCCAGGCATAACCCTAAAAGGGCGCTGTGTGTTTTATCGTCGTCCCTACGTTTCGCGTTACTGAGTAACGGCAGCGCTCCGATTAACGAACGGTCCAAGCCGTTTCTGACTGCCTTGGAGGTCGCCCGTTCGATGGCACGATAAGCGCGCCCGGTGCCGTCGCTTGCGGCATAGGTCATAACGGTCTGGTAAAACAGTTCTGCGTCAGCGACGACGGCCTGCTGATACTGCTGGAGTGCTTGCTCTGATTCTTCACGGTCCCAGAATGCCAGGAATGCCGGATCGGCTTTGAATCCTTCGAATATGGTAGTGAGGTCTGCGCCAAGTGTGTTCATGACAGTTTCATCCTGGAAAAGATGCTGGCAATGGCGGCAGGACCGGCTGCGTCGCAAGCAGCTTGTGCCATCGCAAACATTCGGCGGTCAGGCTGATTGCGCGCCAGCAACGTATGGAGAACATCACCCTGGAAAAATCCGCCACGATAGGCTGCGCTCAGGATTGCGTCGATTACCCATCCTGCTTTTTCCTTGCCTTCTGCTGTTGACTCGGAAGGGTCGCCATGCACCGCATCGGCAAGCAATAGCAGGACTCCTGGCGGCGTAATGTCGTAGCCGTTGCCGTTTGGCTTAAACATGGGTCTGATTTCGTTTTGTTTCGTGCTCATGGTTCTTCCTCCTTGCTGGTTATTTGCCGCTGGCTTTTTTATAGGCGTCTGGTGTTGTGCTGTGTGCTACCTCAAACGGTGTGGAATCGAAATCCTCTAACCATGGGTCAATAGCAATGCCGCTTCCTGATTGCTGGTTTTGATTTAAATGAACTGGACTGGGCTTTACTAAAGACCCGTCAGTTACCCGACGGGTTAGCCGCGAGTCACCCGCCGAGTCACCCGCCGAGTCACTCGCGCCATCTTTTCTTTCTGTTGGTTGCTTGGAGTTGGTTATTTCGGCTCCACGCTTTCCACCGTTGGATTGCTTTTCACGGATGCCTTTGAGGTGGGCGCGGTAATCTTCCAGTTCAGGACAAATAATCATTCCGCCATGATTTGCGAATAGCGGCATTACCCCCGGCAATGCCGCTTTGACATCTTCGAAGCTAAACCCCAATATCTTGGCAATCGTTGCGGGGTTTTCTGGTAGGCCTGTGTTCACCCAGCATTCGAGCCGCATGGAGTACATTAGGCCACGCTCTGCAAGAGACATGACGCGGTAATGTGTGCTTGCCATCGTCGCGGCAGCGTATTCCTGGAATGCTGGAGGAGGACGGTTTTGTGCCATTATTCTGCCTCCTGTGCCATCCAGTACTGCGCCACTTTTGCTGTGCGCCCGTTCTTTGCCGTGACCTCGATCATTTCGGATTGGATCAGGTGGCCTGCATGTCTCAGGGCGTGAACATCGGCGGAAAGCCGGGATGCTCCGAAGCGTTGCCATGCTTCGAGGGAAGTCAGGCGCTCGCCGACCTGGAAGGCGGCGAGGATTTGCCAGCGTAGCGTGTTTGGATGGGGTAGAATTGCGGCATTGAGTTTGGAATTATTGAGGGGTTCAGCGTCGCAAGCGCTGGCCCCTTTTATTTTGTCGGTCATGGTCGCCACCTAGACCGAAGCAATCAGGGCGGCTATGTCTTTTGCACGCCAGAAGGTGCCGCGAGTATTCCCGATTTTTACAGCCTTCGGAAAACGGCCAGAAGCGATGCCGGCGTACCATGTACTTTTCGAAACAGGGACAATTGCGGGAATCGGCGGTGTCGCTTTAGCGTGAAAGACACCACCCGCTGGACGTAACAAATTCTGGCCTGTCGCAAGCCTGAGCGAAGAACGGCGAGTGATGTGAGCGGTTAAGCGGTGGCGGAGGCAGGCATGAAGCCGTGCTTGACCAGCATCTTTATCC
>JAUYFW010000319.1 GCA_030690835.1 Sulfurimicrobium sp. | reverse complement strand
CCGGAGCCGTCCGTGCGCCCGGATATTACTCCTGATCCACACCTGCGTTTTGCCGAAATGCGCGAACGCACGACTTTGTCGTATGGAGTATTCTCGGTCACGCGGGACCAGGCCGGAGGTGTAACGCTGCATGCAACGTGGCCCGGAAGGAGCCAGGAAATAGTCGAACAGGGGTAGCAATCGTCGTCACGTTGAATCAGGGATGTAGGTCGGGCTTCAGCCCGAAATATCGGGATAAATCCCGACCTACAATTTGCGGCATTTCACCTGACTGCCTACTAAGCCAGCAGCCCCTTCTCGATCGCATAAGCGGTCAGCATGGCCGCATTGTGCAAGTCGAGCTTTTTCATCAGGTTGGAGCGGTGCTTTTCCACCGTCTTGACGCTCAGGCAGTAATAATCGGCGATATATTTGTTCGGGTGCCCCTCGGCCACCAGCTTCAGCACTTCCCGCTCGCGCTGCGTCAGCGTGTCCCACGGGCTCGATGCGGTCGTGGCATGCCCCGTACCGAGGTAGCCGTTTATCACTTTCGCCGCTATGTCGGGGCTCAGATAGGTCTTGCCGTTCAGCACGCTGCGCACCGCCACGCGCAATTCGTCGTGCGTCGCATCCTTGAGAATATAGCCGTCAGCGCCCGCGCGCAGGCTTTCGTGGATGTATTCGTCGGTCTTGTGGATGGTCAATACCAGCACCCGCGTCTCCGGATAGCGCCGCTTGATGTCGCGTATGGCTTCGATGCCATTCATGCCCGGCATGGTCAGGTCCATCAGCACCAGGTGCGGCGACAGCGCGCCCACCGCCTGAATGGCATCGCGCCCATTGTCCGCCTCGCCGACAATCTCGATATCCGCTTCCTGCGACAGTAACGCCCGCAAGCCCGCTCTCAGCAGCGTGTGGTCTTCTGCAATCAGCAGGCGATATTTTTTATCCATGCTCCTCTCCAGCCTTGGCGGACTTTCTCTTGATCGACATTAACACTATGGGCTCAAGTCTTCTCTGGGTTAATGACTGTATTGGTTTATACAGTATTGACGGTATTTTCCGGCAGGGGGAAATACTTGCCACGACCCATGAATCCCCCGGTTAACAGATGCATTGCGAGGGTAATGGAATGGATGAGGGCAAACTACAGTTGTTTTCTCATAATGGAAGTAGTGCTTTTGCCCATTTAATCAGCAGAACCCCACGCGTTAAAATCGATTCCTCAGCGTTATCCCTGATTAGTCATATATTAGGCCTACATGCTCACGGTTAAAAAAACGCACCATTCGAGCGAGCCGGGGACGGGTCATCCATGCCTGCTTCATCTGGCCGAAATCGAGACATGCAAGCTCGAACTGCAGGAGACGCAGCGCTTGCTGGAAGAGGCGCGCTCCCGTTATACCGATCTCTTCGAGTCGGCTCCCGTCGGCTATCTCACCCTGGACGACCATGGACTTACCCTGGAAATCAACCTGAGCGGCGCCGCCATGCTGGGCAGAGATCACGCACACATGCTCGGCAAGCCATTCATCGCCTGGCTTGCGGAGAACGAAAGACCGCTGTTTCTCGAACACCTGAACCAGGCATTCCATACCAGCACTAAAGCCAGCGTCGAGTTGACGCTCAGAACACCCGGCGGTGCCCTGTGCGAAATACGTCTGGAAAGCGTGGCAGCGAAAGGCTCCGGCCAGCCGCGCGTGTGCCGCACGGTAATGACCGATCTGAGCACCGTCAGAAGGGCTGAACAAGCGTCCAGCCTGGCTTCTCGCGTAATCGAGAGCGCGGCGGAGGGCATCATCATTACCGATGCGCAGCACATTATTCTCTCGGTCAATCCGGCCTTTGAAAAATCCACCGGATACAGCAAGCACGAAGCGATAGGAAAAACTCCGGCCATGCTCCAATCAGGCCGTCATGACGAGAGTTTCTACCAGGAAATGTGGGCTATCCTGGATAAACAGGGGCAATGGAAGGGCGAAGTCTGGAACCGGAACAAGAGCGGCGAAATTTACCCTGAGTGGCTGAGCATCAGTGCCGTGAAGAATGCCAAACAAGGCGTGACGAACTATGTCGGCATTTTTTCCGACGCCCATACTCAGGAACACATTCTGGAACGACTGCACTATCTGGCCTATTACGATGGCCTGACCGGGCTGCCCAACCGGCGCCTGTTCCTCGACCGCCTCGGCCTTTCCATATCCCAGGCGCGGCGCGACAAACATCTGCTGGCAGTGATGTTCGTCGATCTCGACCACTTCAAGCAGATCAACGATACGCTGGGGCACCGTTTCGGCGACGCCTTGCTCATGGCGGTCACGGAGCGCATGAAAGGCTGTCTGCGCGATGGCGACACGCTTGCGAGGCTGGGCGGCGATGAATTTACCGTCATCCTCCCGGCCATTCCACATGCCGATGCCGCCATCAATGTCGCCAGAAAATTTCTCGATAGCTACGCCACACCCGTGTATGTCGAGGGTAATGCCTTGCAGGTCACGGCCAGCATCGGACTCAGCATTTTTCCAGAAGATGGAAGTGAAGCCGACGACCTGCTCAACCATGCGGACATGGCGATGTATAAAATCAAGCAGACGGGGCGCAACGGTTATTGGCGCCATGGATGGAAAGACGATGGGCCGGGCTACCCGCACGACCAGGAAACGAATATCCGCGTGCCCTTGCCGACGGCGGACTCGATCCGGTAAGTGCCCCCGGAAAATTTCGCGCGCTCTTTCATGCTCACGAGTCCGAGGCCCTTGTCGAGGGGGCAATAGTTGTCCCGCCCAGCCGGGTCGAATCCCTGACCGTTATCCTCGACCGAGAGATGCAGCACGTCACCGGTCTTCATGAGGCTCACCCGGATGTGGTCGGCCTTGGCGTGCTTGACGATGTTGCTGACCGCTTCCTGCAGGATACGGAATATCGTTATCTTGAGCGGAACGGGGATGTTGCTCTCCTGGACCAGGAGATGCTTCTCGATTTTAATACCGCGACAAGCGCTTTCAAACTCGCGGAAGAACCACGACAGGGTGGCAAGGATACCGAGATCATCGAGCGTCGAGGGACGCAGATCCATGGCAACGCGGCGTAGCTCACCGAACGCATCCTGAACCTTTAGTTTCAACTTCTGTAGCGACTCCCCCGCCTCGCTGTGCGCGTTCGCGGCCAGCAGGCCGGTCACATCCTCCAGCGCCAGGCGGATCAGCGTCAACGACTGTCCGAGCCCGTCATGCAGATCCGTGGCGATGCGCTGCCGTTCGCTCTCCTGAATTGTCAGTAGTTGGGCCGACAGGCGTCGCAATTCGTGCAGAGAAGCACACGCCGCAGTGCCACCTGCTTGCTCACATGCCACGGCACAAAATGCCTGGCCAGAGCCTTTCATGGGCTTGATTTTAGGCGCGGGCGGACAAGGCTGCCTGCTCTCCTCAATAGATTCCGCATGCATTGCGTTCCCCTTCATAAGCTGCTTCGACTACAGGATATTCCCACTATGGCTTGAGGAATATCATGTAGTGAATTCAGCGGCTTATCAATATGAACAAATACCTATTCCAGGAGAATAAAGACGGCGCTCACAAGTCTTTTGGTAATCCGGGATAAGCTATGCCAAATCCAGCGCCAGCCGGCACTGGACCAGTTCGGCAATGGACCGGACATCGAGTTTCTTCATGATATTGGAGCGGTGGATATCCACTGTCCTCGAACTGATGCCGAGTTTTTTTCCGATGATCTTGCTCGAATATCCGGCCACGACGAGTTCCATGATTTCCCGTTCGCGGACTGTCAAAATATCGAAATGGCTGCGCAGACCTTCAATCTCTTTATGGTGCTGACGATTTTCCCGGTCCAGCTTGAGAGCGGCATTCACCCGGTCCAGCAGTTCCTGGCCGTTGAAGGGCTTCTGGATGAAATCGAATGCGCCGTGCTTGAGCGCCCGAACCGCCATGGGCACATCGCCATGCCCGGTAATGATGATCACGGGCTGCAGGATGCCATGGTCTTTCAGTTGTTCCAGGAGCTCCATGCCGCTCATGCCCGGCATGCGTACATCCAGCAAGATGCAGCCTGGCTGGCACAGATCGCCGGCGCTCAGAAAATCGTTCGCGGAACTGAACATCCGTGCAGCAAGGCTTACCGATTCGAGCAGCCAATGCATGGAGTCGCGCATGGCTGCGTCGTCGTCCACGACAAAAACCGTCGCTTGCAAGCCGATCTCACTCATACATCACCACGACAGGAAGCGTAAAATTGAATTCCATTCCGCAATCACTCCTCTGTTCCGCCCAGATTCGCCCGCCGTAATTCTCTATCAGCGATCGGCATATGCTCAGGCCAAGGCCGAGTCCATTTTGTTTTGTCGTCTGAAACGGGTTGAATACCTTGTCCAGTTCGTCCCGAGGAATACCCGTTCCCGTATCGCTTACCGTGACCATGATCATTCCGCTTTTAATGAGGCGCGTGGCCAGCCGCAACTCGCGCCGCGCCTGGGACGACATGGCATCAATGGCATTTTTCATGAGATTGAGCAATACCTGCTCGATTTCGATCCTGTTCACACTGGTCAGGGGCAAATCGGAAAAATCGTGGATAAGCGCGACGGAATGCCTGTTAAGTTCCTGCTGCAGGAACTGTCCTTTATGACTAAATTGATGTCTGTCATATCGCGCTGGCGCCCCTGCTTCCGCATCAATTCCTTGAGGTGACTGATGATCCTGCCCGCCCGCTGAGTCTGGGCATGGGCCTGCCTGACCGCGTTGCGGAGTTTCTCCCGATCCCAGTCATTTTCCGCCATGCGGTTCAGGCAACCATCCAGGTAAATGCTGGCGGCACCGAGCGGCTGACTTAATTCATGGGCCAGGCCGGATGCCATTTCACCGACTATATTGATCCGCCCGATGCGTTCGATCTCCGTGCGCATTTCCTCGAACAGTTTCTGGTCCGTTATATCGCGGATGATGGCCTGCATATATTTGGCGCCTTGCACCTCGATGTAACGGGCGCTGACTTCCACGCAGAGGGTGGTGCCATCCTTGCGCCTGTTTACGGACTGGTAGCGTAATTCGCCAAGTTCCGCGAGCCGTTCTGTCTGTTCCTTGACAATGGCGGGGTCCTCGGCAGGATCGCGAAAATCCCGAACTTGCATGTGCAGAAATTCCTCGCGCGTATAGCCATAGACTTCCATGGCACGCTCGTTGGCCTCGATAATCCTGCCGGACGCGTCGGCCACAAAAATAACGTCACTGGCGTACTTGGTCAGGTACTCGAAATGCTTGAGCAGCATTTCGCGCTCGACCGCGGCAGCGTGCTGCTCCTTGAGGAATTTGTGGCGCGTGTGGTTTGCCTTGAGCCAGACGAATAGCAGTATGCCGCCGAGCAGGGTAAAAGCCAGGCCCAGGGATAATGACCACTGTTCGAGCCGGGTGACCGGGGCAAGGAGTTCATCCTTGTCGACCTTGCTTATCACGAACCAGTTGGTTCCGGGAACCTTGCGCATCTCCGAGACCACCGCAACGCCGCGATAATCGAACCCGTCCATGGCACTTGTCTTGCCGAGGGCCGCCATCGCGGACGGCAAAGTGAACGCCGCCAGCGGAATGCGCAAGGAAAGCGCGCTGCCCTTTAGATGGCGCAGCTCGTTGAGGAACAGAATATCGTTGCCGTCCCGTCTGACCAGCGCTGTCTCGGCGCTTGGGCTTGGCGTTGGCCATTCCTGCAGCAGCGGATAGAGGAACTGGTGCGGGTCGATCCGGAATATCACCGCACCCACGACCTGTCCTCCGTTCCCATCGACAACGACCAGCGGAGCGACCAGGTCGATCCTGATCTCGCCGGCATTATTCTCGCTTACGTGGATGTCAGACATCGCCACCTTTCGGCTGCGCATCGCTTCCATCGCCAGTGCCGCGTCTTCCGTGTTCTGCCGCTGCCTCCCGGTGGTCGATATTCTGACCAGGCCCTGACTGTCGAACAGCGAGATGTCTTGGTAAGCTTCCAGGCGCAGAATGCCGGCCAGCATCTCCTGAATCCTTTGCTTGCGCATGTCCGACGGGGCCCCTTGCCGCAACCAGCGATCGAATTCGTCCGAGAGCAAATTTCCATTCCGGAAGGATTCTCCCTGTCGTATTTGCGTCTTTTGCCAGGCGCCGATCTGCTTGGCCCTCAAGTCGGCAATTGCACCCAGATCATGTAGTTTATCGCTCACGATCAGCGTTTCGATCTGGCGAAATGTCTGGAAGCTTATTCCGGCTAACAGTACCGCGATCGTGACGAAGACCAATAGCGGAATATAGGGAACGATCCTCCGGATGGGGCGAGGGAGCTTTTCCGGAGATAACAGGGTCATGGCCGAAATCTCTTGCCGGGATAATCTGGGTTCAAAACCCGCCTCTCTTTAATGATGCCCGCATTCTGCTCCGACAGGCGCGATTCTCTCGAACCGCGGGCACTCCTGCCGTTCTCGGCAAATTTCTCACGGAAACATCATCTAGCCAAATTTACCGCTATTCAATAGGTGAAACTACCTATTCCATTAGGTGAGCGACCAAATAGATTTCCATGGCCATAAAACTATACTTGAGGCCGGCAAAACAGTTGCCCCACCTCTCCGACAGACAGTCAGCATGAAATATCACTATCGTAGGTCGGGTTTTCTCGCCAGATCGAGCAGCTTTAGCTGCCGCTCTCGGCGGGGACGCCCGACCTACATCCTGAAATTCAACCTGACTGACTACTCGCCCCCCCAGCGCTCCGCCGCTTTTTCATCGCTTTCGCGCGCATCCACCCAGCGCGTGCCGGATGGCGTCTGCTCGCGCTTCCAGAACGGCGCCTGGGTCTTGAGGTAATCCATGATAAATTCGCAGGCGGCGAACGCCTCGCCGCGGTGCGCGCCGGTCACCGCCACCAGCACGATCTGGTCGGTCGGCTTGAGGTCGCCGACACGATGAATCACCAGGGCGTCGAAAATATCCCAGCGCGTACTGGCCTGTTCGACGATGCGTTCCAGCGCCTTTTCGGTCATGCCGGGGTAATGTTCCAGTCTCATGCCGGCAACGGAATCGCCTTCATTGATGTCGCGCACCAAGCCGAGAAAGCTGGCGATGGCGCCGATTTTGGGATTGCCCTGGCGTAGCGCGAGCAGTTCAGCGCCGAGGTCGAAATCTTCCTGCTGTACCCGAACGGTCATGTCAGCCCCCGGTGACCGGCGGGAAGATGGCGATCTCGTCGCCATCCTTGAGCACGGTCGCACCCTCGGCCATGTCCTGGTTCACCGCGACGCGGAACGCGCGCCCCGGCGCAAGTTCGGCTTCCCAGGAATCGCCTCGGTTGCGCAGCCAGGCGGTCAAGCCGGCGACATCCCGCACATCAGCAGGCAGATCGACCCGCTCCGAGGACACGCCCAGCGCCTCGCGCAAGCGTGCAAAATACATGAGTGTCAGCATGATTAACCCAGCAATTCCGAAAATGGTGTGAACTTGATCCGCTCGCCGCGCGCCACGGTCGAGCCCTCGCGGATTTCCGCCAGACCCTCGCCCCACACCGCCGAGGTCAGTACGCCGGAACCCTGGTTGGGATAGATGGCGACACCCGGCGTGCCGTCCGCCTGAGGCTCCAGCCGGGCGCGCACGAATTCGCGCCGATTGCCGACTTTGCTCCGGTCGAAAGCGGCCGGCAGCAAGTAGCTGCGCGGCGTCACCTTTTCCACACCCTGGCAGCGCAGGATGAAAGGGCGCACGAACAGGCAGAAGGTGGCGAAGGCCGAAACCGGGTTGCCCGGCAGGCCGATGAACGGCGTGTCGTGCACCGTGCCGTAGGCGATAGGCTTGCCCGGTTTCATCGCCACTTTCCACATGTCGAGCTTGCCGGTGCGCTCCACAGCGGCCTTGACGTAATCCTCCTCTCCCTCCGACACGCCGCCACTGGTAATGATCAGGTCCGCCTCGTGCCAGGCCTGCTTGAGCACCTCCACCGTCGCCTCCAGGCTGTCCGGCACGATGCCGAAATCCGCCACGCGGCAGCCCATGCCTTCGAGCAGGCCGAGCAAGGTGTAGCGGTTGGAGTTGTAGATTTCGCCCTCTTCCAGCTGCTCGCCCGGCATGACGATTTCGTCGCCGGTAAAAAACAGCGCGACGCGCAGCTTGCGATAGACCGGCACGTCGGCCAGTCCGATCGAGGCGATCAGCCCCATTTCCTGGGGCCGCATTTTGACGCCGGCGGACAATACCTCGCTGCCGGCGGCAATGTCCTCGCCGGCGCGGCGGATGTTTGCTCCCGGCTTGGCCACGGCACGGATGATCACTTCATCCCCCTCCACCGCGCAGTCCTCCTGCATCACCACCGCATCCGCCCCGGATGGCACTGGCGCACCGGTAAAGATGCGCGCCGCCGTACCGCGCTCCAGGGCATGCCCCACACTACCGGCGGGAATGCGCTGGGCGACCTTGAGACGCGTCTCGCCGCCCGGCGTCAAGTCGGCGCAGGCCACGGCATAACCGTCCATGGCGCTGTTGTCCAGCGGCGGCACGGTGACGCTGGACAACAGCGGTTGCGCCAGCACCCGGCCCAGCGCGTGGGTGGTATGGATGCGTTCCACCTCGGTAATGGGGCGGACATGGCCGAGCAGCAGTTCGAGCGCCTCGTCGGCATTCAGCATTTTCTTGGGTTCACTCATTTTTCAGATCCAGATGGCGCAAAATAAAGCCGGCAATCGCGGCCGGGTCGTTGAGATCAAGCCGGGGCAACGGTCCCTTCTGGGGCTCGTCGCTGGCAATGGCGATGATATGAGGGTCTTGGGGATATAACAATGGCTTGCCGTTGATGGGGCGATAAATTTCCAGCTTGGGAATCGCTTCCTGCTTGAAGCCTTCGACCAGCACCAGGTCGCAGGGCGAAAGCCGCGCCAAGTGCTGCGCCAGGGCGGGTTCCGCCTCATCGCGCAATTCATGCAGCAGCACCCAGCGGCTGGACGATGTCAGCAACACCTCGCTCGCGCCGGCCGCACGGTGGCGGTATGAATCCTTGCCGGGCTGGTCGAGATCGACGTCGTGATGCGTCTGCTTGATGGTGGCAACCCGAAGGCCATGCGCGACGAAGAGCGGAATCAGCTTTTCCAGCAAGGTGGTTTTGCCGCTACCGGACCAGCCGGCAAGGCCAAGTACCTTCAACCCAGATTGTCCATTGGGATGCACGTGCATGTAGGAGCGCCGCCCTCGGCGCGAATGCGACCGTAAATCGCGGCCAACTCCCATCCCCATCCTAACCTTCCCCTTGAAGGGGAAGGGACGATCGCTCTCTCTCCCTGTGGGAGAGAGTTGGAGAGAGGGTTGGCGCCGCTCCTACAGCGGTGGTTTGGTTCTAACGGATAAGCTGAGTTCAAAACGCCTCCCCCTCCTGCAGATAGCGCCACTGCCCCGGCGGCAAATCGCCCAGCTTGATTTTGCCGATGCGCACACGTTTCAGGCCGGCCACCCGCAGCCCCACCAGTTCGCACATGCGGCGAATCTGGCGCTTCTTGCCTTCCTTGAGGATGAAGCGCAACTGCTCGGCGTTCTGCCACGTCACTTTCGCCGGCTTGAGCGCTTCGCCGTCCAGACTCAGGCCGTGATTGAGGCGTTCCAGTCCGGCCTCGTCCAGTTTGCCCTGCACGCGCACCAGGTATTCCTTTTCGATCAGCGAATCGGCACCGATCAACTGCTTGGCGATGCGGCCATCCTGGGTCAGCACCAGCAAGCCCTGGGAATCGATATCGAGGCGTCCGGCCGGCGCCAGGCCGAACAGTTGCGAGGGATCGAACTGCTGCGCCGAGGTGTCGCTCTTGTAATGGCTCGCCTTGTTGATCAACGTCACCGCGGCCTGATGGCCTTTTTCCGGCTGAGCGGAAACGTAGCCCACCGGCTTGTGCAGCAGAATGGTGACGCGGCTGGCCTGTTGCGCCTTGGCGCCATGCCCCAGCGTCACGGTCTGTGACGGCAGCACCTTGGTGCCCAGCTCCGTGACCTTGATGCCGTCCACGAATACCAGTCCGCGCTCGATATAGGAATCGGCTTCGCGGCGCGAGCACAGCCCCAGTTGCGACATGAGCTTGGAAAGCCTGATGGGTTCAGTCATATAATCATCCTGTCATGCTAACGGTCATGGCAAAAGTGCCAGCCCCGGTCATGAAACTCGCCCTGACCGTTTCCCCCACCCCTGCCCTCCCCCGCATGCGGGAGAGGGGGACGAAGGCTCGCGGCGCGAGTGTCATGCTACTGCAACAAAACTTCAATAAATTGTTCGCTTTATTCAACGGAAGCGGAAAAAATGATCGAAGATAATCAGGTTTACCTGGTCACCGGCCTGCAGTACGGCTACAAGCCGGAAGTTCATGCAGTGGCGGTATTAACCCATTCGCATCAGCGGGCCATCGAACGCTTCCGCAAACAGTTCAGCGGGGCGGAAATCTATTCCTGCACCAATCTCGCCGAGGCACGCGAAGTGGTGAAAATTCTCGAAGCCGCCAAGGAAGGACACGAAATACACAGCGATACCATCACCGCTGTCATCAACGACCTTTAACCCGCTCGCGCAGGAACAGCGCCGCCACCCCGGCCATCAGGAACACCAGGAACCAGCCCAGCGCCCAGGCCGGAATGGACAGGCCCAGCATCGTCCACGCCACCTTGGCGCATTCCCCCGATCCTTGCAGCACCATCGGCAACGCCTTGATGAGGGGGAAGGTGTCCATCAGATAGTCCAGGCCTGGTCCGCATTCCGGCACCTTGTCGGGAGGCAGATGCTGCAGCCAGATATTGCGGCCTGCCACCGCCGCGCCGACTGCGGAAAAAAGCGCAATCAGCAGACCGAAAAACATTCTGCCCACGATCCCGGGGTTCAGCAGAAAGGCCAGCAATGCCGTCAAGCCAATAGCCAGAAACGCCATGCGCTGCAGGATGCACAGCGGGCAGGGTTCGAGGTGCAAACCATGCTGCAGATACAGCCCGAACCCCAGCACGCCGACGCAGCATGCCAGCACCGCCAGAAACATGGCACGGAAAGGGATGATCATGCGCCTTCTCCCAGTCGGTCAACTTGAAACTCGCGAAGCGAGCCTGCGTCCCCCTCTCCCGTCCCCCCTTCCAACTTCCCCCCGCTTGCGGGAGGAAGGGCAATCGTCCCTTCCCCTTCAAGGGGAAGGTTAGGATAGGGATGGGTTGGGGGAGGGCAGGGGTGGGGGAAACGGTCATGGCGAGTTTCATAATCGGGTGTGGCGCTTTTGCCATGACCGTTGGCGGCAATCGGCGTGAGGTGCCAGATCTCCGAGTTATATTCTTGAATGGTGCGGTCGCTGGAAAACTTGCCGCTGGTGGCGCTATTGATAATGCTCATGCGCGTCCAGCGCTCCTCATCGCGGAAAGCCGCCGCGGCCTGGCGTTGCGCCTCGACGTAGCTGCTGAAATCCGCCACGATCATCCAGTAATCGCCATAAACGGTGAGCGAACGAATGATGCCGTCGAAAATACCCGGTTCGGAAGGGTTGAAATGCCCTGATTCGAGCAGTTGCATCACGCGCCGCAAATCCGGGTCCGCCGCGATCACCGCCTGCGGGTTGTAGCCGCGGCGGTGCGCTTCCACCTCCGCGGCGGTGAGGCCGAAAAGGAAGAAATTGTCCTCGCCCGCCTCTTCCCGGATCTCGATATTGGCGCCATCCAGGGTGCCGATGGTCAACGCCCCGTTGATCATGAACTTCATGTTGCCGGTGCCGGAAGCCTCCTTGCCGGCGGTTGAAATCTGCTCCGACAGGTCCGTGCCGGGACTCACCACCTCCATCGCCGTGACGCGATAATTCGGCAGATAGGCCATCTTGAGCAGGCCGTCGCAAGCCGGGTCGGAGTTAACCACCCGCGCCACGTTGCAAGCCAGCTTGATGATGGATTTGGCCATCGCGTAGCCCGGTGCGGCCTTG
This sequence comes from Sulfurimicrobium sp., assembly GCA_030690835.1. Lineage (GTDB taxonomy): Bacteria > Pseudomonadota > Gammaproteobacteria > Burkholderiales > Sulfuricellaceae > Sulfurimicrobium. Next base: position 1,924 of record JAUYFW010000319.1, on the reverse strand, counting down.
CCACCGATGAGCACGCAGCGCGGCGTCCAGTCAGCCGTATCGCCGCGCTTGATGCGGTCGTAAAGGTGGATCACATGCAGAATATTGAGCAATTGGCGCTTGTATTCGTGGATGCGTTTGACCTGTACGTCGAACATTGCATCGACATCGAACGCCACGCCGCAGTCGGCCTGCACCAGGGCGGCCAGGCGCAGCTTGTTATCCTGCTTCACTGCGCGCCACTTGGCGCGGAATTCGGCATTGCCGGAAAAGGGAATGAGCTTGCGCAACTGTTGCAGGTCGGTCACCCAAGCTTCGCCGATGGTATCGCTGATCAGTTCGCTCAATGCCGGATTGCTCGACGCCAGCCAGCGACGCTGGGTCACGCCGTTGGTTTTGTTGTTGAATTTGTGCGGCCACAATTGGTAGAAATCGCTGAACAAGTCCTGCTGCAACAGTTCGGAATGCAACTCGGCCACGCCGTTGACGGAAAACCCCGCCACCACGGCCAGATAGGCCATGCGCACCTGCGGCTCCGGCCCCTCCTCGATGATGGACATGCGCGCCCGGCGCGCGACATCGCCCGGCCAGCGCCGCGACACTTCATTCAGGAAGCCGGTGTTGATTTCGAAAATGATGTCCATCAGGCGCGGCAGCAGGCTGCGGAACATGCGCACCGGCCATTTCTCGAGCGCTTCCGGCAACAGGGTGTGGTTGGTGTAGGCCATGGTGCGGGACACGATCCGCCACGCGGGGGCCCACTCCAGGCCATAATCGTCCATCAGCAGCCGCATCAGTTCCGCCACCGAGCAGGTGGGATGGGTATCGTTGAGCTGGAAACAGACCCTGTCGGAAAACTGGCTGAAATCATCGCCATGATCGCGCGTCCACTGGAACAACACGTCCTGCAGGCTGGCGGAGGCGAGGAAATATTGCTGGCGCAGGCGCAGTTCCTTGCCGTTTTCGCTCGCATCGTTGGGATAGAGCACCATGGAAATATGCTCGGCGGCGTTCTTGGCCGCCACCGCTTCAGTGTAACTGCCGGCATTGAATTCATTCAGGTCGAACTCGTCCGTCGCAGCGGCTTTCCACAGGCGCAGGGTATTGACGGTGCCGTTCTGGTAACCCGGCACCGGAATATCATAAGGCACGGCGAGCACATCGCGACTGTCCACCCAGCGCACGCGCATTTTTTTGTCGGTATCGTGGTAATAATCACAGCGCCCGCCGAACTGGATGCGCTGGGTGTACTCGGGCCGCTCCAGCTCCCAGGGATTGCCGTTGCGCAGCCAGTGGTCGGGCTCTTCAACCTGGTAGCCGTCTTCAATGTGCTGACGGAACATGCCGTATTCGTAGCGGATGCCATAGCCCGTCACCGGCAGTTGCAAGGTGGCGCAACTATCGAGAAAACAAGCTGCAAGGCGGCCCAGGCCGCCGTTGCCAAGACCGGCATCGTGCTCCTCCTCGGCCACCTCCTCCATCAGCAAGCCGAGCTTGCCGAGCGCCTCGCTGGTGCTGTCCGTCACGCCCAGGTTGAGCATGGCATTGGAGAGCGCCCGCCCCATGAGGAATTCCAGCGAAAGATAATAGGTGCGCTTGCACTGGCTCGCGGCATAAGCGGCATCGGTCGCCTTCCAGCGCTCCACCAGGCGATCGCGCAGCGTCATGGCCAGCGCGGTGTAAAAACAGTGTGGCGGGGTGCCATGCTGGTCACGACCCAGGGTGTGGTGGAAGTACTGGCGGAAATCCAGCGCCAGATTGGCGGCATCCATGCCAAGGGGGGGGAGTTCGGTCAGCAGGGGATTGGGCGTACTGGTCAGTTCACAGGTCATGGTTTGGCTTGGAAGATGAAGATTTCGGAATCCTTAATGGTAACTTAGATTGGGTGCCAAATAAAATTCGGATGTTGGAGAATAATTCTTGACACGCAGGTCCTCATAAACAA
>JAUYFW010000318.1 GCA_030690835.1 Sulfurimicrobium sp. | reverse complement strand
GAGTTGCGCACGCCTCTCAACGCGATTCTCGGTTTCGGTCAGTTGCTGGAAAGCGATACGCAAGAGCCGCTAACGATTTCCCAGTTGGAAAACGTGGAACAGATCACCAAGGCCGGGTGGCATCTGCTGGAACTGGTGAATGAAGTGCTCGACCTGGCGCGCATAGAAGCCGGCAAGATGCAGGTACAAATGACCGACCTCCTGCTTGCCGAAGTGGTGAGGGAATGCATCGGCCTGATTACGCCGCTGGCGGCGGAACGCCGGATACTGATCAACGACGAGATATCGCCTTGCATGACCCATCATGTTCGCGCCAATCACACCCGCCTGAAACAGGTTCTTCTCAACTATCTTTCCAATGCGGTGAAATACAACCGCCAGGGCGGGGAAATCTCCCTGAAATGCGAGCAAATACCGGGCGGACTGCTGCGCGTGAGCGTGAGCGACACCGGCCCCGGCATACCCGATAGCATGCTGGATGAGCTATTCCTGCCTTTCAATCGCCTCGATGCTGACGATACGGATGTGCAGGGCACCGGCGTCGGGCTGGCGATAGTGAAGCGGATGATGGAACTGATGGGTGGTAGCGTGGGTGTTTCCAGTGTAGTAGGGCGCGGCAGCACATTCTGGGTTGACATGCATGAGGTGTTTCCCGGCGTGGAAGAGGCTACTCCTGAACGCGAGCACCTGGAGGCGATTTGACCATGCTTGACTGGGCCGGCATTCAAAGCGTTTTCCTGGACATGGACGGTACGCTGCTCGACCTCCATTTCGACAATCACTTCTGGCTGACGCATGTGCCGCAACGTTATGCGGAGCAGCACGGCTTGAGCCATGACGCCGCCAGGGACGAACTTGCCCCGCGCTACGACAGGGTGGCGGGCACCATGAACTGGTACTGCGTGGATTACTGGAGCCGCGAACTGCAACTGGACATCGCCCGCTTGAAGGAAGAAGTGTCGCATCTCATCGCCGTGCACCCCCACGTGGTGGACTTTCTCGCCGCATTGCGCGGGACGGGGAAAAGGGTCGTTCTGGTCACCAACGCCCACCATAAAAGCCTGGCATTGAAAATGGAGAGAACCCGCCTGGGCGGCTATTTCGACGCGGTGATTTGCGCCCACGACATCGGCGTGCCCAAGGAGCATCCCGAGTTCTGGCACAAGCTGCAGGCGGTCGAGGCATTCGCGCCAGAGGCCACCGTATTGGTGGATGACAGCCTGCCGGTACTACGCTCGGCACGGGATTATGGCATCAAGCACCTGCTGGCGGTTTACCGGCCCGATACGCGTCAACCGGACAAGGATGTGGGGGATTTTGTGGCGATCAGGGATTTTCGCGATATTCTTCCGTTATCAGCCGTCAGCCGTCAGCCGTCAGCTGATAGCTGATAGCTGATAGCTACATGAACAGCGCCGCCGCAACTTTACGACCTTCCGCCGCAAGAATATTGTAGGTGCGGCAGGCGGCGAAAGTATCCATCACTTCCAGCCCGATGCCTTGTTGCGCCATGGCGTGAATCAGGCGCGGGGAGGGGAAGCATAGTTTGGCGCCGGTGCCGAGTAGCAGAATTTCCAGTTCCAGGCCCGCCAGTGCGGCAAAATGCTCGGCTGTCAGCAGCTTCGCTTCCGCCGCTTGCCATTCCTTGATGACTTGTTCGGGCAGCACGATCAGGCTTTGCTCGTGGCGTATGCCGTTGACGGCGACATGGTCCGGGCCATAGGAAGTAAAGAGATGTGTGCCGCTGGCGGTCTGCAGGTGTAGTTTCATCGAGGTTGTTCCAATTGCGGCAATTGCGGGGAGTGGCGCGGTCTTGTAAGATTATAGCCTTTTTGGCTCAAGGCACATTCCGTGTCGCGAATGCCAGCAGCGAAACCCAGAAGAGACATAAGGATCCAGCCGTGCAGCCCGTACTCAAATCCACCAAGCTCAACAATGTCTGCTACGACATCCGTGGCCCGGTGCTGGCGCGCGCGCGCCAGATGGAAGAGGATGGCCACCGCATCATCAAGCTGAATATCGGTAATCCCGCGCAATTCGGCTTCGAAACGCCGGAAGAGATCGTTCACGACGTCATCATCAACCTGCCCAACGCTTCCGGCTATACCGACTCCAAGGGGCTGTTTTCCGCGCGCAAGGCGGTGATGCACTACACCCAGCAGAAGAACATCCGCGACGTGCAGATGGAAGACATCTATATCGGCAACGGCGTGTCCGAGCTGATCGTGATGGCGATGCAGGCCTTGCTCAACAACGGCGATGAAGTGCTGGTTCCGGCGCCGGATTATCCCCTGTGGACGGCCGCCGTGACGCTGGCGGGCGGCACGCCGCGCCACTATATCTGCGACGAGCAGGCCGGCTGGTTCCCCGACCTCGACGATATTCGCGGCAAGATCACGCCCAATACCCGCGCCATCGTGCTGATCAACCCCAATAACCCGACCGGTGCGCTGTATCCGGTGGAATTGCTGCGGGAAATTGTCGAGATCGCCCGCCAGCACCAGTTGATTATTTACGCCGACGAAATTTACGACAAGGTGCTGTACGACGGCGCGCAGCACACTTCCATCGCTTCCCTGGCGGACGATGTGCTGTTCGTGACCTTCAACGGCCTGTCCAAGAATTACCGCGCTGCAGGCTATCGCGCCGGCTGGCTGATCGTGTCGGGCGAGAAGCGCCACGCCAGGGATTACACCGAGGGCCTCACCATGCTGGCCTCGATGCGCCTGTGCTCCAACGCGCCCGCCCAGTATGCGATTCAGACCGCCCTCGGCGGCTATCAAAGCATCGATGATCTGGTCGCGCCAACCGGCCGCCTGTGCCGCCAGCGCGACCTGGCGCACAAGATGTTGACCGACATTCCCGGCGTCACCTGTACCAAGCCGCAAGGCGCGATGTATTTGTTCCCGCGACTCGATCCGAAAATGTATCCGATCGACAACGACCAGGATTTCATCCTGGAGTTGTTGCTTGAAGAGAAAGTGCTGCTGGTACAGGGCACGGGCTTTAACTGGCCGACACCGGATCACTTCCGCGTGGTCTTTCTGCCCAACGTGGACGACCTGCAGGAAGCCATCGGCCGCATTGCGCATTTCCTTGAGCTGTACCGCAAGCGTCATGGGTCTTGATTATTAGAGCCACAGAGGGCACAGAGATCACAGAGGGAAACCCCTCGCTGACTCTGTGTTCTCTGTGATCTCTGTGGCTTAAATTTAGTAATGGAATTAATAACGCATATGAAACCCATCAATGTAGGTTTGTTAGGACTCGGCACTGTCGGCGGCGGCACGCTCACGGTATTGCGCCGCAACGCCAGTGAAATCACCCGCCGCGCCGGCCGTGAAATCCGCGTCACCATGGCCGCCGTGCGCGACCTGGAAAAGGCGCGCAAATTTGCCGGGAGCGCTACCCTCACTCCTAACTCTCTCCCAAAGGGAGAGAGGGACGCAGGCTCGCTTCGCGAGTCTGAGATTGACGAACTGGCCATCACCACCAACCCGCTGGACGTGGTGAACAATCCCGACATCGACATCGTGGTGGAACTGATCGGCGGCTGTACCCTGGCCAAGGATCTGGTGTTGCAGGCCATCGCCAACGGCAAGCATGTCGTTACCGCCAACAAGGCGCTGCTGGCGGTGCATGGCAACGAGATTTTCAAGGCGGCGCAGGACAAGGGCGTGATGGTGGCGTTCGAAGCCGCCGTGGCGGGCGGCATCCCGGTCATCAAGGCGTTGCGCGAAGGCTTGTCGGCCAACCGCATCGAATGGATCGCCGGCATCATCAACGGCACCACCAACTTCATCCTGTCCGAGATGCGCGACAAGGGCCTGGCGTTCGATACCGTGCTGAAACAAGCTCAGGAACTCGGTTACGCCGAAGCCGACCCGACCTTCGACATCGAGGGCATCGACGCCGCCCACAAGCTGATGATCATGTC
>JAUYFW010000316.1 GCA_030690835.1 Sulfurimicrobium sp. | reverse complement strand
AAGGCTGTTACCCGCGTTGCACAGCGATAAAGTTTAGAGTTATGCGCCTCCTATCGACCCTGCTCCTTTTGGCCCCTGCGGTCCTTTTGGCCCAAGCCCCCAAGGCTGAGCGCCCTCGCATCGCGGTGATGCCCTTCGAGGGCGGTCAGGGAGCGGAACAAGCGGAAGCGGGAACAGCCCTACAGGCCATGGTGATCACCGATCTTGCCAACGTTCCAGGCCTACGCCTCTTGGAGCGCGGACGCCTTAAGGATGTGATGGCGGAACAGGAATTGGGCCTGAGCGGTGCGGTCGATCCGGCCACCATCGCCCGGGTTGGGAAATTGCTGGGAGCCACGCATCTGCTGGTGGGGCGTTGCACCGTGGTGGGTGTGCGTATGCGGCTGGATACCCGGTTGCTGCGTGCCGATACCGCCGAGGTGATAGTGGCCGCTGCCATCGAAGGAGAGAAGGAGGCCTTCTTCGAATTGGAGAAGGACCTGGTGAATCGCCTCATCGCCGCCATGGGTGTGAAGCTGTTGCCCAAGGAGCGCGCCGAAGTGGCCAAAGTGCACACCGCCGATTACGAAGCCTTCCGCACCTTTGGTCGCGGGCTGCGGCTATACGACGCCAAGCAAGTGGAACCGGCCCTCGCGGCCCTGCGCCAAGCCACGGCCCGAGATAAGGATTTCCGGTTGGCGGCCCTGACGCTGGATGAATACCAGCGCATTTTGGTGCAGTTGCGCACTCAAGCCGATGATCTGTTGCTGGCTCAGGGCAACCTGGAGCAAGCGAAAATGAGCGAGGCAGCCGCCAAGGAGGCGGGTTTGGTGGAGCGCTTGCAGAAGTTGGCCCAGAGCAAGGATCGAGACGATCGGCTCACGGCGCTGCACAGTTTGGCCGTCATGTTTGGAAACGTGGGGAGCCGCAAAAACAAGTTGGGAAATTTACGAAAACTGGAAGATCGCTTCGCATTCGAGCGCCAAGCCGATGCCGCTGCGGCGCGCTATGTGGCCGGTGCCTTGGAGGCTTTTCCCGCGGCTCCTTTGACCGTGGAGGAATCCAATTTCGGCCTAACGCTTCCTGAAAATCTTGATGATTTTGCAAAGGAATGGGCCTGGGCCAAAAAACGCTTGCTGAGCATTGACGATAACGAAGAAAACCGACGCAACAAGCTGTTTGCCAGCACCCGTGACGTGAGATCAACCGCCTCCATGCTGCATCTGGATCACCGACAAACTGTGACCTTCCAGCAGCGGATCTTCGATCAAAGCCTGGGGCTCAAACCCACGGATTATCACATCGAAACCGGCAAGGAAGAGCTGGCCAAACACTGGCGTGGCCTCCTGGAGTTGGATCGCAGCACCACGCTATATACGGAGTTGAGCCGAGGGAGCGACAATCCCTGGCGCCTGAAAGCGCTGGCTTCGGAAATCGAAACGAACCGCGATCTCGCGCAGTACCTGGCCACTTCGCCGCTATTCGAGCTGGTGCGGGAATATCTGCTGCTCTCGACGGATGACGCCCTGCTGCGCGCCAAATCCATTTTTGGCACGGACCGCGACCCCTCCCTAAAGGCCTTCCAAGAACTCACTCGAAAGCGGGAATGGCCGCGCGATCAGGCCCTTTGGGTGGGCGATCAGCCCTGCTGGTCCTTGAATGCTGAATTCTTCCTTTCCACGGGAAAGCGCAGCGACCGATTGCGCACAGAGGAAATCCGGGTTTGGCATAAGCCTGGAAGGGAGAGTGACCCGCAACCCTTGGTGATTCTGGGTGGCCTGCCGCGAGGTGCCTTTGCGGCCTCATTCGCGTTGGACTTTGTGCCGCCCACGGATTTTCAGCCCAGGGATGCCAACCTGCTGGCAGGGGCTCCGAGGCCCGAGGCGACCTTCCTGTTTGCCCTTCGGGATATCGATTGCGATCTCGTGGAAGATCCCGCCTCCAAAAAATCCCTGCTGGCGCGGCCCATGACAGGGCTGGCACTGACCTTCAGCGACAAGGGCCTTCGTCTCTCGGCCATTACGGAAACCGTCCGGGATCAATGG
>JAUYFW010000314.1 GCA_030690835.1 Sulfurimicrobium sp. | reverse complement strand
CAGGGAGTGACAGGTCAAGCTTAGGCAACGCCGGAAACGGGGGTATGTATACAAACACTTTGCTGGAGCACAGGCTGCGCGCCCAGGTTCGGAAACCTGGGCTGTTTATGGAGTCGGAAGGACGGCTACGTGCCTTGAGCCCGTCATCCAAGGTTTGAAAATGCGTCGCTCCATTGCCGCCGTTCGTGAATTTCCGCATCGTGGACAAACCAGTCGTTGAAAAACGAGTATAGCTTTCTCGACGGGGAGGCTCTGTCGCGCTATTTTCGCTTATTCACATGGGTTACTGAACGAATATTCGTACTCCAGCGAATTCGTTTGAAAAGCAAAGTCCCGCCACCGAACCTTAACCAGATGAAATATTGGCTAAACTAACAACAGAACCGGTTTATCGGTGACAATTAATGCTTGAATCCGCCGCTGGTTAAATGATCTTGCTGCTGGAAAGCCACAAAATTTGTAATCAGGATTGTGTAAAGCATTAAATAACTTGTGAATAAAATGGACCAAGCAACGCATAACAAAATTGTCTCCTTCATATGGGGTATCGCCGACGATGTGCTTCGCGACCTCTTCAAGCGGGGTAAGTACCCTGATGTAATCCTGCCGATGTTCGTTATCCGGCGCATGGATGCGGTGCTCGAACCAGCCAAACAGACGGTGCTCGACACCAAGAAAATGCTCGATGAGGCACGCATCACCGAGCAGCGCGCTGCGCTTGCCGCTGCTGCGGGGCAATCCTTCTACAACACCTCGCGCTTCACCCTGCGCGATCTGAAATCGCGCGGCAGTCAGCAGCAACTGCTCGCCGATTTCGAGGACTATCTCAACGGCTTCTCGCCCAACGTCCAGGACATACTGGAGAACTTCAAGTTCCGCAACCAGCTCACCACCCTCTCCAAGGCCGACGCACTCGGCACGCTGATCAACAAGTTCCTTGATCCCGAAATTGACCTATCGCCTGCGGGCATCGACAACCACTCGATGGGCACTGTTTTCGAGGAGTTGGTCCGCAAGTTCAACGAGGACAACAACGAGGAGGCAGGCGAGCACTGGACGCCGCGCGATGCCGTTCGGCTGATGGCGAACCTCGTGTTCCTGCCGATTGAGGCTGTGCTTAAATCCGGCACCTATCTGCTCTATGACTGTGCCTGTGGCACTGGCGGCATGCTCACCGTAGCGGAAGAAACGCTCATGGCAATCGCCGCGAAGCGCAACCAGCAGATCACCGCACTCCTCTATGGTCAGGAAATCAACCCCGAGACCTACGCCGTCTGCAAGGCGGATATGCTGATCAAAGGCGAGGGCGAGAGCGCCGATCACATCGTCGGCGGCGCGGAATGGTCCACGCTCGCGCATGACGCCTTCCCGGCGCAAGAGTTCGACTTCATGATCGCCAACCCGCCCTACGGCAAGGGCTGGAAGAAAGACCTCGAAGCGATGGGCGGCAAGGACGGCATGCGCGACCCGCGCTTCAAGGTCATGCACCAAGGCGAGGAACTCTCGCTCGTCACCCGCTCCAGCGACGGCCAGATGCTGTTCCTCGCCAACATGGCGTCGAAGATGAACCACCGCTCGGCGCTGGGCAGCCGCATTGCCGAGGTGCATAACGGCAGCTCGCTCTTTACCGGCGACGCGGGCCAGGGCGAGAGCAATATCCGCCGCTGGCTCATCGAAAACGACTGGTGTGAGGCCATCGTCGCGCTGCCGCTCAACCTCTTCTACAACACCGGCATCGCCACTTACGTCTGGGTACTGTCGAACAGAAAGCCCACGCACCGCAAGGGCCGGGTGCAGCTTATCGACGCCAGCCAGTGGTTCAAGCCGCTGCGCAAGAACCTCGGCAAAAAGAACTGCGAGCTATCGCCCGACGACATCGAGCGCATCAGCCGCACCTTCCTCGACTTCGTGGAATCACCTGAGTCGAAAATATTCCCCAACGCCGCTTTCGGTTACTGGAAAGTCACGGTCGAGCGCCCACTGCGCCTGCACAGCCAGCTTACCCTCAAGGCCATTGAGACGCTGCGTTTCGCCTCCGGCGATGAAGACCTGCGCGCTACGCTCTACGATGAATTCGGCGACGACCTCTTCACCCAATTCGCCAAGGTCTCCGCCGCGCTGGAGAAGCGCCTCGCCGACTGGGGCGGCGATGAGGACGAGGGCGACGAAGAAGAAAGCGGCAGCGCGAAGAAGGGCCTGCCCGAGAAGAAGAAAAGAAAGCTGCTCGATGCCAGCACCTGGGAGCGCGACGCCCGCCTGGTCGAAATTGCCACAAAGCTGCGTGAGGTGCTGGGTGGGGCGCTTTTCGAGGACTACAACATATTCCGTGATCGCGTGGACGCGGCACTCAAGAAAGCAGGCATCAAGCTCCCCGCTGCCGACCTGAAGCAGATATTGAAGGCCGTGAGCTGGCGCGTAGAGACCGCGCCGCCGGTCATTGCCAAAGTACACAAGCCCGGCAAGATCAAGCCCGACCCGCTCCACGGCTTTTTCTCCCTCGCCCCCACTGGGGGAGAGGAGGCAAGTGTCAGGGAGGCCGTTGTTGAATACGAGCCCGACTCCGACCTGCGCGACACCGAGCAAGTACCACTGCTGGAAGAAGGCGGCATCGAAGCCTTCATTCGCCGCGAAGTTTTACCCTACACGCCCGATGCGTGGATCAAGCAGGATGCCACCAAGATTGGCTACGAGGTAAGCTTCACCCGCCACTTCTACAAACCGCAGCCGCTGCGCACGCTGGAAGAAATTCGCGCCGATATTCTGGCGGTGGAAAAAGAGGCGGAGGGAATGCTGGCGGAGATCATCGGAGGCGCGTTATGACGAAAAAGAAGAAGCTCACTCTCTTTGTGTCCTCGACTGTGTACGAAAACAAGGAACTTTTGGATCAGCTCTATTCCATCCTGTCCGGTTTCGGCTATGAGGTGTGGATGTCGCGTAAAGGCACTGTGCCGATCAATCCGGGGGAAAATACATTTCAAAGCTGCATGCGCGGCGTAGAACAATGCGACCTGTTTTTGGGCATCATCACTCCATCCTATGGCAGCGGCAAGGAGAGTGGCGGCCTCTCCATTACCCATCAGGAAATCAAACGCGCCATCGAACTCGAAAAGCCTCGTTGGCTTTTGGCACATGCCGATGTCGTCTTCGCCCGGCGTTTTCTAAACGACCTCGGTCATAGCACCCCTGATGTGCGAAAAAAACTCACATTGAAACCCGGTGCCAAGTCCATCACCGATTTGCGCGTCATCGATATGTATGAGGACGCAATCCGGCATGATGAACCAGAATTGGCCATGCGCACCGGCAATTGGGTTCAGGAATTCAACAGCGACAACGATGTCCTGCTTTTTGTCGAGACGCAACTCTCTCGCATTGATGAGATCGAGCGCATCATCAAGGAAAACATAGCCAAACCCAAATCAGCCAAAGCAAAACCCAAGAGCAGCAAAGGAGGTGCGAAATGAGCCGCGCAGACTTGCAACGTTTACTCTCACTGGGCGAAGGTCAGAGCATCGAATTCAAGGCCGTTATCAACCCGGTCACAATAGGGCAAAACATCTGCGCGTTCCTGAACTCCGGCGGCGGCTACCTCATCCTTGGCATCAAGGATGATGGAGAAGTGCATGGAATACCGCCCGGCAAAGACCTGCACCAACTGGAGAAAACCATCGTAGCTGGCCTGGTGCCCAGAGCGCTGGTTTCGTTCGACGAACAAACGATAGAAGGTAAAAAGGTCTGGGTGATTGAGGTGCCTGCCGGGCAGGATGTGCCCTACGGCTATCGGGATGAGATATTCATCCGCGAGGGCGACCGCACACGACGGGCTGATGTTGGAGCCCTGCGCGGCATGATCCTGCGGCACAAGGGCGAGCCGGAGCGCTGGGAGCGCCGTTTCTCTGATGCAGATATTGAACAAGATCTGGACGAAAAAGAAATTCGCGCAATGACCATGAGCGTGGCAACCGGGCGGCTAGAAGGCCTGTTTGATTCTGTTAGCAAACCCCTTGATGCTTTAACCCAACTGGGGATGATCAAATATGGCCGCCTCACCAATGGCGGCGACGTGCTCTTTGCCAGCCACCCCGCCAAGCGCCACCCACAGGTGCGGGTGCGCGCCGTGTGCTACACCAGTGACAAGAGCGACGACACCTATCGGGACTTCAAGACCTTCGAGGGCCCGCTCGTGCAAGTGCTGGAACAGGCCTACACCTTCATTCAGCGCAACACCCCCAGCCGCAGCCATTTCCGCACCGGCAACATGGTTCGGGAAGAGCAAAGCCTCTATCCGCCAGAAGCCATACGCGAAGGGCTGGTCAATGCTTTCGCGCATCGCGACTACGCGGATTTTCGCGGCGGCATCGTGATCAACATCTACCCGAACCGGCTGGAAATCTGGAATTCGGGCAACTTGCCCGAAGGCATTACAGTGGCATCCCTCGCCAAGGGACACATCTCCATTCTGCGCAACCCCGACATCGCCCACGTCCTTTACCTGCGCGGCATGATGGAAAAACTGGGGCGAGGCAGCGTCATGATCCGCAAGGCTTGCAAAGCGTATAAATTGCCGATGCCCGTCTGGCATGCCGACGCTCAAGGCGTCACCCTGACCTACCCCGCCCCGGAAGTCACCCCGGAAGTCACCCCGGAAGTCACCCCGGAAGTCACCCCGGAAGTCACCCCGGAAGTCATGAAGGTGATCGCTGTCCTCGTTGGCACCATGGCTCGCCGTGCGCTACAGGAAAAACTCGGCCTCAAGGATGCAGAAAGTTTCCGCAAGCGTTACCTGCTACCCGCGCTGAAAAGTGGCTTGGTGGAAATGACCATGCCTGATAAACCCCAAAGTAGCCAGCAAGCTTATCGGCTCGCCGCCGCCGCAATCAAGCTTCTGAAACGAAGCAAGTCATGATAGACGCTACTTCGAAGCCGCTCAGCACAGGCCTCAAGCCCTATTCCGAATACAAGGATTCCGGCTTGCCGTGGCTGGGGCGGGTGCCGGGGCATTGGGATGTTCTTCCTCACCGCGCATTGTTTGAAGAAGTGAAAGTGCGCGAGCATCCGAACGAACAGATGCTTTCCGTGACAATTACGCGCGGCGTAATCAAGCAGCGGGATTTGCTGGCGGGCAGCTCGAAGAAAGATAGCTCGAAACTGGACAAGTCGGCATACAAGCTGGTTTGTCCGGGCGATATTGCCTACAACAAAATGCGGGCTTGGCAGGGAGCCATCGGCGTGTCTGATCTGCGTGGCATCATCAGTCCGGCTTACGTCGTGCAACGTATGCGTGGTGCGCATAACCCGCGCTATTTCCACCACCTGTTTCGCACACCGGGCTTTGCCAAGGAAGCAGAAAGCTGGTCTTACGGCATCACTTCGGATATGTGGAGCCTGCGCCCCGAGCATTTCAAAGCTATCTATTCACCGCTTCCACCTGACGAGGAACAAACCGCCATCGTGCGCTTCATCGACCATGCCACGCATCGGCTGGACAAGGCGATACGGGCCAAGCGCAAGACCATCTCGCTGTTGAACGAGCAGAAGCAGGCCATTATCCACCGCGCCGTCACGCGCGGCCTTCCTTCGACAGGCTCAGGACAGGCTGTGCCGCTCAAGGACTCCGGCATTCCCTGGCTGGGGCAGATTCCGGCTCATTGGGAAGTGAGGCGACTACGAACATTGGTTCACAGTATTGACCAAGGCGTAAGTCCGCTTGCTGTGGGTTTTCTCGCTGAAGGCGATTCATGGGGCGTGCTCAAGTCTGGCTGTGTGAACAGAGGTGTATTCCGAGAAACAGAGCACAAGCAACTTGCGCGCAGCTTTGAGATTGATCCATCCATTGTTGTGAAAGTAGGAGATGTCCTCATTTCTCGTGCCTGTGGGTCACCATCTCTCGTGGGATCAGTTGGGCGAATTAGATCGCTTCGCTATCAACTCATACTCTCCGATAAAACATTTCGTGCATTTTTTCGTGATTGTGTAGACGTAGATTTCATGGTGTTTGCTATGAACTGCCGCTACTACCGACATCAGGTTGAGCAAGCCATTAGCGGAGCAGATGGGATGGCAAACAACTTGCCATTGTCTTCGCTTAAGGATTTTTGTTTTGCGATCCCACCAAAGAATGAGGCAGCAGCAATTTCAGCATACTTGGATAGTGAAACTTCAGGAGTGCAAAAGTCCGTCACCATCCTCGAACGTGAAATCGAACTCCTGCGCGAATACCGCACCCGCCTGATCGCTGATGTGGTCACCGGCAAGCTCGACGTGCGCGAGGCCGCCACGCGCCTGCCGGAGGTGGAGGGCGCGCCTGCCGACGAACCGGAGCTTGCGGAGATGGAAGAGGCGGGCGATGAATTGGCGGAGGAGAATGCCTGATGATCGTACCTGCCCAACCCAAGCTCTATCACATCACCCATGTGGACAACCTGCCAGCCATTCTGGCAGCGGGCGGTCTCTGGTCGGATGCGGCGATGATTGCGCGGGGCGGGCCGACTGCCAGCATAGGCATGAGCACCATCAAGCAGCGGCGGCTGGCTCTTCCGGTAAAATGTCATCCCGGCGATCATGTGGGCGACTATGTGCCCTTTTACTTTTGCCCGCGCTCGATCATGTTGTACTTGATCTACTGCGCGAATCACCCGGAAATGAGCTACAAAGGCGGACAGGCGCCTATCCTGCATCTTGAGGCAAACCTTCATGAAGTGGTTCAATGGGGCATGCAGCAGGGCCGACGCTGGGCTTTCACCCTCTCCAACGCGGGGGCGTTCTACACCGAGTTTCGCAACGATTTGGGGCAACTCGACGAGGTGGATTGGGCGGCAGTAACAGCTCCAGATTTTCGCGATGCGCAGGTGAAGGAAGGCAAGCAGGCTGAATTTTTGCTGCAAGAGTTTTTCCCTTGGCATCTGGTGCGGCGCATCGGGGTATTTGATGCCACGGTCTATGGTAAGGTTGTCAACGCTGTACAAAACGCGACGCATCGCCCAGCGGTGGAAGTGCGGCGCGAATGGTATTTTTGAATGGGGAGAATGCGATGATTCGTTATACGACAGGCGACATTTTGAAGGCCGAAGCCGAGGCGCTGGTCAACACGGTCAACTGTGTGGGGATCATGGGGCGCGGCATTGCGCTTCAGTTCAAGCAGGTGTTTCCGGCAAATTTCAAGGCTTATGCCGCCGCCTGCAAGCGCGAGGAAGTGCAGCCGGGGCGGATGTTTGTGTTTGATACCGGGGAACTGACCGCCCCGCGCTATATTTTCAATTTCCCCACTAAACGGCACTGGCGCGGCAAGAGCCGGATCGAGGATGTCGAGGCTGGTCTGGTGGCTTTGGTAAATGAAGTGCGGGCGCGTGGTATTCGCTCCATCGCCATTCCGCCTTTGGGAAGCGGCTTGGGTGGGTTGGACTGGAGCCAGGTAAGGCCGCTTATTGAGCGTGCCTTCGCGGCATTGCCGGAAGTGGAGGTGCAGATATTTGAACCGGCTGGCGCTCCCGCCGATAGTCGGGCCAACCGCTCGACCAATGTGCCGAAGATAACCGCCGGGCGGGCTGCGCTGGTGGCGCTGATGCGCCGCTATCTGGGCGCGTTGCTGGACCCGAGCATCAGCCTGCTGGAAGTACACAAGCTGATGTATTTCCTGCAAGCGGCGGGCGAGCCGCTACGCCTGCGTTATGTGAAGGCACTTTACGGCCCCTACGCCGAGAATCTGCGCCATGTACTGCGGGAAGTTGAAGGCCATCTGGTCAGCGGATATGCCGATGGCGGCGATGCCCCGGACAAGCCACTGTCCTTGGTGCCCGGTGCTGTGGAAGAAGCAGAGTGTTTCTTGAATGCTCATGCAGCTACGCATGCACGGCTCGACCGCACGGCTGCGCTGGTGGAAGGCTTTGAAACTCCCTACGGACTTGAGTTGTTGTCCACGGTGCATTGGGTGGCAACTCAGGAAGGAGCGGCAAGCGTCACCGATATTACCGGGGCTGTTCACCGCTGGAATACGCGCAAGCGTCAATTTACATCAGGCCAAATCAGCTTGGCTGCTGAGCGGTTGCGTGAGCAGGGTTGGCTGTCTGGAACAGCGTAATTTGATTGATGGGTAGTTGATAAAAGGCCGTACATGACCACGGACACCAGCGAAAAAGGCCTCGAAACGCTGATCATGCGCCGCATGACCGGCGTGGATGGCCTCGCCGTCATGCCGAACAGTGTCACCGAGGCGCCCGCGCCCTACGGCGGCACGGGCTACTTCGCGGGCAGCGCAAAGGACTACGACCGCGCCCATGCGCTCGACGTGTCGCAACTCTTCGCTTTCTTGCGTGCCACCCAGCCCGAGGCCTTCAAGAGGCTGGCGCTGGCCGACGCCAATGACCCCAACGGGCGCGAAAAGTTAACCATCACTGATGATAAAAAACGCGATGCCCGTTTCCCCCTTCCCAACCTTCCCCCGCAGGCGGGGGAAGGGGCAAACGAATCGCTACGCGAGTTTCAAGTTAACGACATCGACCGCCTCAAGTTCCTCTCACGGCTCTCGTCCGAGATTGGCAAGCGCGGCGTCATCGACGTGCTGCGCAAGGGCATCGAGCACCATCCCGCCGGGCATTTTGATCTGTTCTACAGCACGCCCTCGGAGGGCAACGCCAAGGCGCAAGCGCTGCACGCCCAGAACCGATTTTCGATCACGCGCCAGCTCGCCTACAGCAACGACGAAACACGCCGCTCGCTTGATCTGGGCTTGTTTATCAACGGCCTGCCCATTACCACCTTCGAGCTGAAGAATAGCCTCACCAAGCAGACGGTGGAGGACGCGGTAGAGCAGTACCGCCGCGACCGCGATCCGCGCGAGAAACTTTTCGAGTTTGGCCGCTGCGTGGTGCACTTCGCGGTGGACGATAGCGAGGTAAAAATGTGTACCGCGCTCAAGGGCAAAGGCTCGTGGTTCCTGCCCTTCAACAAGGGCTACAACGACGGTGCGGGCAATCCGCCCAACCCGCATGGCCTCAAGACCGACTACCTGTGGAAAGTGGTGCTCACCCCGGCGGGGCTGACTGACATCCTCGAAAATTACGCCCAGATCGTCGAGACGAAAAATGCGAAAACCGGCAAGAAAAAGCGCAGCCAGGTCTTCCCCCGCTACCATCAGCTCGGCGTGGTGCGGCAGGCGTTGGCCGATGTGCGTACCAATGGTGCTGGCAAGCGTTATCTGGTCCAGCATTCGGCGGGCAGCGGCAAGTCAAACTCCATCGCCTGGCTTGCGCACCAGCTCATCGGCGTGAAGCGCGACGGCCAGGAGGTGTTCGACTCGGTGATCGTGGTTACCGACCGGCGCATCCTCGACGACCAAATCCAGAAAACCATCAAGCAGTTCATGCAGGTGGGCGCGACGGTGGGCCACGCCGAGCACTCGGGCGATCTGCGCAAGTTTATTCAGGAGGGCAAGAAGATCATTGTCTCGACGGTGCAGAAGTTTCCCTTCATTCTCGACGAGATCGCCACCGAGGGCGGCAAGACCTTCGCCATCGTTATCGACGAGGCGCATTCGAGCCAGGGCGGCAAGACTTCGGCTGCGATGAGCAAGGCGCTGGGCGATACGGCGGAGGGCGAGGAAGCCGAGGCGGACCCCGAAGATACGGTAAACGAAGCGCTTGAGAAACGCATGGCGGCGCGCAAGATGCTGACCAACGCCAGCTACTTTGCCTTCACCGCCACGCCCAAGAACAAGACATTGGAGATGTTTGGCGAGGCGCTGCCGCCCGACGCCGAGGGCAAGATCAAGCACAAACCCTTCCATAGCTACACCATGAAGCAGGCGGTCGAGGAGCGCTTCATCCTCGATGTGCTCAAGACCTACACGCCGGTGGACAGCTACTACAAGCTGGTCAAAAAAATTGAGAGCGACCCCGAGTTCGACACCAAGAGGGCGAAGAAGAAGCTGCGCAAATATGTGGAGAGCCACGACCATGCGATCCGGCTCAAGGCGGAAATCATGGTGGATCACTTTCATGAGCAGGTGCTCGCGGCGGGGAAAATTGGCGGACAGGCTCGGGCGATGGTGGTCACGAGCGGCATCGAGCGCGCGATCCAGTATTACCACGCCTTCAAGGATTATCTCGTTGAGCGCAAGAGCCCGTATCAGGCCATCGTTGCCTTCTCCGGCGAGTACGAGTACGGCGGAGTCAAGGTGAGCGAGAAATCGATCAACGGGTTTTCGAGCGGCGACATCGCCGAAAAAATTCAGGAGGATCCGTACCGCTTCCTGATTTGCGCAGACAAGTTCCAGACTGGCTACGACGAGCCGCTCTTGCACACCATGTACGTGGACAAGGCGCTCTCAGGCATCAAGGCGGTACAGACGCTGTCGCGGATCAACCGGGCGCACCCGCAGAAGCATGACTGCTTTGTATTGGACTTCCAGAACAACAGCGAGGCGATTACCTTCGCGTTTCAGGACTACTACCGCACGACGCTGCTCAGCGAAGAAACCGACCCCAACAAGCTGCACGATCTGAAAGCCGCGCTCGATGATGCGCAAATATATTCACCGGCGCAGGTGCAGCAGTTGGTCAAGTTGTTCCTCGACGGAGCCGAGCGCGACAAGCTCGACCCGATCCTCGATGCGTGCGTGGCGGTCTACACGGATACGCTGGACGAGGATCAGCAGGTGGCCTTCAAGGGCAAGGCCAAGGTATTCTGCCGCACCTACGACTTCCTCGCCTCGGTCATGCCCTACACCAACCCAGAGTGGGAGAAGCTCTCGATCCTGCTCAACCTGCTCACGCCCAAGCTGCCTGCGCCGAAGGAGGAAGACCTCGCCAAGGGCATCCTCGAAGCCATCGACATGGATAGCTACCGCGTCGAGAAAAAGGCGGTCATGAAGATCGCGCTGGCGGATGCAGATGCCGAAATTGCACCCGTTCCGACGGATACTGGAGGCGGCAAAGGCCAGCCCGAGCTCGACCGTCTGAGCAACATCCTCAAGACTTTTAACGACAACTTCGGCACGCTGTTCACCGATGCCGACCACGTTGCGAAGCGTATCCGCGACGACATCGCGCCCAAGGTCGCTGCCGACAAAGCCTACCAGAACGCCAAGGAGAACACGCCACACACCGCGCGCATGGCCCACGACCAGGCGTTGGGCAAGGTGATGCAGGCACTGCTCAAAGATGACACGCAGGTTTACAAGCAGTTCGTCGAGAACGAGTCGTTCCGACGCTTCG
Organism: Sulfurimicrobium sp.; assembly: GCA_030690835.1. Classification (GTDB taxonomy): domain Bacteria; phylum Pseudomonadota; class Gammaproteobacteria; order Burkholderiales; family Sulfuricellaceae; genus Sulfurimicrobium. The sequence continues at coordinate 291 of JAUYFW010000314.1, read as the reverse complement.
TCGGCGACATGGTGTATGAACTCACGACTCAGTAAAAGCTACATAGGTTACCTATTTTGAGTGTCTGGTTTGTCTCGGAACCTCACGTTCTGACAGTGCTTGTCAGATCAAGCCCGAACTTCCACAGTTCGGGCGATTAATCTGGGGCTGTTCCTAGCCGGGAAAATGATGCTTGCCGACGCTGACCCGCTTGGCCTGCAATCCCTCATCCGCTGTTTCCTCGATGAACTGGACTGCGCTGCCGACTTCCAGCTTGTCGAAATCGGGATTTACCACGTTGTCGCGGTTGAA
>JAUYFW010000312.1 GCA_030690835.1 Sulfurimicrobium sp. | reverse complement strand
TCATTGCCAGGTACCCCACCGTCAGGTAATCCGCCAGTCGCGCTCCGCCCGGCAGCCCATTCTTGATTCTCGCCATGCTATCTTCTCCACTGGTAACATGGATTGTATAGCGGCAGGAAATGGATAAACTAAACAGTATTGACCTTAAGCTGATGCCCGCCACCTACACCTGGCCTTACATCCTCGGCATCGCCCTGGAGCATAAAAAGGAACTGATCGCCGCCCACGTCATCGCCGTTTTCGCGGCACTGGCGAGCGTGCCGATTCCGCTCCTTATGCCCTTGCTGGTGGACGAGGTGCTGCTGCACAAGCCCGGCGCCATGGTCGGCTGGATCAACGGTCATTTCCCCACAACGTGGCACAGCCCGCTGCTTTACATCAGCGCCATCCTGGCGATCACCGTGCTGCTACGGCTGGCTGCCGCGATGCTGGGGGTATGGCAGACACGCAATTTCACCCTCATCGCCAAGGATGTTTCCTACCGCCTGCGCGAAGGCCTGCTGCAGCGCCTCAAGCGCATCGCCATGTCGGAGTACGAAACCCTGGGCAGCGGCGCGGTGGCTTCCCATTTCGTCATCGACCTCAATACCGTGGACGACTTCATTGGCGCATCCATCAACAAGTTCCTGGTAGCGCTGTTGTCAATTATTGGCACCGCAGCCATCCTGCTGTGGATGCACTGGCAACTGGCGCTGTTCATCCTGCTGATGAACCCGGTGGTGATCTACTTCACCACGGTGCTGGGCAAGAAGGTCAAATCGCTCAAGAAGAAGGAAAACAGCGCCTTCGAGCTGTTCCAGCAGGCACTCACCGAAACCCTCGACGCCATCCAGCAGATCCGCGCCGCCAACCGCGAGGAACATTACATCAATCGCGTACTGGAGCGCGCGCGCGGCATCCGCACCCACGCCGCCGCGTTCTCGTGGAAAAGCGACGCCGCCAGCCGCCTGTCGTTCATGGTCTTCCTCATCGGTTTCGACGTGTTCCGTGCCATCAGCATGTTGATGGTGGTGTTTTCCAACCTCACCGTGGGCGAGATGATGGCGGTGTTCGGCTACCTGTGGTTCATGATGGGGCCGGTGCAGGAAATCCTCGGCATCCAGTACTCCTATTTCAGCGCCAAGGCCGCGCTGGGGCGCCTCAACCGCCTCATGGAACTAGACGAGGAACCGCACTACCCCGCCCTGCACGACCCTTTCAACGGCAAGCACACCGTCGGCGTGCGCATGGAAAACATCTCCTTCCGCTATGGCGATGGCCCGCTGGTGCTCAACGGCGTCAACCTCGACATCAAACCGGGCGAAAAGATCGCCCTGGTGGGCGCCTCGGGCGGCGGCAAATCCACCCTGGTACAGGTCATCCTCGGCCTCTACCCCACCGAATCCGGCATGCTTTATTTCGACAATGTCCCGGTGACGGAAATCGGCATGGAAGTGGTGCGCCAGCACGTTGCCACAGTGCTGCAGCACCCCGCCATTTTCAACGACACGGTGCGCGCCAATCTGACCATGGGCTGCGACTGCCCCGACGCGGAGCTGTGGCAAGCACTGGAAGTGGCGCAACTGAAAGACATGGTGGAACAACTCCCGCACGGCCTCGACACCATCGTCGGTCTCCAGGGCGTGCGCATCTCCGGCGGCCAGCGCCAGCGCCTCGCCATCGCCCGCATGATCCTGGCCAAGCCCCAGGTGGTGATCCTCGACGAAGCCACCTCTGCCCTGGACGCGGAAACCGAGGCCAGACTGCACGAAGCGCTACGCGAGTATCTAAAGGATCGCACCACGATTATCGTCGCCCACCGACTCTCGGCGGTGAAGCAGGCCGACCGGGTTTACGTGTTCGAGGATGGGCGCATCATCGAGGAAGGCGCACACGAGGAATTGCTGAAAAACAAAGGGCTGTATAGCAGGCTATATGGGCAGTTGCAGCATTAAGGCTACATTATTTTCATACGAAAATCATATTGCGTTTCGGTGTAAAGGCTGTAATTCTTTGCCCGGATGGACATACACAGCTTAGGGCGAGCGGGGAAGGGGCGGAGTTAGACGGTGATAACTGACATCCGGCGTAATGCCCTCAAAAAGAATATATGCTCACTTTTTGGGCGAGATTTGTTTACAACCAAACGGCAAATAAGCATTAGGGATATCGGTTTTATTATTATCCTTGACGACCATCTTGTCCGGCACGGCAGCGTTCCCGCACACCCAGGCAATAGGGACGACAGGAGAGACTTCCACAACAGCGGGACGGATCGACAGAATTTTATTCTTCAGTAAGCCATGCGCGTTATTTCCGAAGGTCATGTGAATTACACCGTCCTCCACGACCAGCGCACGAATATGGTTGCTCACGATTTTATCCGCATCCGGCAAACCTGCTTCCTTGTTGTTCTCAGGGAATGCCTCGGTCGCTTTCCTGTATGCGGAGATCGGCTCCTTGGCTGTATCCGCCAGTGGGATAGCCGCAGCAATCTGCTCCCGCACGATTTTCGACTGATAGGAGGGGATCGCCATCGCCGCCAGAATGCCAAATACAGCCAGAACCGCCAGCATTTCAATTGCAGAAAACCCGATTTGTCTTGTCACCATTGCCGTCAATCCTTTAGATCACACTCTAACGCGAGTTTCACGTTAAGCATTGATAGTTTAATTGACATTGCTCGAAGGCCGGAAAAATGATTCCGGACTGATGCCAGGAGAATCCACAAAATGACCACCGAACGCTTGCCCGGTTACTGCGCCCTGTGCATATCCCGTTGCGGCTGCGTGGGCACGGTTCAGGATGGCGTCCTCACCCGGATTGATCCCGATCCGCTGCATCCCACCGGACGAGCCCTGTGCGTCAAGGCCAAGGCGGCACCGGAAGCGGTTTACAACCCTGAACGCATCCTCTACCCGCTGCGCCGCACCAACCCCAAGGGTGCGGCGGACCCTGGTTGGGAGCGAATATCCTGGGATGAAGCGCTCGACACAATCGCTGACAAGGTGCGCTCCACGATTGCGCAGCATGGCACCAAGGGTCTGGCTTTCGGCGTGGCCACGCCGAGCGGCACGGCGGTTGCCGACAGTTTCGCCTGGATCCATCGCCTCGCCCATGCGTGCAAGAGCCCCAACCTGGTGTTTGCCACCGAGAACTGCAACTGGCACAAGGATTTCGCGCCGGCCTACACCTTCGGCGCGGGCATCGGCATGCCCGATTACGCTCACACTGGCTGCATCCTGCTGTGGGGCTTCAACCCCGCAACGTCCTGGCTCTCCCAGGCCACGGCGGTGCGGGAAGCGCAGAAGCGCGGCGCGAAGCTGATCGTGGTGGACCCGCGCCGCGCCGGCCTGGCAGCCACGGCCGACCTGTGGCTGCGGCCCCGGCCGGGCAGCGACGGCGCGCTGGCCTTGGGGCTTGCCAACGCATTGCTGGAAAGTGGACAGTTTGACCGCGATTTCGTCATGCGCTGGAGCGACGCCCCTTTCCTGGTAGCGGAGGAAACCGGGCGGCCGCTGACCGCAGCCGACCTGGACGCGGGCGGCGACCCGGACTGTTTTGTCGCCTGGGACTTGGCCGCCAACCGTGTGGCAGCCTGCCCCCGCCGGCCACCCAATACGAATGACGGAGAGCTTCTGGCACTGGAGGGGCGCCACACTGTCATGACCGTGCGCGGCCCGGTGTCCTGCCGGCCGGTGTTCGAGCGCCTCGCCGAGAGCTGCCGGGCCTGGACGCCGGAGAGAGTGACCGAGGCAACCGGCATTCCCCCAGATCAGGTGAAGCAGGCCGCGCAACTTATTTCCGATCACTTGCCCCTGTCATTCTTCACCTGGACCGGCACCTGCCAGCACACCAACGCCACCCAGAGCGGGCGCGCCATTGCGGCACTATATGCTCTGACCGGCTGCCTCGATGCGCCCGGCGGCAATGTCTGGTTCAGCAAGCCGCCGGTGGCCGATGTCGCGGGCTTTGAATCGGTCGCACCCGAGGAGCGGGCGCTGACCCTGGGCTTCGACATGCGCCCCGAAGGTCCACCACAGAAGGGCTGGGTCACGACCCGCGACCTGTTCCGCGCCATCGTGACAGGGCTGCCCTATCCTGTTTCATGTTTCATTTCCTTCGGCAGCAATTTCCTGCTCTCCAAACCCAGCACCCGCCTGGCGGAGGAAGCGCTGAAACAGCTTGATTTCTTTGCCCTGGCCGAACTTTACGAAACGCCCACCGCGCGTCATGCCGACCTGCTCCTGCCGGTTTGCACTGCCTGGGAGCGGGAAGGACTGCAAGCGGGATTCCAGGTCGGCGCAGAAGCCGAGGCCCATATCCAGTTGCGACCGGCCTTCGTTCCCCCCAGGGGAGAAAGCCGTTCCGACACCTGGATCGTGTTCGAACTGGCCAAGCGTCTTGGCTTCGCCACTCAGTTCTTCGAGGGCGACCCCCAGAAGGCACTGGAGCATGTACTGGCGCCGAGCGGCATCACGGTCGAGCGTCTGCGCGCCGAACCGCGAGGCATCGCGCTGCCGCTGGAAACCCGCTACCGGAAATACCGGCAAAGCGGCTTCGCCACGCCCAGCGGCCGGGTCGAGTTCCATAGTGAGCGATTGCGCGCGGCAGGACAGGACCCGCTGCCCGATTTCGTCGCCCCGGCCGTGCCGCGTGGTCCGGATTTCCCCCTCACCCTGACCACCGCCAAATGGCCGCAGTATTGCCACAGCCAGCAACGCAACCAGCCCTCGCTGCGACGCCTGATGCCCGAGCCGCTGGTGGAAATCCACCCGGATACGGCGACAACCCGCGGCATCCGCGATGGCGACTGGGTGGAGGTGGCGACGGCGACAGCCAGGGTGCGGGCCCGTGCCAAACTGGAAAAGCATCTTGCGCCGGAAGTGGTATGCGCCCAGTACGGCTGGTGGCAATTCGCGGATGCGGCGGGAGACGCCAACCGCCTGATCGACGGCGAATATTTCGACCCGGTGGCGGGCTCCAACAGCCTGCGCTACTATCCTTGCGAGGTCAGCTTGAGCCCGGCACGGGCAGATTAAGCGGCGCTCGATTCAGGATCAACCCAGATTTTGTCCATTGGGATGCACGCGCATGTAGGAGCGCCGCCCCGGCGCGAACGCGGTCGCAAATCGCGGCGAGCCCCCGGCTATCCGGCCAAACCACCCGAGCACAAGCAAAACACCCGAGGACAAGGGCGTCGCTGCCACAGCGGCGTTTTGGTGCTAATGGATAATTTGGGTTTATCACACCCAATAGGAAACCGTGGGGGTGCCCTCGCAATGATCCTAAAATGGCGGCTTGGCTGGATTATTTTCCTTCGGGGGTCATCAGGTTGGCTGAAATG
>JAUYFW010000310.1 GCA_030690835.1 Sulfurimicrobium sp. | reverse complement strand
CTGTTTTATTAATAGATGGCGCCGCCATCCACTGTGGAAAGTTAAATGAGCACTCAGGTTCAGTTCGATGATCACGACAAACAGGAAGTCAAGAATACGACCTGTTACATGTGCGCCTGCCGCTGCGGCATCCGCGTCACCTTGCGCAACGGCGAGATACGCTACATCCAGGGCAACCCCGACCATCCGCTCAATCAGGGCGTGATTTGCGCCAAGGGTTCATCCGGGATCATGAAGCAATATTCCCCGGCGCGCCTGACCCAGCCGCTGCGCCGCAAGCCGGGCAGCGAGCGCGGCGCGAACGAATTCGAGGCGATTTCCTGGGATGAGGCCTTTTCCATACTGGAAGAGCGGCTGGCACATATCCGCGCCACCGATCCGAAGAAATTCGCGCTCTTTACCGGGCGCGACCAGATGCAAGCCTTGACCGGCCTGTTCGCCAAGCAGTTCGGCACCCCCAACTATGCTGCCCACGGTGGCTTTTGTTCGGTCAACATGGCCGCCGGCATGATCTACACCATCGGCGGTTCATTCTGGGAATTCGGCGGCCCCGACCTCGACCGCGCCAAGCTGTTCGTGATGATTGGCACGGCCGAGGATCACCATTCCAACCCGATGAAAATCGCGCTGTCCAAGTTCAAGCGCAACGGCGGACGCTTCATCTCGATCAACCCGGTGCGCACCGGCTATTCGGCCATTGCCGACGAATGGGTGCCGATCCGTCCCGGTACCGACGGCGCGCTGCTGTTGGCACTGAACCACGAAATCATTCGCCAGGGCTTGTACGACCGCGACTTTTTGGTGCAGTACTCGAACGCGGCGGAACTGGTGAATCTCGACGAGGCCAGCAGCGAATTCGGCATGTTCGTGCGCACCGAAGTGCCCGAGGAAGAGGGCTGCTTCGACCCGCAGAACAAGCTGTGGTGGGATCGCAATAGCGACAAAGCGGTGGTGACCCATGCTCCCGGCGCGGATCCCTTTTTGCTGGGCGAATTCAAACTCAAGGATGGCACGCCGCTCAAGCCCGCCTTTCAGCTCTTGCAGGAACGCGTCAAGGACTACACCCCGGAATGGGCGGAAGGGATTACCGGCATCCCCGCCGCCACCATCCGCCGCCTGGCGCACGAAATGGGCGTCACCGCGCGCGACCAGCGCATCGAGTTGCCCATCGCCTGGACCGACACCTGGGGCAAGGAACACGAAACCGTCACCGGCAATCCCGTCGCCTTCCACGCCATGCGCGGCCTGGCGGCGCATTCCAACGGCTTCCAGACCATCCGTTCGCTGGCCATCCTGATGTCGCTGCTGGGCACCATCGACCGTCCCGGCGGCTTCCGCCACAAGGTGCCGTTCCCGCGCCCCATCCCCCCCTGCGCCAAGACGCCCAAGGGACCCGAGGGCGTGCGCCCGAATACGCCGCTCGATGGCATGGCACTGGGCTGGCCGGCGGAACCGGACGATCTGTTCGTGGACGAAAATGGCGGCCCGGTGCGCATCGACAAGGCGTTTTCCTGGGAACATCCGCTGGCGGTGCACGGTCTGATGCACAACGTCATCACCAATGCCTGGCGCGGTGACCCCTACACCATCGATACCCTGCTGATTTTCATGTCCAACATGGCGTGGAATTCGACCATGAACACCGTTTCCGTGCGCGACATGCTCAACGACAAGCGCGAGGATGGCGAATACAAGATTCCCTTCCTGGTGGTGTGCGACGCCTTCCACTCGGAAACGACCGCCTTCGCCGACCTGGTGTTGCCGGATACTTCCTATCTGGAACGCCATGATGTGATGTCCATTCTCGACCGGCCGATTTCCGAATTCGACGGCCCGGTGGACGCGGTGCGCGTTCCGATCGTGCCGCCCAAGGGCGAATGCAAGCCGTTCCAGGAGGTGCTGATCGAGCTGGGCACGCGCCTGAAGCTGCCGGCCTTTACCCAAAAAGACGGCACCCGCAAGTATCGCGACTACCCGGACTTCATCGTCAACCACGAAACCGAGCCCGGCTCCGGCATCGGCTTCCTCGCCGGCTGGCGCGGCAAGGGCGGCGAGAAAACCATGCGCGGCGAGCCCAATCCGCGCCAGTGGGAAATGTACGCCCAGAACGGCGGCTTCTTCCACCACGAACTGCCGCGCTCCTACCAGTACATGCGCAACTGGAACCAGGGCTACCTGGAATGGGCGCAGCGCAACCGCATCACGCGCTACGCCGAGCCGATCTCGATCCATATCTATTCGGAAGTGCTGCAGAAATTCCGCCTTGCCGCCCAAGGCAGGACGGAGGGGCGCCAGCCACCACCGCACCTGAAAAAACGCATCGAAACCTATTTTGATCCGCTGCCGTTTTATTACGAAACGCTCGAATCGCAGCTCACCGATACCCACAAGTACCCGCTCAACGCCATCACCCAGCGGCCGATGGCGATGTACCACTCGTGGGACTCGCAGAACGCCTGGCTGCGCCAGATTCATGCCCACAACTACCTGTTCGTCAACCCGAAAACCGCCGCCGCGCAAGGCATCGCCGACGGCGGCTGGATGTGGGCCGAATCCATGCACGGCAAGGTGCGCTGCATGTGCCGCTACTCCGAGGCGGTGGAGCCGGGCACGGTGTGGACCTGGAACGCCATCGGCAAGGCCGCCGGTGCGTGGGGGCTGGACGCCGACGCCAACGAGTCGCAAAAAGGCTTCCTGCTCAACCACCTGATCGGCGAGGAACTGCCGGCTCATGATGCCGGCGCCCACCTTTCCAACTCCGACCCGATCACCGGGCAGGCCGGCTGGTTCGACGTGCGGGTGCGCATCTACCCCGCCGGCGCGGAGGAACCGCAACAAACCTCACCGCAATTCGAGCCGCTCAAGCCGGTGCCGGGAATGGCGCAGAAAAGGCCGGACTGGTTTGCCTTCTTTGCCGGAAAAGGAGACTGGAAATGACCCAACTCGCCCTCGTTATCGACCTCAACGTGTGCGTCGGCTGCCATGCCTGCGTCACCAACTGCAAGGAATGGAACACCTCCGGCATGGCCGGCCCGCTGTCCGATTTCAACCCCTACGGCGCCGACCCGACCGGCACTTTCTTCAACCGGGTGCAGACTTTCGAGGTCGGGAGCTTTCCCAATACCGAAACGGTGCATTTCCCCAAATCCTGCCTGCATTGCGAGGAGCCGCCATGCGTGCCGGTGTGCCCGACCGGCGCCTCCTACAAGCGCAAGGAAGACGGCATCGTGCTGGTGGATTACGACAAGTGCATCGGCTGCAAGTATTGCTCCTGGGCCTGTCCATACGGCGTGCGCGAGATCGACGAGAAGCAGAAGGTGATGAAAAAATGCACCTTGTGCGTGGATCGCATCTACGACATGGGATTGCCGGAAAAGGAACGCAAACCGGCCTGCGTGCTAGCCTGCCCGACCAGCGCGCGCCTCTACGGCGACGTGCATGATCCGGAGTCCGCGGTTTCGGTGGCGATCCGCGAAAACAGCGGCTACCAACTCATGCCGGAATGGGGCACCAAGCCGTCCAACCACTACCTGCCGCGGCGCAAGACGCAGCTGCGCATCCACGACGACGAACTGGTTCGCGCCGACAATCCGCTCAACAAAGAACGCCTGTTGCCCAAACCAGACATGAGCGAGCCTTCGCTGGACGATGTGACGTCCTGGTGAAGCTAATGTTTAGTGTTTAATTTTTAATGCTTAATTTCGGAAGCGTCGCAAGGAAATAAATGGCGGGCACGAATCAAATCAAAGAAAAAAGTTACACATTCGCCCTGAGCATGGTCAAGGCGGCCAAAACATTGCAGGGTGATAAGGAATTTGTACTCAGCAAACAATTGTTACGCGCGGGAACAAGCATCGGGGCCAATGTCGAAGAGGCTGGTGCGGCGCAAAGCAAAAGGGATTTTATTGCGAAAATGTCGATTGCTTCCAAGGAAGCCCGCGAAACCCATTATTGGTTACGAATTTTGGCTGATAGCGGGTATCTCGATAACATAACATCCAGGCAACTGCTCGACGATTGCCTGGAATTAATCAAGTTATTGACTGCAATAGTCAAAACTGCCCAATCCAACAACTAGGCAAAAGCAATGTTTAGTTTTGAATGTTTAATTTTGAATTGGCATAGTCGCGCCGAAAGGCGCTCATCAATTAAACATTCAACATTAAAAATTCAACATTGTTTTCGCCTTTAACTTAAGCATTAAACATTGAGGCCTCCATGCATCCTGCTTTTTCCGTAATTTTTCTCACTACCCTGATCGGTGTCGGCCAGGGATTATTCCTGGCGTTGTACACCGGCCAGGTTTACGCCTTGTTCAACGTGCTTTCCGAACAGGGAGACCATCTGTTTTATGCCGTGGGCAGCCTGATCGCGCTGGCATTCCTGGTCGCCGGACTGGTCGCTTCTTTTTTCCATCTTGGCCATCCCGAACGCGCCTGGCGCGCAGCCTCCAAGTGGCGCACTTCCTGGCTGTCGCGCGAGGTGATCGTGCTGCCGGCATTCATGGCCTGCGTGTTGGCTTACGGCGCGGCGCATTATTTCGGCTGGAATATGCCACTGTTCACGCTGGGCGAAACCCTGCAAGTCGATTTCATCATGCTGGCAGGCGCCGCCGGCACACTGTTGTGCTTCGCGCTGTTCGTCAGCACCGGCATGATCTACGCCTGCCTGCGTTTCCTGCAGGAATGGCACACCCCGCTCACGGTGAGCAACTTCATCCTGCTCGGTGGGGCATCCGGCTTCGCCCTTGCCACCGCTTACGCCGCGTTCGCTGCGCCCGGATTGACGGGCTTCTACGGCAAGTGGGCGCTCATCATCACCGTGCTCGCCTTTGTCTCGCGCGTGGCATCGCTGGTGAGAAACCGCAAGCTCAAGCCAAAATCCACGCTGCAAAGCGCAATCGGTGTGCGCCACAACAAGATTGCGCAACAATCGCAGGGCTTCATGGGTGGCTCATTCAATACCCGCGAGTTTTTCCACGGCAAATCTGCAAGCATGTTGCGCTCGGTGAAATGGCTGTTTATTGCCCTGGCCTTCGCGCTGCCGCTGGTTTTTCTTGCCTGGGGTTTGTCGGCCAACTCGGCCGGTCTGTTGTTGATGGCATTTGCCGTTCAATACGCGGGACTGATCGCCGAACGGTGGTTCTTCTTCGCTCAGGCAAATCATCCGCAAAATCTTTACTACCAGACGATTTCCTAGATCGCGCGTGGTGTCCTGCCTTTATGCGCCCAGTCCACGCGCCGGGTGGTGCTCATTCAACAAATGGGATGCGAATATCCCGTTTATTGAATAAGTTGCATTAAGAGCGGAATTTGGTATATTAGCGTTTTCTAAAGTTCCGCCTGATTTAACGCAAGGAGTAAACATGTTCGGTATCCAGGAAATTGACATTAGCGGTCTGGAAAAAATGCAGTCAGAAGGCAAGATCAAGCTGATCGACGTCCGTTCCGAAGGCGAAGTGGCGCGCGGCTACATCGAGGGTGCCGAGCACATTCCGATGCATCTCATCCCCTTGAGGGTGAACGAGTTGTGCGCTGAAACGCCCACCGTATTTTACTGCCAGAGCGGCGCGCGCTCCGGCCAGGTCACGGCTTTCCTGTCGCAGCAAGGGTTCAGCAACGTGATGAATCTGCAAGGCGGCATCATGGCCTGGATGCGTTCCGGCCAGATGCTGGCCACCCCGGCCTAAATTAAGGTTGCAATAATTCTGCAACTCAACTATAAATAATTCCCTTTTTCGTTGGCAACAATTAACCTGCTTAGGAGACTTACATGAATGCTGATAAAGAACTGGATGCACGCGGCCTGAACTGCCCCCTGCCGATTCTGCGCGCCAAGAAAGCCCTGGTCGAAATCGGTTCCGGTCAAATACTGAAGATCCTCTCCACCGATCCGGGCTCCGTAAAAGACTTCCAGGCCTTTGCCAAGCAAACCGGCAATGAACTGATGTCCTCCACCGAAGCCGGTGGCGAATACACCTTCTTCATGAAGAAAAAATAATAAAAAATATAACAATAGAAACAAGCGTCCGCTAACTCAATAATAGCAACGAGGGGGTTCAGAAGAGATGGATGACCAAAAGAAACTAACGATTATCGCCACCAAGGGGACACTGGATTGGGCTTACCCGCCTTTCATCCTGGCTTCCACCGCATCGGCGCTGGGTTATGAGGCGACGATATTTTTCACTTTCTACGGCTTGCAATGTTTGCGCAAGGACTTGTCCTGCCTCAAGATCAGTCCACTCGGCAATCCTGGCATGCCCATGAAGATGCCGTTCGGCCCGAAATGGTTCCGCGGCATCAACTGGAACATTCCCAATATTATCCAGGCCAACGTTCCCTGGTATGAAGATGTTGCCACGGCGCTGATGAAGAAAACCATCGGCAATAACGGCGTAGCGACCATCGCGGAATTGCGTGAACTGTGCCAGGAAGCCGAGGTCAAGTTTCTGGCTTGCCAGATGACGGTCGAACTGTTCGGCTTCGATCACAGCGACTTCATCGACGGCCTCGAATATGTCGGCGCGGCCACCTACTTCGAGTATGGCGGCGAAGCGGATATCAGCCTGTTCATCTAGGCGACTGGATGGCGAAAAAACCGGCCTTGCGCCGGTTTTTTTTCGCCCCTACAATGGGTCAGGCGCTTGGCCAGCCCACCTCTTTACATACCCGCTACCCGCGTATCCACTTCGTTTGCACCCGGAAAACTGGAACCATGATGAAAACACCCTCCCACGTTCACCTCGCGGCATTTGGCCTGTGCGCGGCACTGTCCTTGTCGGGCTGCGCAAGGAAACCCGAGGGGAAAAAGCCCGGCCCGCCCCCGGCTATGATCACGGTCACCCAGGCGGAGTCGAGGGATGTTCCGGTTATTGAGCGTTCGATCGGCGAAGCCGACAGCGCCACCGCGCCCAAAATCGGGGCCGAAGTCGCGGGCCGCATCACCAGGGTTCTCGTTGATATTGGCGATGCGGTGAAAAAGGGCCAGTTGCTCGCGGAAATTGATGCGACCGACTATGCCGCCGATGCAAAGCGGCTTGAGGCACAGGCAGTGGCCCAGCAGAAACTGACCGAACGCTATCGTGAACTGTCCAGAAAAGGCTTCGTCTCCTCCAGCAAACAGGAAGAAGTCGAGGCGCAAAACACTTCGACTCGCGAACAGTACACGCGTGGCGCCAAGAATCTGGCCCGTACCCGCATCGTCTCCCCGGTGGATGGCCGCGTGGACAGCCGCTTTGTATCCGTGGGCGACTGGATCGATCTGGGCAAACCGGTATTCCAGCTTTCCACCAGCGAAAATCTACGCATTCGTCTGCCCTTCCCGGAAAGCGTCGCGCAGCGCATCAGGGTGGGTCAGGCGGTGACACTGTCCACGCCCACCGCACCGGACGCTACCGTGACCGGCAAGATCAAACAGGTGCGGCCGATGGTGGGCAGCACCAACCGCGCCTTCGATGCCGTGGTGGAAGTCAAGAACCCAGGGGGCTGGAAACCGGGCGCCTCGGTCAACGGGGCGGTAATCGTCGAGGAGCATGCAGGGGCGGTCACCGTGCCGGAGGTAAGCGTGGTGCTGCGTCCTGCCGGCAAGGTGGTCTACTTGATCGAGAACGGCAAGGCCGTTCAGCATGTTGTCACCACCGGCGTCATCCAGAATGGTCAGGTGGAAATCCTGCAAGGGCTCAAGGCGGGCGCAACGGTGGCCGTGGACGGCGCGGGCTTCCTCACGGACAAGGCTACGGTCAGCGTGAAAGAAACGAACGGCAAAAAAGGCGCGCAGAAATGACCTTGCCCGAACTTTCCATCAAACGCCACGTGCTGGCGTTCATGCTGTCCGCGGTGCTGGTGCTGTTCGGCACCAGCAGCTACCAGCGCATCGGCATGGATCGTTTTCCCCTTATCGAGTTTCCCATCGTCTCGATCTCCACCACGCTGAAAGGCGCCAACCCCGACATCGTTGACGCCAGCGTCACCAACGTACTCGAAACGTCGATCAACAGCGTGCCCGGCATCGAACACATCCAGTCCTCCTCCTCTCCCGGCGTGTCGGTGATCAACATCACCTTCAGCCTGGACAAGAAAGTCGATGTCGCCTTCAACGAAGTACAAGCCAAGGTCAACCAGGTGTTGCGCCGTTTGCCCAAGGATGCCGACCCGCCCGTCGTCGCCAAGGTCGAGACCAATGCCATGCCGATCATGTGGCTGGCGCTGCGCGGCGACCGCACCCAGCAGCAGCTCAACCAGTACGCTCTCAACACCATCAAGAAGCGCCTCGAAACCATCAACGGCGTAGGCGAAGTACGCCTGGGCGGACGGCGTGATCGCACCATCCGGGTCAACCTGCTGCCCGCGAAAATGACCGCATTCAAGATCACCGCGCAGGACATCAACACCGCCTTTGCCAACGAACACGTCCAGCTGGCCGGCGGTTTTCTGGTGGGGCAGAAGACTGAAAATCTGATCAAGCTCGACCTGGAATTTCACCGCCTCGACGATCTGGCAAAAATGATCGTTGCCTACCGTGATGGCTCACCGGTGCGTCTCAAGGATATCGCCGAAGTCGAGGATGCCCTGGCCGATTACCGGCAACTCGCGCGCTTCATGGGCAAGACCACCATCGGCTTGGGTATCGTCAAGGTGACCAACACCAACACCGTGGCGATTGTCGACGCGATCAAGCAGCGCCTGGAAACCGAGATCATCCCGCAACTGCCGCCGGGCATGACGCTGGATGTCGTCTCCAACGATGCAATCTTCATTCAGGAAATCGTCGATTCACTGAAGGAGCACCTGATCGAAGGCACGCTGCTGGCGTCTCTGATCGTCTGGCTGTTCCTGCGCAGCATGCGCTCCACCCTGATCATCGCCACCGCCATTCCGGTGTCGCTGATGGGCGCGGTGGCGGTGATCTACTTCTTCGGTTACACCCTCAATTCGCTCACCATGCTCGCCCTGCTGCTGCTGATCGGCGTGGTGGTGGACGACGCCATCGTGGTGTTGGAAAACATTTATCGCCATCAGGCGATGAATGTTTCGGCGTCGGCTAACGTGAGCGCAGCAAACGTTAAGCCCGCGGAAGCGGGCGGCCAAAGCCACAATATTTTCCGCCACCGCGAGGAAATCGATGCCGACCCGGTCACCGCAGCCATCAACGGCAGCCGCGAAGTGATGTTCGCGGTGATTGCCGCAACGCTGTCCCTGGTGTCTATTTTCGCGCCGGTGATTTTTCTCGGCGGCATCATCGGCCAGTTCTTCAAATCCTTCGCGGTGGTGGTGACCTTCGGCGTGCTGGTATCCCTGTTCGTGTCGCTCACGCTGACGCCGATGCTGTGCTCGCGCTACCTCAAGGTGCAAAAGCAGCACGGACGCCTGTATTACCTCCTGGATCGCTTCTTTCACGGCATGGACAACCTCTACCGCTACCTGCTCGGCAAGGCGCTGCGTCACCGCTGGAAGGTGGTGGCGTTGACCCTGGCGACCGTGGTGGCGAGCAGCTATTTCTTCATCAACGTGGGCAAAACATTCGTCCCCGAAGAGGACGAAGGCCGCTTCCTGATTAACCTGCGTACCCCGCTCGGTTCCAGCATCGAGTACACCGACAGCCGTTTGCGCATGGTCGAGGAACTGCTGTTCCGCCACAAGGAAATCGTCACCGAATTTGCCCTGATCGGCCTCGGCAATGCGGGACAGGTCAACCAGGCGATGGTGGTGGTGCGCATGGCGCCGCGCGGCGAACGAAAAATCAGGCAGCAGGACGTCATTCCCGTGATCCGCAAGGAACTGGCGCAAATCCCCGGTGCACGCGCTTTCGCCGCGCCCTACCCGATAGTCGGCGGCCAGCGCGGCGAGCCCTTGCAGTTCGTGATCAACGGCCCCAATCTCGACGAAGTGGGACGCCTGGCCAAGACGCTGCAACAAACCCTTTCGGCCGATCCCGGCCTGGGGCGCATGGACCTCGATTTGCAACTCGACCTGCCGCAACTGGTCCTTGATCCCGACCGCACCCGCATTGCCTCCGCGGGGCTGACGACCCAGGATGTGGCGCTGGCGCTCAACATGCTCTCCGGCGGCGTGGACATTGCCAAATTCAACGACGTGCCGGGTGACGGTCAGCGCTACGATATCCGTGTCAAGGCCAAGGACGGCGAATTCAGACAGCCTTCCGATCTGAACAAGGTTTACCTGCGTTCCCGCGATGGGTCGCTGGTGCGCCTGGACACCGTGGCGAGCGTGAAGCAGACGCTGGGGCCGGCAGTGATCGGGCGCTTCGACCTGCAATATGCCGCCACCTTCTACGGCACGCCCACGATCCCGCTCGGCGATGCGGTGAGCAAGGTGAAGGCAGCCACCGCGGAGATGCTGCCGCTAGGCTATAGCGTGAAAATGATCGGCCAGGCGGAAGAATTCGGCAAGACCGTGCAGAACATGATCTTCGCCTTCTCCCTGGCGATGGTGCTGCTTTACATGGTACTGGCGAGCCAGTTCAACTCCTTCATCCAGCCCTTCATCATCATGGTGGCGCAGCCGCTGGCGATCATCGGCGGTGTGATGGCCTTGTGGCTGTTCAACCACACCCTCAACATCTACTCGATGATCGGCCTGGTGCTGCTGATCGGTCTGGTGGCGAAGAACTCCATCCTGCTGGTGGATCTCACCAACCAGCGGCGCAAAGAGGGAAAAGGCATAAACGAGGCGCTCTCCGAGGCCTGCCCGATCCGCATGCGGCCGGTGCTGATGACCTCCATGACGGTGATACTGGCGCTCTTCCCCGCCGCGCTGGGCCTGGGTGCCGGCGCCGAGACCAACGGCCCGCTGGCGGTGGCGGTGATCGGCGGCATGATCACCTCGACCCTGCTTACGCTGGTGGTGGTGCCCGCAGTGTATTCCCTGGTGGAAGGTGGCCTGGAACGCTGGCGTGCGCGGCATCCTCGGGCGGTAGAATGACGCGATTGATGCGGTTCGCTTTGCTCACCGGCATCCTACGGGCTACGAGCCACATGGCGTGACACCTCGTAGGATGCCGGTGAGGAACGAACCGCATCGTTCGTGGTATTTGAATGAAAAAAGCCGGGTTGCCCCGGCTTTTTTCATTTCAAGAAAATCCTACGCGGGTTAGAACGAAAGAGTTAGACCCGCCGAGAAAATACCAAACGAATTGTTATAGGTACCATTGCTCAACAGGCCATGTGTAATTGGAGTAAGACGGTCATATTCAACATCCACGGACAATGTCGAATTTATGTAATGTCGCATACCAACACCCAAAAAAGTACAGACTCACTTTGAGTTGCTTGTTTTGTGCCAGCACCAACGAATTCGGCGGAGTTCGCTGAAAGTTCCGTCTTCAATCTCCCGCCGCCCAAAGAAAGAAAAATATCCTCTTTCTTGTCGTTAATTGGGAAAAAAGCGGTTGCGTTAACCCCGTAATACATCGCTTTATATGAACCAGATTCCCCATTTGCTAAGGAAGCGCCATTAACTCCCATAAGGTGCTGAGAGCCAAGGTTGTGATATTTAAGCGAAATGCCAATATTGTCGTGTACATATCCTATCGAAGAGCCGTATTTAAATCGGCCATCATTTGCCAGAGAAAACAATGCATTCGGATTGCCATTTGCATAGGTTGTCCCATTGCCAAAAGCACTGTTATTAATCGAAATCGTGCTGGGTCCGTAGACTATATTGCCCCCTAAATTAACAAAGGGGCCGTTTGGCGCCGCCATCACATTAGAGGCAACAAAACCCAAACCAGCCAACAACATAGCAATTACCGTTTTTCTTGACATCATATTTCCCCTTTAAAGGTTTGAACATTTCAATGACGAAGCTATAGAATCAGCCGCATGATTACGTAAAACGTAATATCAGTCAAATATTACGTTTATGTTTATTGCGGTTAACGTAAGGAAACCCGACACTTTCACTCATGAGTTTTGGGAAAGTGATCAAGAAATTACGTGAAGAGCGCGGATGGAGTCAGGAAGAACTGGCGCACCGGGTCGGCATTTCGACCGCCAATGTTTCGAGAATCGAAACCGGGAAACACGGCGCAAGTGAAACATTGAAGGTGTTGCTAGCCCGTGAATTCGGCTATAAGGTCTATCAACTAATTGCGCTGGCCGAGGGCGTCCGCTCCCCCGAAATCCCGCCGCTGCGAGATCAGGATGAAGAAACCCTGCTCGATTATTTCCGCTCCATGGACAAAGAGCAGCGCACACTGTTCAAGGCGGTTGGCGCAGAATTTGTACGCTCCCGAGGGATTACCCAGCCCTCGTAGGATGCCGGTGAGGAACGAACCGCATCGCTCGTGGAAATTGACCGAACTGGCTGCGGTCTCGCGCGATTGATGCGGTTCGCTTTGCTCACCAGCATCCTACGAGTTACGAGCCATGGCCACGATGTCTCAATCTTCGTAGGATGCGGTGAGAACCGCATCAATCGCGAGAACCGGCACGAACGCATAAGCCCATCATGACCGAATATCGCCGCGCCCACGTTCCCGGTGCAACCTGGTTTTTCACGGTCAACCTCGCCGAGCGCAAGGGGAACCGGCTTCTCGTCGAAAAAATCGATGTGCTGCGCATGGCATTCGAGACGGTGCGGGCACGGCACCCGTTTCGCATGGATGCCGTGGCGATCCTGCCTGAGCACTTGCACTGCATCCTGACGCTGCCGCCGAGCGATATGGATTTTTCCACCCGCTGGGGCTTGATCAAGGGACATTTTTCCCGCGCCATCGAGAAAGGTGAACGGATTTCCTCAAGCCGGGAAAAACGCGGTGAACGGGGAATCTGGCAACGTCGTTTTTGGGAGCATCTGATCCGCGATCAGGACGATTTCAACCTCCATGTCGATTACATTCACTGGAATCCGGTGAAGCACGGTTGGGCGCGCCGCGTTGCGGATTGGCCGCATTCCAGCTTTCACGAATATGTGCGGCAAGGCGTCTATCCGGTGGATTGGGGCGGCGAAGGGTTGTCGGACGTTGTGGGTGGCGAATGACGCGATTGATGCGGTTCGCTTTGCTCACCGGCATCCTACATGGTGGCGCGTTTCCGTAGGATGCGGTGAGGCACGAACCACATCAATCGCGAGAGCCGGCCCATTGCATAATGTTGTGCTAGTATGCGCATATAAACGCAATATATGTCGGAAGGCCATCATGTCCACTCCTATCTCGATACCCAAAAAAGCCACCAATATCACCCTCTCCGCCGATGTATTGAACGAGGCGAAGGCGTTGGGGATCAATATTTCTCAAGCCTGTAACCAATTTCTGCGGGAGCTGGTCACGCGGGAGCAGGAGCGGCGCTGGCAGGCCGATAACGCCGAATTCATTGCCGCCTACAACGTTGGAGTGGAAAGCGATGGGTTGCCGCTGGATGCATGGCGGACCTTCTGACATGGCGCGCTTCGAGGTCTTCCGCAACAGCGGTCCCCATGCGGACAACGTGCCCTATTTGCTGGACGTGCAGAGCGATCTGCTGCATGGCCTGGATACGCGGATCGTTATTCCCTTGCGCCGCCGCGACCGATTCCCCGTAAGCCAGATTCCGCAACGCTTAACTCCGGTTTTCGAGATTGAGGGTGTCGATTGCATGCTGGAAACACCCAAATTGGCCGCTGTGCCGTTGCGTCTGCTCAAGCAACCGGTGAAATCGCTAGCCGTCGAACAGGCCGCGATAACGGGCGCGCTGGATTTTCTGTTTCAGGGATTCTGATTGATGCGGGAAACAGCCTGCTGCGCTGGCAAGCTCGGCGTCCCGGACGACGGAGAGCGCGATTCTGGTGGCAAAGAACTCCATCCTGCTGGTGGATCTCACCAACCAGCGGCGCAAAGAGGGCAAGGGTATCGACGCGGCGCTCTCCGAAGCCTGCCCGATCCGCATGCGGCCGGTGCTGATGACCTCGCTGACGGTGATCCTGGCCCTACTGCCGGCCGCGCTGGGCCTGGGAGCCGGCGCGGAAACCAACGGCCCGCTGGCGGTGGCGGTGATCGGCGGCATGATTACTTCCACCCTGCTCACCCTGGTGGTAGTGCCCGCGGTGTATTCCCTGGTGGAAGGCAGCCTGGAACGCTGGCGCGCGCGGCATCTGCAATTGGAAGATTAAAGAAGAAAAATTAACCCAGCTTGTTATTAGCCCTGATCTTTCCAAAACAACCTGCCGTAGGGGCGAATTCATTCGCCCATGGGTGACTTGGCCGGATGACATGGGCGAATGAATTCGCCCCTACACGCTAATGGATAATCCGGGATTAATTAACCACGGGGTGCGCTGGGAAAACCAGGATTGGTTTTTGATTCGCCCCCGTGTGCCCCGTGGTTAAAATGATTTCATCAGGGCGAACCAATCAGCTCAAAGCACACCCGCCCGCTCTGGTTGCTGGTCAAGGCCAGTTGATAACCTTCCTGGCGCGCCAGGCGCTCGGCCTGATAAAGGCCGACCCCCAGGCCGTTGTCCGATTGCACCGGGGCGCTCAATAGCTGGGCCGCCAAGGTTTCATCCAGCCCGCTGCCATCGTCACACACGGTCAAGCGCCCCCCGCCCTCGCAGGAAAATCCCACGCGGATCACC
>JAUYFW010000302.1 GCA_030690835.1 Sulfurimicrobium sp. | reverse complement strand
CCGACCTTGCCCTTTTTGTGGATGAAGCCGGGCATGATGCCGATCTTGCATTCGTCCGGGGTGATGATGCCGGGGCAGTTGGGTCCGATCAGCACGGAATGGCTGTCTTGTAGCGCCGCCTTGACTTTCATCATGTCCAGCACCGGAATCCCTTCGGTGATGCAGACGATCACCGCGATCCCCGCCGCAGCCGCTTCCATGATGGAGTCCGCTGCAAAGGCCGGCGGCACGTAGATCATGGTGGCATTGGCGCCGGTTTCCTTCACCGCGTCGCGCACCGTGTTGAATACCGGGAGCTTGAGATGCGTTTGTCCGCCCTTGCCCGGCGTCACGCCCCCCACCATTTTGGTGCCGTAGGCGATAGCCTGCTCGGAGTGGAAAGTGCCCTGCTTGCCCGTGAAGCCCTGGCAGATAACCTTGGTGTTTTTATTGACCAGAATGCTCATGTTTTCTCCTAAGCCACCGCTGCCACGGCGCGCTTGGCCGCATCGGTCAGATCATTGGCGGAGATCACCCCCACCCCGCTCTCGGCCAGCATCTTCTGTCCCAGTTCGACGTTGGTGCCTTCCAGACGCACGATCACCGGCACTTTGACACCCACGTCCTTGACCGCCGTGATGATGCCCTCGGCGATGATGTCGCAGCGCATGATGCCGCCGAAAATATTGACCAGAATGGCTTTGACGTTGGCGTCGGAAAGAATGATCTTGAAGGCTTTCGCCACCGTCTCCGCCGTCGCCCCGCCGCCCACGTCGAGGAAATTGGCCGGCTGACCGCCGTGCAGCTTGATCAGGTCCATGGTCGCCATGGCCAGGCCGGCGCCATTGACCATGCAGCCGATATTGCCGTTGAGGGCGATGTAGTTGAGATCGGCCTCACGCGCCGCCACCTCCTTGGCGTCATCCTGGGTCGGGTCGCGCAGGATAGCCAGTTCCTTCTGGCGGTAGAGGGCGTTGTCCTCCACGCTCATTTTGCAATCCAGCGCCACCAGTTCGCCGGCGGAGGTCACCACCAGCGGGTTGATCTCCACCAGGGAGAGGTCGTTGCGCATGAATATCTGGTAGATACCTTTGGCCATTCTGCTAAAGGCGCCGATCTGTGCGCCTTCCAGGCCGAGGCCGAAAGCGATGTTGCGGCACTGGTAATCCTGCAGACCCCATATCGGGTCGCACACTTCGCGCAGGATTTTGTCAGGCTCGGTGCGGGCGATTTCCTCGATTTCCATGCCGCCGCTGCCGGAAGCCACCAGCACGATGCGTTCCGATTCCCGATCCACGGTGAGGCTAAGGTAAATCTCGCGCGCGATAGCCAGGGTTTCCTCCACCAGCAAGCGCGTCACCATCTGCCCGTCGGGGGCGTTTTGATAAGTCACCAGACGGCTGCCGAGCAAAGTGCTCACGGCATGGATCAAGTCGTCCACGGAGCGCACCACGCGCACCCCGCCCGCCTTGCCCCGTCCGCCGGCGTGAATTTGCGCCTTGACCACCCAGGCATCCCCGCCCAGATGACCCGCCGCCGTTTCGGCCTGCCCCGGGTTGTCCAGCACCACGCCGCGCGGTGTGGGAATGCCCTGGTCGCGCAGCAACTGTTTTGCCTGATATTCGTGCAGATTCATTATCCTAGAAACCTTAGTTGGACGTGTTGGAGTGTGCGGTTTTTGCGGTGCAGGGCAAGGCACAACGACGCGGAATGGTTGTTCCATTCCAAGGAGTTGTAACGCAGCCATGTGCCGCAAAAACCGTGCAATCCATCACGTAGCGTCCTCACCAAACGGGTGAACCCATGATTCAAGAAGAAATTTATTAAACTCATAACATTACGCACTTAGTTGAGCGGTCAACTGAGGTTTTTAGGATGATATTTCTCGATGAAAATTCACAACCGGACCCGCAGGCCCAAAGTTTGTAATTGTGGCGGAAAATTCACCGTTAATCCAGCAGCAGCCTGACCTGTCATTGCGAGCGCAGCGAAGCAATCTGGTTCTCAGCGACTCGACACGTTACAGATTGCTTCGTCGCTTCGCTCCTTGTATACGATCCCACACGAACTTCAGTTCGTAGTGGGTCGGAATCCCTGTGGGGCAATGACGCGCCTCCTTAACCGACAATCAGCTTGAGCCCGATGAGGATCGTCACGATTTCGAAAACGCGCTTGATCCACAGATTGCCTTTTTTAATCGCGTAGTGGCTGCCGAGATAGCCGCCGATCAACGAACCCGCCAGCAAAGCCGGCATCCAGCCCCAGGCGATGGTACCGAGCATGCCCAGCACCAGGGCGCCGGTGCCGTTCCATACCAGGCCGCACAGCACCAGGGTATAAGCCACGGCGCGCTTGTAGTCGAGGCCGAAATGGTGGATCAGCCACATGGTCAGGAACAGGCCGGTGCCGGAGGTAATCGAACCGTTGAGGAAGCCGACCACGAACAGACCGACCATGCCGCTGGCCAGCGCCCTGCCTGCGCGGTTCCTCGGACGATGCTCCATGCCCAGTCGGGGCTTGAATACCGAGTACAGGCCGAGCCCCAGAGTCAACACGCCCAGGGCGAACTGGGCATAACTTGCCGGTATTTTGAGGATGGTGCCCGCGCCCAACACCACGCCGGGCAGGCCGGCACCCAGAATGATCAGGGAGAAACGCCGCTCCAGATGGCTTTCCCTGAAGTGGCGCATGGTCGCCCCCAATCCCAGGGCAACACTGGCCACCTTGTGGGTCGCCAGCGCCACGCCAAACGGCAGGCCGAGAAAAATCAGCATGGGGAACTGGATCAGGCCGGCCCCGCCGCCTGACAGGGCGGAGAACCAGTTGGCGACGAAGGAAGCGACAAAAAGGACGAGATGATCGGAGAAAACCATCTCTATTGCGTGACGCCGAACTCCGCCGGCATCTTGACGTAGAACAGCCTCAGTTGAAGAGTCCTGATGCGCTCCAGCAAGCTTTCGCATTGCGCTTCATCCAGCAGAAATTCGACTTCCACCGGCAAATCCCCCGCCAGCTCGAAAAAAGTCTCCTCGTGCAGCCTGCCGTGGCGCCCATAACCGTCGATGGCGCGGATGGCCGTACCCCCCTTGATACCCAATGCTTTCGCCTGCTCCAGCGGCCACTCGTGGAGCAGCTTGCCATTATGGCGCTGCGCCTCGCTCACATATAGTTTCAGACAAATTCCTGGCATCTTTTATCCTTTCAAGGCTTTGACAGTCCACATGCCGAACAGCGTCATCGCCAGCGAACCGGCCACGTGCAGCCCGATGATGCCGGCCGCCCAGGCATACTGGGCGCGCAGCAAGAGGGTTACCGTCTCGCCGGAGAAAGTGGAAAAGGTGGTCAAGCCACCGAGAAAACCGGTCACAATCAGCAAGCGCAGTTCGGGCGGGATAGCGGGATGTTCGGCGAACATCGCCAGCGCCACCCCGATCAGGTAACCGCCGAGCAAATTGGCCGCCAGCGTGCCCAGGGGCAAGGTCGGAAAGAGCGGATTGAACAACATGCCAAACCACCAGCGTAGCCACGCCCCCACCGCGGCGCCCACACCTACCGCCAGCAAGCTATACCAGCCCATCGCCATTCCCGATATTTAGAATTTATTGCGTAATTTTAGCAGGACTTACCATTTCGTCAGGATTATTGCTAAAGTTGTGGCATGAACGCTCTGCAACAAATTTCCGCCTTCGCCTGGCATCAGAATATCACCTATCTGGTCGGCATCGTCCTGCTGGTGGCGCTGCTGCTTTTCCGCTTCAAACCGGGCATGCGGCGCACGCTGGCGAACACGCTTGGCTTCTTCCTCGCCTGCCTGGCCGGGCTGTTTGTCAGCGGCATTGTGGATTATCTCGGGTTTGCCGGCGCGGCCTCCGCCCTGCATGAAATCTTCATCGTCGCCGAAGGCATGGCGGTCATCCGGCTTGCCGGGCTGTTCGTCTTCCGCATCCTGCTTCCCCTTGCGCGCCTCAATCCACCCAGCATTCTTGAAGACCTGCTGGTCATTCTGACTTACATTATCTGGGGAATAGTGCGGCTACGCTACGCCGGCGTGGACCTCTCCGGCATCGTCGCGACATCCGCCGTCATCACCGCGGTCATTGCTTTCTCCATGCAGGACACGCTCGGCAACATCCTCGGCGGGCTGGCCCTGGAACTCGACAATTCCTTCGAAATCGGCGACTGGATCAAGGCGGACGACGTCATAGGCAAGGTGGTGGACATCCGCTGGCGCTCCACCTCGGTCGAAACCCGCAACTGGGAAACGGTGGTCATCCCCAACAGCGTGCTGATGAAAGCCAAATTCAGCGTGCTCGGCAAGCGCGTGGGCGAACCCGAACAATGGCGACGCTGGGTATGGTTCAACGTGGACTATGGCATTCCGCCGGTGCGGGTGATCGAGATCGTGCAACAGGCGATCCAGGGTGCCGACATCCCGCTGGTGGCAAAACAACCCGCGCCCAATTGCATCATGATGGATTTCGACAAAAGCTCGGCGCGCTATGCGGTGCGCTACTGGCTTACCGACCTGGCCAACGACGACCCCACCGATTCAGCCGTGCGCACCCATATTTACGCCGCCCTGGCGCGCGCCGGAATCAGGCTGCCAGTGCCGGAGCAAAACGTGCATGTCATCAAGGAAGGAGAAAAGCAGAACCAGGCGCGACAATCGCGCGAGACGGCACGGCGTATCGATGCCCTGCGTAAAATCGACCTGTTCCGGCTATTCAGCGAGAGCGAACTGCAAGCAGTAGCGGAAAGCCTGAAATTCGCGCCCTTCGCCAAGGGCGACGTGATCACCAGACAGGGCGCGGTGGCCCACTGGCTCTACATCCTGACCGAGGGCGAAGCCGAAGTGGTGCTGGAAACCCCCGCCGGCAAACACACCCTGAACTCCATTCAGGCTCCGAGTTTTTTTGGCGAAATGGGCATGATGACCGGTGCGCCGCGCAGCGCGACGGTGACAGCGAAAACCGATGTGGAGTGCTATCAACTGGACAAGAAATCCTTTGAAAGCATCATCCAGTCACGCCCCTCCATCGCGGAGGAAATCACCCAGGTCCTGGTAGCGCGCCAGGCCGAGCTTCATTCCGTGCAGGACGACCTCGCCGAAGCCGAGCGCTCCAAGGCACAGCAACACTCGGAAATCCTGGACCGGGTTAAACGCTTTTTCGGGCTGTAATTCCAATCAACCTGAAAACCGCAGTTCAAGCCACAGAGAACACAGAGGGCACAGAGATAAAGCGTGTCTCCCCCCGTTCTTGCGAGTTGCGTTATAACACCGTCCGGCCTTGCCTGCCCCGTTTTCTCTGTGAACTCTGTGTTCTCTGTGGCTATCTGACTTTTCGGCATGAATTACAACTCGTTGCGCCACTCCTGATCTTCCGAATCGAACAGCCGGTTGGCCTCGTGCAGCCCCCAGGTTCCGGCCGCATAGGTGTGGATGAATTCGCGCTCCTGCTCCCAGTACTTGAGAATCGGATCGACCACGCGCCACGACCATTCCACTTCGTCAAAGCGGATGAACAGCGTCCGGTCGCCCTCGATCACGTCCAGCAGCAACGCCTCGTAGGCATCGAGCGGCGCTTCGTTTTCCTTGCGATAGGAGGCGTTCATCTGGATCACGCGCGTATCCATCCCCAAGCCGGGCTGCTTGACGTGGATTTCCATATGCATGCTTTCCGAGGGTTGCAGCGAAAGCAGCACCCAGTTGGGTTCGATGGTCTCCACCGAAGTTTCGCGGAATAGTTGTTGCGGCGGATGGCGGAAGCGAATGGCGATCATCGACATCTGCTTGGGCATGCGTTTGCCGGTGCGCAGGTAAAACGGCACGCCGCGCCAGCGCCAGTTGTCGATATAGAACTTGGCGGCAACGAAGGTTTCGGTGGCGGAATTGTGCTCCACCCCTTCCTCCTGCTGGTAACCCTTGACCGGTTCGCCGTTGACGACCCCCTCGGCATACTGGGCGCGAAAGGCATGGGCGTGGATGGCGCGCTTGGCAATCGGACGGATCGAGCGCAGCACCTTGACCTTTTCGTCGCGCAGCGCGTCCGCTTCCAGCTCCGGCGGAGGCTCCATCGCCACCACCGTGAGCAGTTGCATGAGATGGTTCTGCAACATGTCCCTGAGCGCGCCGGCCTTGTCATAATAATCGGCGCGTTTCTCGATCCCTACGTCCTCGGCCACGGTGATCTGTACGTGGTCGATGAAATTGCGGTTCCATAAAGGTTCGATCAGAGTGTTGGCAAAACGGAACACCAGCAGATTCTGCACCGTTTCCTTGCCCAGGTAGTGGTCGATGCGGAACACCTGCTCCTCGTCGAAATGGCGGTGCAGCAGCGCGTTGAGCATGCGCGCGCTCTCGATATCCTCGCCGAAGGGCTTTTCCACCACCACGCGATGCAGGCCGCGCGGCTTGTTGAGTCCGACCGCATCCAGGTTGTTGATGACGGCGCTGAATTCGGTAGGCTTGATGGCAAGGTAAAACACCACGTTGGAGCACATGCCAGCCTTCGGTTTGCCCAACTCGGCCAACAGGCGCCGGTAGGCTTCAACGTCGTGCAGTTCGCCCTGGACATAACTGAAACGGGCGACAAAACGCTCGAACACGGCGCCGTCAAACCGCTCGCCGAGCTTGTTCTGCAGGCTCAGCTTCATGTGTTCGAACCACTCCTCCTGCCCCCACGCGCGCCGGGAAAAGGCGATAAAACTCATGTTTTCCTGCATGCGCTGCTTGGCTTCGAGGTGATACAGGGCCGGCAACAGCTTGTTCGAGGAGAGGTTGCCCGTGGCCCCGAAAATCACGAAGCTGCAGGGATGAATAATGTTGTCCTGCTTCATTTATCGCCCTCCTTCACGGCATGTCCACCAAAACCCTTGCGCATCATGGCCAGCAGCCGGGCCGGATAATCGTTGGCGCCCTGGGTGGCGAAGCGCATCATCAGCGCCAGCGACATCACCGGCGCGGGAACCCCCTGCTCGATGGCCTCGAAAGCGGTCCAGCGTCCCTCGCCCGAATCCGCCACAAAGGGCGCGATGGCTTCGAGCGACTGATCCTGTTGCAGAAATTCCGCGCTCAGATCCAGCAACCAGGAACGCACCACGCTGCCGTGACGCCACATTTCGGCGATCGCGGCGAGGTCGAGGTCAAACTCCTTCTTGCCCTTCATCAGCCCGAAACCTTCAGCGAAGGCCTGCATCATGCCGTACTCGATGCCGTTATGAATCATTTTCACGAAGTGCCCGGAGCCGGCCGGACCGCAATGCAGCCACCCCTTGTCGGGTGCGGGAGCAAGAATTTTCAGGAAGGGTTCGAGTTGCTGAACCGCGTCCTGCTCCCCTCCCACCATCATGGCGTAGCCGTTCTTCAGCCCCCAGACTCCGCCGGAAACCCCCACGTCCACGAAGCGGATGCCTCTGGTTCCCAGTTCGCCGGCGCGGCGCTGGCTGTCCTTGTAAAACGCATTGGCGCCATCCACCAGAATGTCACCCCCCTGCAGCATGGGGGTGAGGATGTCGATAGTCTGCTGGGTAGCCTCCCCGGCCGGGAGCATCAGCCAGATGATGCGCGGCGCGTCACCCAGTTCCGCTATCAACTGCGGCAATGTCTCCACGGCACGGAGGCCGGTTTCCGCAGCCAACTGCCGCGTCACATCGAAACTGCGGTTATGCGCCACTACCTCCGCTCCGCCTTGGCGCAAACGCCGCGCCATGTTGCCACCCATGCGGCCAAGGCCGATCATGCCGATTTTTTTCATGCGCTTTCCTCAAAAAGGGTGATGCAGTGAAGATGAAACACGAATTTCATCATACTTGGGTTACAGGCGTTATTCACGCATCATTTCAGCCAGACGCCGATTTTCCAGCACCAGATCGCGGGACACCAAAGCTTGCATAACGGCCGCGTTGAGCTGGTAAAGATTCCAGGATCTGCGCATGGCATCCGCCTTGAGCTCGTAATTCACCCACGAAATATTGAGAAAGCTATCCACATGCGCTTCATTGACGGCCTGCAACAGCGCATTCATGTCAGGACTGGCGCTGATCAGGATGCATGCCGTGTCAGGATGGATTTTGCGGAATTCCCCGAGAAACGTGATGCCATCCATTTCCGGCAATGTGTGGGCAACGATTGCCAGCTCATAGGCGTTATGCCTGATGTGATCCAGCGCTTCCAGTCCTGAACCGAAGGCATCCACCACGTATTTGAAATCATGAGGTTCCCCCGCCCTGCCCTGGCCAAAATCCTGCCGCATCGCCCCATACATGCTTGCATAACCTGCTGGCTGAGTCAGCCCGTTGGAAACCAGCTTCAGCGCGGCCTCATCGCCATCCACCAGAATGATGCGATGGGGCCTGTCCAGTTCACGCCTTTGTTCCTGGCCGTGGGTATTGCGATAGGCATCCGCCAGGCGGCTGTTTTCCAGGATGATGCGGCGATAGTCCAGGGCCTGGGTGATGCTGATTTTCAGTTCCGACTTGTCCCAGGGCTTGGCGATAAAACGGTAAATATGGGTTTCATTGATAGCGCCGAGCAAACCGTTGATATCCGCCTGGCCGCTCAATATCATGCGTACCGCATCCGGCTGGATCTCGCCGAATTGCCGGAGAAACTGGATGCCCTTGAG
>JAUYFW010000299.1 GCA_030690835.1 Sulfurimicrobium sp. | reverse complement strand
GAAGGCGATCACTCTGGCCGACTTGATGGCTTTGGCCACCAGGTAGGCGGCACCGCCGACGGCCATGAGGTAGACCGCCTTGTGTCGGCGGATGCTCTCGATGGCCTCCGGCCCGCGTTCTGCCTTGCCGATCATGCCGATCAGACCGGTTTTGTCCAGCATCATGTCGGTGAATTTGTCCATGCGCGTCGCCGTGGTGGGGCCAGCGGGGCCGACCACCTCGTCGCGCACCGGATCGACCGGGCCAACGTAATAGATGAAGCGGTTGTTGAAATCCACCCCGGGCGGCAGTCCCTCGCCCCTGGCGAACAGGTCGGCAATGCGCTTGTGGGCGGCGTCACGCCCGGTCAGCAGCTTGCCGCTCAGGAGCAGCGTTTCGCCCGGCTTCCAGCTGGCGACTTCCGCCCGCGTCACGCTGTCGAGATTGACGCGCCGCGCGTCCGGTGCGGGATGCCACTCAACCCTCGGCCATTCGTCAAGGGAAGGCGGCGTCAGCAGCGCCGGGCCGCTGCCGTCCAGGGTGAAGTGGACGTGGCGGGTGGCGGCGCAGTTGGGGATCATCCCCACCGGCAGGCCGGCGGCATGCGTCGGATAATCCCTGATCTTCACGTCCAGCACGGTGGTAAGGCCACCCAAGCCCTGCGCACCAATGCCCAGCGCGTTCACCTTCTCGAACAACTCCAGGCGCAGTTCCTCCAGCCGGCTGTTCGGCCCGCGCGCCTGCAAGTCGTGGATATCCACCGGCTCCATCAGGGCTTCCTTGGCCAGCAGCATGGCCTTTTCCGCCGTGCCGCCAAGGCCGATGCCCAATATCCCCGGCGGACACCAGCCCGCGCCCATGGTGGGGACGGTTTTCAGCACCCAATCCACCAAGCTGTCGGAAGGGTTGAGGATGACAAATTTGGACTTGTTCTCCGAGCCTCCGCCCTTGGCCGCGAGGATGATTTCCACCTTGTCGCCGGGGACGATCTCGTAATGGATCACCGCCGGGGTATTGTCGCGCGTATTCCTGCGCGCCCCCGCCGGGTCGGCCACTATCGAGGCACGCAGAATGTTGTCAGGGTTGCTGTAGGCACGCCGCACCCCTTCATTCACCATGTCGCTGACACCCATTGTTGCTTCCCAGCGTACCGCCATGCCAACCTTGACGAACGCCACCACGATGCCGGTGTCCTGACAAATGGGGCGATGGCCTTGCGCGCTCATGCGCGAATTGGTGAGTATCTGGGCGATGGCGTCGCGGGCTGCGGGGGATTGTTCCCGCTCGTAGGCCTTGCCCAACGCCTTGATGTAATCAAGTGGATGATAATAGGAAATATATTGCAGCGCATCGGCGATGCTGGAGATGAAATCTTCCTGTTTGATAATGGTCATTTTATGGCTGTTCCAACATGCGTCGAATCACGGTATTGAAAGGTTCAATCCACTCCGGGGCAAACTGATTGTCGCAGGCGTTCACCTCGGCAATGGCCCGCAATATCGAACGCTTGTGGCCGCGCGCGCGATGCTTGAGGGTGACCGCCTCGAAAGCGTCCGCGATGGCGAGAATTTTTGCTCCAGGACAGATTTTATCCGTGCCGATCCCATTCGGATAGCCCGCCCCGTCCGGCATTTCATGATGCTGCAACACCATTTCCGCAGCCCCCTGCCAGCCCTCCATGCGTTGCAGGAGGCCCGCTCCGAATCCGCTGTGCCCCTGCAAAAGGTGTCGTTCATCGGCGCTGATTTTACCGATTTTCAACCACAGGTATTCGGGTAAAAACATCATCCCGACATCGTGCATGTAAACGGCTGCTTCCAGTTGCACCTTATCCACCGGCGCATCGGCAACGCGATTGGTTTCCAGTGCCAGATCGAGTATCCGCGCGGTGCGCCCCTGGAAAAGAGCGGAGCGCGCCTCGAACTGCAAGGCGATGGAGCGGAAAAACCGCAGATCGGCAGCGATGCGATCCTGGTTTTTCAGTTGTGACGGCGGTTTGGGTGCGGTCAAGTGCGCCCCAGGTGCCGGGTTGAAGCCCGTCACCGCCTTGATCACTTGCGCCGCGACGCTATCCAGATCAGCCTGAGCTGCCTGGCTCAACTGCTCCAGGCCTTCCACCAGGGCAACCAGTTTCAGGTGGCTCACACCCTTCCCTGCCACCAGCGCCTCGGTAGCCAGTTCCAGCCGGTCCACGGCGAGCAGGATCACCTCTCCCAGCAATCTGCTATAGCGCAACTCTCCGGCGCGCAAGCGGGTCAGCAACGATTCGATCGGATGGGCGATCTGGATTGCCAGTTCAACCTTGCACAGTGCGGCATCGCCCTTGATATTGTGCAAGGAGCGAAACAGGTCGGCGATCACCACCCGGTCGGTTGGCGCCTTGCTCAAGCGGGCCATATCCTTCTCGATATTGGGCGCCCGGTCCAGCAAGGCTTCCGCAAACTCGCCCAGCGCTTCGCGGTCCTGAACGGTCGGGTTGGTCAGTAGCTGAATATTTGCCATGTTGTTATTCCTTATTGTTTTCCTGCCCTGCGCATAACATAGAATAGCCCGGGGTTGAACAAATCAGGGTGGAACGTCCAATGCCCTCAGCAAACCCTTGGCCTTGGCGCGGGTTTCCGCCAGCTCGCGCTCGGGGTCCGAATCAGCCACGATACCCGCGCCGGCCTTAAAGCTCAAATGCTTCCCTTGCAGCATGAAAGTGCGGATAAGAATATTCAAATCCATGCTGCCATCGTGATTGAGATAGCCCATGCTGCCGGTGTAGGCGCCACGCGGGCTGGCTTCCAGTTCGGCGATGATCTGCATGGTCCTGACCTTGGGACAGCCGGTAATGGTTCCACCTGGAAACAGCGCACGCAGCACCTGCCCCGGCGTTATGCCCGCGCGCAAACGACCGCGCACACCGGATTCGATATGGTGAACATAGGTATAACTTCGCACCGCCATCAGTTCGTCCACCCGCACGCTGCCAGGCTGACAAATACGTCCCAGATCGTTGCGTTCCAGGTCGACCAGCATGATGTGCTCGGCGCGTTCCTTGGTGCTGGAGATCAGCGCCTGGCGCAGTTGGGCATCCTCTTGCGGAGAAGAAGCCCGGGGATGCGTTCCCGCAATGGGACGGGTTTCGATTTCGCCCCCCTGGATACGCGCCAGCCGCTCCGGCGACGAACTGATGATCTGGCAGGCGCCGAAATCGGCGAGCCCGGCGAAGGGCGCCGGGTTGCGTTCACGCAGCATGGCATACAGGTCGGCGGCGCTGCCCTGTTCAAGCCGGGCCTCCCAGCGCCGCGCCAGGTTGACCTGAAACACGTCACCGTCCCTGATATAGCGCTTGATTCGGGATACCCCCTGCAGGAACTGGCGGGGATCTTCCTCGACCAGACCGGTTACCGAAATCGGCTCGGGTTGAAAAGCATCGGCGCGGGAAAGATCATCCTGCAGTTGGGGCAAAAGATTTTCACAACCCGCCTCCGACACCCACCAGCACTGATTCTTTTCACGATCTACCAGTACTGCGGCAGGTATGCGCGTCAACCAGGCCAGCGGAAATCCATCGCTCGCGGACCTGACGTTGACTGACGGTTCCATCTCATGCAGCAATTCATAGCCACAGAACAGGAACCAGCCGCCGCGAAAAGGCAGGTGTGAAGCAGATGTATCGATCTCGACCCGCTGAGATGCTTCGCCCCACAGCTTGTCCAGAAACGGAAGGAAAGCATCGCCAGAGCTGGAGGCGTAGAGCGGGTAATGTCGTTGCGGGAAAGCGAACAGGATATCCCAGCGGCCGGTGCCGCCGAGACTCTGCAACAGATAGGGATAGCGCTGCCGATTCAGGACATGCAGCGCCAGCAGATCTGGCAACGCGCCGGTTAATGCAATGGCCGGCACTTGGCGCCTGGAAGGGAGTTTAAATCCAGATTATCCATTAACACGTGTCGGGGCGGTTTTAACCGCCCATGGGCGAAGGAATTCGCCCCTACAGCATGTCGTTTTGACAAGGTCAGAAATGAACATCTGAGTTAAACGCGGCGGAACACCAGCGAGCCGTTGGTGCCACCAAAGCCAAAGTTGTTCTTCAGCGCCACGTCGATTTTCATCTCGCGCGCCGTGTTGGCGCAGTAGTCCAGGTCGCACTCGGGGTCCTGCTCGAAGATGTTGATGGTGGGCGGCGAGATCTGATTATGCACGGCAAGAACGGTCAGCACCGACTCCAGACCGCCCGCGCCACCCAGCAGGTGACCGGTCATGGATTTGGTGGAATTGACCACCAGTTTGTGCGCGGCATCGCCGAAGGCCAGCTTGATAGCCTCGGTTTCGTTCTTGTCGCCCAGCGGCGTGGAAGTGCCGTGGGCATTGATGTACTGAATTTCGTCCGGATTGACCCCGGCATCGCGCAAGGCGTTAAGCATGGAACGTTTCGGGCCATCGGTGTCGGGTGCTGTCATGTGGTAAGCATCGCCACTCATGCCGAAGCCCGCCAGTTCCGCGTAAATCTTTGCGCCACGGGCCTTGGCATGTTCATACTCTTCCAGCACCAGCACGCCGGCGCCCTCGCCCAGCACGAAGCCATCCCGCCCTTTGTCCCAGGGCCGGCTTGCGGTCGCGGGATCGTCGTTGCGCGAGGACAGCGCCTTGGCGGAAGCAAACCCGCCAACAGCCAGGGGCGATACAGTCGCTTCGGCGCCTCCGCAAACCATCACGTCCGCATCACCGTAAGCAATGGTTCGGGCGCCGATGCCAATCGCGTGCAGCCCGGTGGTACAGGCAGTCACCACAGCGATATTGGGCCCTTTCAGGCCGAACATGATCGACAGGTTGCCCGAGATCATGTTGATGATCG
>JAUYFW010000298.1 GCA_030690835.1 Sulfurimicrobium sp. | reverse complement strand
CAGAGCCTGCTCGACTATGACGTTACCTTCATCGGCGAAATCACCCAGGGCAAGTACCAGCTCACCATGAAAGTGGTGATCCCGGTCACCAGCCTGTGCCCGTGCTCGAAGAAGATATCCGACTACGGCGCCCACAACCAGCGTTCCCACGTCACCGTGGCGGTGCGCACCAATGAAATGGTGTGGATCGAGGACGTCGTGCGGATGGTGGAAGATCAGGCTTCATGCGAGCTATACGGCCTGCTCAAGCGGCCGGACGAAAAGTTCGTCACCGAGCGCGCCTATGACAATCCCAAGTTCGTCGAGGATATGGTGCGGGATGTGGCGGCGGCGCTGAATGCGGATAAGCGTATCGACGCTTATGTGATTGAGGCTGAAAATTTTGAATCAATTCACAATCATTCAGCCTACGCGCTCATCGAGCGCGACAAGACGGTGAAGTGATTCACAA
This sequence comes from Sulfurimicrobium sp., assembly GCA_030690835.1. Lineage (GTDB taxonomy): Bacteria > Pseudomonadota > Gammaproteobacteria > Burkholderiales > Sulfuricellaceae > Sulfurimicrobium. The sequence goes on along the minus strand of JAUYFW010000298.1, from coordinate 12,611 downwards.
TTTCAGTGAAGGCTAATGTTTGCCGAAGGCCAACGTTATGCCGGAGCTAAAATTTTGAATCCATTCACAACCACTCGGCTTATGCGTTGATTGAGAGGGATAAGACGGCTGCCTAGTATTTCTTCAGCGCTTTCTTCATTTCGGCAACTTTTCGATCTTGCAGCCAAGTAGGGTGGGCACGTCTTTTGTGCCCACGCGGAATAACTATTGTTACTGACCATCAACCCAGTTTTCCAACAACAGCCCCGGAACTCGCTCAAATTCGCGCATGTTATTGGTGACCAGGGTTAAACCGTTACTGCGCGCATGAGCGGCGATATGCAGGTCGTTGAGGCCAATCGGTTGCCCCGATTTTTCGAGTACGGCCCGGATATTTCCATATTGCCAGGCGGCTTTGTCATCGTAGGGCAGCACCGTTAAACGACTCACAAAGTCTTCGACTACGGCGATGTTACGGGATACATCACTACTTTTTTCGGCACCGTGAACCAGTTCAGCCAGAGTGATGGATGAGATCGCCATTCTGCCGTGATGCCGGTTAAATACTTCCAGCACCGGTAGCGGTCGCTGCTTGATAACATAAATGACGATGTTGGTATCAAGGAGATATTTCAGCATCGCCGCGCTTAAAGGCTCTCTCGTTCAGCCTGAAACTGGCTTGCACGCTCGGTCATGAAATCCTCGGTGGCGGTCATCGCGCCGAGAAAGAAGCTATCCCAAGCGGACTCTGCGGGCGCAATAATCCGCTCCTGGCCGGACACCCGTACTGCCACCCTTTTGACTGAATCTGGAAAACGCATTTCAGCAGGCAGGCGAACCGCTTGGGTGCGATTGTTATTGAAAACGGTACTGATCGCCATAATTTCCTCCAAGGAATGCTATATACGTTAACTATATACACGCTGTCTGCCGGAGTCAAGCTACTGCCGATAGCGCCGCATGTTTTGTGTGCGCTTTGCGCCAATCAACAGCATCTGTCTAATATTTCTTCAGCAACATCATGTTAGTCCCGTCCTGCTTTATTTCCAGCCTTTTCAGGAAGCTCATGCCGAGCAGCACGAAGGGCATGCTGCTTTCCTGCACCAGACCGTCCACCTGATTCAGTGTGATGCCGCCCACCTGCACCGTGTCGAGGGTGACTCGATAGGCTGGAACCACGCCGTTTGCGGTGGAAACCGCGCCGCGTTCGCCGTTGAGATAGGAAATTCCGAGCCGCTTCGCTTCGTCTTTACCCATCGATACCATGGTTGCGCCGGTATCCACTACCATGCGCGTGCTGGTGCCGTTGATGCTGCCGGTGGTGACGAAATGTCCGCGGATGTCGGCGGCCAGGACTGCGCTCTGGTTGCCGCCGCCATCGGCGGATGGAATGGAGGCGCTCTTGCCCATGCCCAAATTCTGGCGCTTGCCGTCGATCTCCAGCACTGCGGTCGCGGAATCGGCGCTGATCAGTTTGACGCCCTCCGGCGAGGTTTCGCCAATCGCCATTACACGATGCTTGCCGCCATTGATGCTGACCATGGCCTTGCCGCTGAACAGGCCGACCACGTTGACTTCGGTAGCATGGGCGCTGCTTGCAGTGCAAAATAGAATAGCCAGGCCGAGCAGGTTAGAATGGCGCCATACTAAACTCATCAGGACTCCTTCAGATCATGCAGACCATGAAACCAGTTGCGATTTTTCGCCATGCGCCCAGCGAGGGGCCAGGCTATTTTGCCACATTTCTCGATATCCACGGCATTCCCTGGCAGCTGTTCAGGGTCGATGCCGGTGACGCCTTGCCGACAGACGCCAGACTGTTCAGCGGCCTGGTGTTCATGGGCGGACCGATGAGCGTGAACGACGACTTGCCGTGGATACCCCATTCCCTGGCATTGATCCGCCAGGCGGCGCAGGCCGATATTCCCGTGCTGGGGCACTGTCTTGGCGGGCAGTTGATGGCCAAGGCCCTGGGTGGGGTTGTAGGCAGGAATCCGGTCAAGGAAATCGGTTGGAGCGAGGTGGCGGTGGCGGACAATGCCACGGCCAAGGCCTGGTTCGGAGAGGGAAAGAAATTCGACGCCTTCCACTGGCATGGCGAGACCTTCTCGATTCCGTCCGGCGCTACCGGCATCCTGGGCAACGCGCACTGTGCAAACCAGGCGTTTGCCCTGGGCAAGCATCTGGGCATGCAATGCCACATCGAAATGACCGAAGAGATGGTGCGGGAATGGTGTGAGCTGGGTAAGGAAGAAATTGCCTCCGCCAGCACCAGCCCGGCAGTGCAGCAGCCGGCGGAGATCATGGAAAACCTGGCGGAGCGCGTGAAGGCCTTGAATGCCGCTGCGCAAAAAACTTATACAAAGTGGATAGAAGGGCTGGTGCGCTAGCCGGAATTATTAACCCAGATTGTCCATTGGTATGCCCGTGCATGTAGGAGCGCCGCCCCCGGCGCGAATGCGGCCACAAATCGCGGTGATGGCGCCGCTCCCACAGCGGTGTTTTGGCCATGATGGTTAATCTGGGTTTGTTACCCTGGGTCAATAGTTTGCTTAACCCTGCACCTGATCATGCAGCATCCCATCCACCAGATGCAAGGTGCGATCCATGCGCGCCGCCAGCTCCATGTCGTGGGTCACGATCACAAAACTGGTGCCCTGAGCGCGGTTCAGTTCCAGCATCAGGTCGAACACGCCCTGAGCGGTATTGCGATCCAGATTGCCGGTGGGCTCATCGGCCAGCACACAGGCCGGTGCGCTCACCAGCGCGCGTGCCACCGCGGCGCGCTGGCGCTCGCCGCCGGAAAGTTCGCCGGGGGTGTGCTCCAGGCGATGTCCCAGACCGACCTGTTCGAGCATCGCTGCGGCGCGCCGATAGGCTTCCTGTTTCGCCTCGCGGCGAATCAGCAGGGGCATGGCGACATTTTCCAGGGCGCTGAATTCAGGCAACAGGTGATGAAACTGGTACACGAAGCCCAGCGACTGGTTGCGCACCTGGCCACGTTCAGCCTCGCTCATGCCGTTCACATCGCGTCCCAGAATTTTCAGATCGCCGGCGCTCGCGTCGTCCAGGCCGCCCAGCAGATGCAGCAGCGTGCTTTTGCCCGAACCGGAGGCACCAACGATCGCCACGCGCTCGCCACGCGCGATATCGAGGTCGATACCCAGCAAGACCGGCACTTCCACCTTGCCCTGGTGAAAAACCTTGCGCAGCCCGCGACAGGACAAGACAGGCTGAAGGCTGACGGCTGATGGCTGCAAGCTATTCATACCTGAGCGCCTCCGCCGGATTGGTCTTGGAGGCCCGGTAGCTGGGGTAGAGCGTCGCCAGCAGCGTCAGAACAAAGGAAATGGAAGCGATATAAACCACATCCCTTACTTCAAGTTTAGAAGGCAATTCGCTGATATAATAGACTTCTTTTGACATGAAGTGCATCCCGAACAGGCGCTCGATGGCGGGAACGACGACATCGATGTTGAGCGCCAGGGCAACCCCTCCGGCAACGCCCATGGCCATGCCGATGGTCCCGATCAGCGCGCCCTGCACGATGAAGATTTTCATGATGCTGGCGGGGGACGCGCCGAGCGTGCGCAGAATGGCGATGTCCGCCTGCTTGTCGGTGACGGCCATGACCAGGGTGGAAACGATATTGAATGCTGCCACCGCCACGATCAGCAGCAGGATGATGAACATGACGTTTTTCTCGATCTGGATGGCGCGGAAGAAGTTGGCGTGCTGGCGCGTCCAGTCGCTGATGTAGACGTCGCCCTGCACCTTGTCGAGCAGTTCGCGCGCCACCTGCGGGGCGCGATAGAGATCCTTCAGCGCCAGGCGCACGCCGGAAACGCGGTCGCCCATGCGGTACAGGCGGGCCGCGTCGTCCATGTTGACCAGCGCCAGACCGTAGTCGTATTCATACATGCCGACCTCGAAAATGCCCTTGACGGTAAACTGCTTCAGGCGCGGCACCACGCCAGCCGGCGTCACCTGGCCTTGCGGGGCCATCACCACCACCTTGTCGCCCAGCCGCGCGCCAAGCGCCCGAGCCAGTTCCGAACCAAGCACGATACCGAATTCTCCGGCACGCAAATCAGTCAGCTTGCCCTGTTTCATGTGGCTGGAAAACTGCGCCACCCCACTTTCGAGTTCCGGCACGATGCCGCGCACGATCGCCCCTTGTACCGCCTGATCGTAGGTGAGCATGTTCTGGGCCATGATGTAGGGCGCCGCCGCTGTCACTTCGGGATGACGCGAGGCTTCGTCTGCAACCCGGCGCCAGTCTGCCAGCGTATTGTCGCTGCCGGTGATCTGGATATGCGATGCCACGCCGAGAATGCGGCTGCGCAGTTCGTCCTGGAAGCCGTTCATCACCGACAGCACCACGATCAGCGCCGCCACGCCGAGGGCAATGCCGGCCATGGAAATCAGGGAAATGAAGGAGATGAAATGATTGCGCCGCTTGGCACGGGTGTAGCGCAAGCCGATAAAAAGTTCGAAAGCGGGCACGTAGGGGGTTCTTTTTAATCCGGTTTAAGCGCAAACACTATAGCATATCCGGCGCCATTACAGCCCGCAGCACCACTTGCGTTTCATCCTGGCGCACCCGGCTGGAAAGCCACCACACCGAGCCTTTCCTGATACTCCATGCAGCCTCCTCGCCCCCCAGCAACAGCGCCGCCACCTGCCCCAGGGTCGGCTGATGGCCCACCACCAGCACCGCCCCCTTGGCGTCCGGCCAGCCCGCGGCGGCGAGCAGGGCGGGAACCGAAGCCCCGACAGCGATTTCCTTCAGCGTTTCGAATTTTGCGCCCAAGGCCAGCGCGGTCTGTTGGCTACGCTTCGCCGGACTGGCGATGATGCGCGTTTCCTTGGGCAGACGTTCGCGCAGCCAGGCCGCCATCAGGTCGGCCTGCTTTTCGCCTTTTGCGGTCAATTTGCGGCTTTGGTCGGGCAAGCCGTCCTCGGTCTCGGCATGACGCCACAGAATCAAGTCCATCGTGTTCTCCTCATTACGGTTATCCCAGATTATCCAATTGTGGAGCGGCGCCCTCGCCGCGATTTGCGGCGTGGGCGCCGCTCCTACAATCAATGGCAAACGGTTACTTTATCGAGCCAATGTTACACTAACGCGCACCATGCACTGCCACCTGCTCATTCCCTCACTCTTTCCGCCCGGCGCCGTGACGCGGCAAAACGATCCGCTGCACGGCATCAAGGCGCCCGCCCTGCAAACCCTGCTCGCGCGCGCCAGTTGCGCCCAAGCGCCGCACAGCGAGATGGAAAGCTGGCTCTGCGAAGCTTTCGGCGTGGCGCGCCAGCAGGATTACCCGGCCGCCCCGCTGTGCCTCATGGCGGATGGCTTCCCCCCTGACGGTCATGACAAACGTACCACACCCGATCATGAAACTCGCCATGACCGTTTCCCCCACCCCTGCCCTCCCCCGCATGCGGGAGAGGGGGACGAAGGCTCGCTATGCGAGTTTCACGTTAATACGCACTACTGGCTGCGTGCAGACCCGGTGCATCTGGGCGTGGAACGGGATCAACTGGTATTGTCGGAAGCTTCCACTTTCCCCCTTGTTCAGGAAGAAGCCGACGCCCTGGTCGCGACGCTGAACCAGCACTTTGCCGCTGACGGCTTGCATTTTGTCGCGCCCCAGGCGCAACGCTGGTATTTGCGCCTTGCTCGCCCCCCCGCCCTCACCACCCACGGTTTGTATCAGGCAGCAGGCCGCAACATTCACCCCCTGCTGCCGGCGGGACAGGAGGCCATGCGCTGGCGCGCCCTGCTCAACGAGGTGCAGATGTTGCTGTTCGAGCATCCGGTCAATGTCGCGCGGGAAGCGCGCGGCATCGCGCCGGTCAATAGCGTCTGGCTCTCCGGCGGGGGCGTATTGCCGCAAGTTTTGCCTCGGACGTTCGACCACGTGTGGGCCAACGACGCGCTGGCACGCGGCCTGGCGCAAGCCGCCCGCATCCTGGATGAAAACCTGCCCGAAAATGCAGGAGAGTGGCTGAAACAGGCTGCGCCGGGAAAGCATCTGCTGGTGCTGGATACCCTGCGTTCGCTCGCCTGTTACGGCGATCCCCATGCCTGGCGCGGGGAACTGGCGCGCCTGGAAGAGCAATGGTTTGCGCCCTTGAAGCAAGCGCTGCAACGCGGAACCATTGCCTTGACGCTGCACGCGCCGACGCCCGCCGGGACCCTGAATTTCACCCTCACCCGCGGCAGCCTGTGGAAGCTGTGGCAACCCGTGCACCCCTTAACCAGCTACCGGCCGCAAGGAGTCTAGCCATGCCTGACATCGTAGCGCGCCAGTTCGCGCCAGCCGACGCCCATACCCTGTCGGCACACGGACTGCATCCAGTGCTGGCACGGGTCTACGCCGCGCGCGGCATCGGCTCGCCGCAGCAACTGGAATACGACCTCAAGAATCTGCTCCCACTCTCCCTGCTGAAAAACGCACAGCGCATGGCAAGCCTTCTGGCGGACGCCATCGCGGGTGGAAAACGCCTGCTGGTCATTGCCGATTATGACTCCGACGGCGCCACCGCTTGTGCCGTGGCGGTGCGCGCCTTGCGGGCATGCGGCGCGGAGGTGGATTACCTGGTGCCCAACCGCTTCGAATACGGCTACGGGCTGACGCCCGAGATCGTCCAGCTCGCGGCGTTCGGCAAGCCGGATATTCTCATCACCGTGGACAACGGCATCGCCAGCGTGGCGGGCGTCGCCGAGGCGAACCGGCTGGGCATGCAGGTGCTGGTGACCGACCACCACCTGCCCGGCGACGAACTGCCGGACGCGGCCTGCATCGTCAACCCCAACCAGCCCGGCTGCGATTTTCCGGGCAAAAACCTGGCCGGCGTGGGGGTGATTTTCTACGTCATGCTGGCGCTGCGCGCCGAATTGCGCCAGCGCGATGCCTTTGCCGGCAAGCCCGAACCCAATCTCGGCAATCTGCTCGATCTGGTGGCGCTGGGCACGGTGGCGGATGTGGTCAGGCTGGACGATCTCAATCGCATCCTGGTCAGCAACGGCCTCAGACGCATGCGCGCCGGCAAGGCCTGCGCCGGCATCCAGGCACTGCTCAAGGTGGCGGGACGCGATGCGCGGCGCGCCTCTTCCTGGGATCTGGGCTTCGCCCTCGGACCGCGCCTCAATGCCGCCGGGCGGCTGGAGGACATGGCACTGGGCATCGAATGCCTGCTCAGCGACGACCCGGTGCGCGCACTGGACCTGGCGCAACAGCTCGACACGCTCAACCGCGAACGCCGCGCCATCGAAGCGGACATGCACAACCAGGCGCTGGCGGCGCTGGAACAGATTACCGTGCAGGACAACTACAGCCTCAGCCTGTTCGACCCGGACTGGCACCAGGGCGTGATCGGCATCCTGGCTTCGCGTCTCAAGGAAAAGTATCACCGCCCGGTAATCGCTTTCGCCCAGGGCAACAATGGCGAACTGAAAGGCTCGGGGCGATCCATTTCCGGCTTGCACCTGCGCGATGCGCTGGATCTGGTGTCCAAACGTCACCCCGAAATGATCAAAAAATTCGGCGGTCACGCCATGGCGGCGGGGCTAACCATCGCGGAAGAAGATTTCACCCGCTTCGAGGCGGCCTTCGAGGCCATTTGCAGCCAATTGTTAACCCCCGCATTACTGACCCAAACGGTAGAAACAGACGGATCGCTGGAAACGCTGGAAATGTCGCTGGAACTGGCGCAGTTGCTGAGAACCGAGGTATGGGGCCAAGCCTTTCCGGAGCCTGCGTTTCAAGGTGAATTCGAGGTGGAACAACAGCGCGTGGTGGGCGAGAAACATTTAAAACTGCGTCTCAAGCAGACAGGACGCAGCTTCGAAGCCATGCTGTTTTTTCACGCCGACCCTTTGCCGCAGCGGCTACACGCGGTTTACCGCCTGGATGTAAACGAGTATAACGGCAACACCACGCTGCAATTGCTTCTGAACCATTGGGAACCCGCTTAACGGAGCGAGTTATTCGACCCATAATGATGTAGGGTGCGTCTCACGCACCACAACCATTGGTGCGTGAGACGCACCCTACGATTACTTTTGAACCACTGGGAACGAGCGAGCTAAATGGACCTGCCATTTATGCAAGGCAACGGCGCCGAGCATATCCCGACTTTTCTCACCAGCCTGGCGATCGGCCTGCTGATCGGACTGGAGCGCGAGCGTAATCCCAGCGCCAAGGCCGGGTTACGCACCTTCGCCCTGGTCGCGCTGGCAGGTACCCTGGCGGCGATGCTTTCCCAGATAACGCAATCGCCGTGGGTGCTGGCCCTAGGCCTGTTTACCGTTGGACTGATGATCGTCGCCGCCAATTTCCGCACCCAGACACCGGAGGATGATCCCGGCACCACCACTGCTGCGGCGCTGCTGGTGTGCTATCTGCTGGGCGCCATGGTGTGGTTCGGCGCCGATACGCCGGCGCTGATGCTGGCCATCGTGGCGACCATCCTGCTCTATTTCAAGCCCGAATTGCGCGGCTGGAGCCAGAATCTGTCGCGCCGCGACCTGGTCTCCATCTTTCAGTTCGCCGTGCTGACTTTCATCATCCTGCCGATCCTGCCCGACCAAAATTACGGTCCCTACAACACCCTCAACCCGCACCAGACCTGGCTCATGGTGGTGCTGATTTCCGGCCTGAGTCTGGCCGGCTACATCGCCCTGCGCATCGTCGGCCAGCGTTATGGCGCCCCCATTCTGGGCTTTCTTGGCGGCCTGGTGTCGAGCACGGCGACCAGCATGGTTTATGCCCGCCACGGCAAGAACGAAGGCATGGTGCAACTGTCAGCGATCGTGATCCTGATTGCCAACCTGGTGGTGATCGTGCGGCTGGGGGTGGAAGGCCTGGTGGTTTCGCCCCGGTCGTTGCCCACCCTTTTGCCGGTACTCGGCAGCGGTCTGGCATTCGGCCTGGCAGGCACTGCCTTCCTGTGGCGCCATCTGGCCAAATCCGCTGATCTGCCCTTGCCGGAAATCACCAACCCCACCGAGATTCGCACCGCGCTGGGCTTCGGCCTGCTTTACGCCCTGGTGCTGTTTTTTTCCGCCTGGCTGTCGGATATCGCCGGCAGCAAGGGACTTTATACCGTGGCGCTGATTTCCGGCCTCACCGATGTCGATGCCATCACCCTTTCCAGCCTGCGCCTTTTCGAAACCGGCAAGCTGCAATCGTCGCAGGCGGTAACCGCCATTACCCTGGCCTTCCTGTCCAACCTGGTTTTCAAATTCGGCCTGATCGCCACCATCGGCGGGGCGCATCTGGCCAAACGCTGCGCCGTCGGCTTCGCCGCCATGGGCGTGGGAATGGGAGCAGGACTGATATGGCTGCAATGACAGGGCCGCTGATAAAAATTACTTCCCTGGAGGGTGAACGCAAGAAGCATCGCTTATTCAGCCTTGGGTGAAATGAAGGCCTTGTGGAACAAATGGCGCGCAAGCAGTAAAGGCGGCATGCGCAGCCAGTTTGCACGGCCATAGAGCATCCAGCGCGCGCCACCGGTCAAAGCGTCGGAGCAGCTTGGGTGAACCGGCATGAGCGCGCGGGTAAAAAGACTATCCATGAGTGCCAGAGTGGGCCGGTTGGGGCGACCGACCCCGGCGGCTTCCATCGTATCCGATGGGATGGGTGTATGCAGGATATGCGCGGCGTAGCGCAATGCGTAAAAAAGAGGCCGCGTCAATTCAAGTTCCCGTGCCCGTTCGACGAGTTCAGGCCAGAACGAGGGCAAGCCGCCGAAGTGGCGTAACAGGCTGTCAATATCGACCAGATCGCGCAGGCCATTCTCCAGTTCTCCATCATGGAAGAGGTGGGCGGCACTGTGCAGAACCATATCGGCCGGGGCCAACACCCTCAGGCCGTCGTGCCCATCCAGTGCGCATGCCGCTGCACGAAGCTTTTCCGGGTCAGGATGAATGGAAGCTGTTTCTGGCAGGATCGCGTGATGCACGTCGATCACGGTCGATCGCTTGACATGCCGCATGGGGGGCAGTTCATGCATCCAGGTGCGGTAGTAGCGCTGGTCGTAGGCATCGTGGTGCGTTGCAGCCCAGCCGTGAAGCATCAAGGCGGCTTCCACCGCATTGAGGCTGTTTTTGGGCACCATGATGTCGATGTCGGAAAAAAGACGCCCCCGAGCCGACGGCAGATTTGCCATGACATAGGCAGCGCCCTTGAGAAGAATGACCGGCACCCCGACCTTCGCCAAGGCCTTTCGAATCAGGGTGACTTCCCAATGAACGGCTTGAGTGTGCCTTTCGGCAATAGCGTGCGACCATTCAAGGTGCTCGCGCGGTTGTGGCGGCACCTGTTCGAGCAGGCCGCGCTCATCGAGTAAAACGTGGAGGCGTGCCAACAAGTTGGCATGTCGTGCTTGGCGCAAAAGCAAATCCCAGTCCGCAAGACTCAGGGAAATCAACGAACCGGGTTGCCGGAACGCTTGCAATACCAGGGGGTGTAAATTCACTTCAGGGGGGCTGGCGGTTTTAGTGCGGCAAATGTTTCAACGGCTTCATCCAGGACGCTATAGGTAAAATCATAGCACAGGGAAGCATCAATCAGGCCCGCCATGGTCTCAAAGCCCTTGACGCCCAGCAGGCTATAATTAAAAGCATTATCCGCGATCCGCATAAAGGCGCGGGCTTGGGGCAAAGCTTCCAGGCGTGCGGCCGCACCGGCCTGATATTTCGGGAAAATCACCCAGGCAGCCCGGGCGGTTTCCGCCGCGCGGGCGATACTTTCCGTGGGTACTTTCATATGGGCGACCGTGCCCTTCATGGTGTCGCTGACCTTGCGACTGAGGATCGCATCCGGCTCGTAACGCTGGATGATGTCGATGGATTCGTTTTTTAAACTGACGGGGCGGGGAAGCGGGATAATTTTCCCATCGCTGACGCGCACCAGGGCAAGCTCATCCGAAAGCAAGCGCCAGCCGCGGTTCACCAGGGCCGCGCACAGGGTGCTTTTACCCGAGCCTGGAGGAGCAGGTAAAATGGCCGCATAACCGCCCTTTTCCACCACGGCCGCATGGATGATCAAATAGCGGTTTGCGTGGCTCGACACGCACCAGTTTAATCCCCACTCAAACATCGGAAACGCCTGGTCGAGCGGCAAGGGTTTGAATGGGGGTTTCCCGTCAAAGAAAAATACCACCTGGGGCTTGAACCAGCGCCTCAGGGTACGGGGATAGGCAAGGCTCACATGGAAATCCGCGAAACCCGCCTGTTCCAGCAGGGGATAATCGGCGTAAAGCAAGCCGATACCTTCAGCCACGGCGGGAATCGGGGTTTGCAGGTGGGTAATGAACGAGCCGGTTTGGAGGAAGATCCCCGCCTGTCTGAGCCGGAATTCGAGCTCCGGGGGCGTTAATGCGGAAACAATCAAAATCAGGTACGTTCTATGAGTGCAAGGCTGTCGAGATGCGCGAGAAGATGTTCTATTTCAGGCACAAGTTCTTCATCGAAATCGGTTTGCAACAAGGGGGCGAGCGATTCAGCCAGGATTGCCGCGTCCGAGGGCGCATGTTGCAATTTTAACAGGACATGTGCGGCAGCCGAACCAAGCAGATGGGTATCCCCCGAAAGGCTGTTGTAGACAACGAACTCCTCTTCCCAGGAACGGAAGTGAAGCGCATGGCTGGATATCACTCGCCACATCATTCTTCTTTAACCCCAATACTGTTTAATTAAGCAACTAGCCCATGTAGGTTGGGTTAGCGGCTTTATCGCGTAACCCAACAAACCCAAACACTCAACACAGGTGTTTAGAAGGTAGAGTGGGTCTGTTGGGTTACGGCGCCAAAAGCCGCGCCTAACCCAACCTACATGTCGGAATCTCCCTTAAATAAACAGTATTGTCTTTAACCCAGATTATCCATTAGATTAGAGCCAAAACACCACTGTGGGAGCGGCGCCCTTGTCCTCGGGTGTTTTGGCCGGGGGCTCGCCGCGATTTGCGGCCGCATTCGCGCCGGGGGCGGCGCTATCAAGACATGGTGGTTTGCAAGTAAGCGACAATTTCCTTCGCGTACCACTTAACGCCCGCAGTCGGTTCAAAATAACCATTTTGATTCCATTCGTTGAACATGTTTACGACCTGTGCTTCGGTCAATACCGGAGTAAATCCACTTTTCGCGTTGAGAAGCGCTGACACGATATGAGCCCCCAACTGGTCAGTGTCGCCGCCTCCCCCCAGCCAAATCACCTGCATCATAGTGTAACTGCTGTATATCGTTCCATTTCCATTGCAATTAAACACGCTGCTGAATAGGGTTCCGCCAGACCATTCCGACACATGTGTGCATGATGCGCCAGTCTGACGATCACATTTTTTCCATTCACCCGGCAAATATGGCGACGGCCACATATTTGGCTGGGGTCCACTCCCCCCCCAGTTACCCCAGTAGCCGGGTGTCAGGCCGCTACATAATAGGGGCGTGCCATGGGCGCTGACATTGCCGGAAAGGAAGCCTGACGGTGATTTGCACACAAAATCACCCAGTACTGGCCGGCTGGCAAGGGTAAGGATCACACCCGATATAGCCAAACCGGACTTCGTGAAGCGTCTGCGTGATTCGTCTACAGACTTCGTTTGATCGGCGAGATC
>JAUYFW010000296.1 GCA_030690835.1 Sulfurimicrobium sp. | reverse complement strand
CCTCGGGAGCGACACTGAAAATTTCGCCAGCTTTTACAGCAAGGACATCGCGCACCAACATGGTCAACTCCTTTTGCAGTTTAATGGACGGCTAGACAAGTCGCATTATGCGATTATTTTGGCCTGATTGAACATGTTGCTGCCCCGCTATTCGTGCATTTCAGAAATAGTCTGCCGGAATATTTCCACATATGCTAAACCACGAGTGAAATTCTTCAAGCGTTTTAGTCTCGGTTTTTTGCTATTAAGAGGCAGAAAGTGGGAAAATACGCTTTGCCCCAAGGAAAAGTAATTCCTTGATTCGAAATTGAAGGATAGCAATGAAACGTGTGGATGATTTTCGCCTGCGCTTTGGCAAGCAGGAACTGGTACCAATCATGATTGGCGGGATGGGTGTGGATATTTCCACCGCCGAACTGGCACTGGAAGCCGCGCGACTGGGTGGCGTGGGACATATCTCGGATGCCATGTTGCCTACGGTGTCCGATCGTCGTTACGACACCGATTTCGTCAAGGAAAAGTTGAAGCTGTACACCTACAACCTCGACAATTCCGACAAATCCGCCGTGAAATTCGACCTCGGCCAGGTGGCCGAATCCACGCGTCTGCATGTGAGCAAGACGATGGAAGCCAAACGCGGTTCGGGCATGATCTTCATCAACTGCATGGAAAAGCTCACCATGAACGCGCCGCGCGAGACGCTGCGCGTGCGCTTGCACGAAGCGCTTTCGGCCGGGATCGAGGGCATCACCCTGAGCGCCGGCTTGCATCTGGGTTCGTTCACATTGATGGAAGATCATCCGCGCTTCCGCGATGCCAAGCTCGGCATCATCGTGTCGTCGGTTCGGGCATTGCAATTATTTTTGCGCAAGAACGCCAAACTTAATCGCTTTCCGGATTTTGTGGTCGTGGAAGGCCCCTTGGCAGGCGGGCATCTGGGCTTTGGCCTGGACGACTGGATGAAATACGATTTACGCACCATCGTGAACGAAGTCCACCAGTATCTGCGCAATGAAAAACTGGATATTCCGGTGATACCCGCGGGCGGCATTTTCACCGGCAGCGATGCGGCCTCCTATCTCGATGAAGGCGCCGCGGCGGTACAAGTAGCGACACGATTCACGGTCACCGACGAGTGCGGCCTGCCGAACAAGGTGATGCAGGAATATTTCAAGGCCGACGAGGACGACATCGAGGTCAACACCACCTCCCCCACCGGCTACCCGATGCGCATGCTGAAAAACAGCCCTTCCATCGGTTCAGGCATCCGTCCCGGCTGCGAGTCCTACGGCTACCTGCTCGATTCCAACGGTCACTGCGCTTACATCGACGCGTATAACCGCGAGGTGGCGGCGCATCCCAAGGCCAAGAAAATTGCGGTGATGGACAAAACTTGCCTGTGTACCCACATGCGCAACTTCAAATGCTGGACCTGCGGGCATTACACCTACCGCCTCAAGGATACGACACGCCAACTGAAGAATGGCTCGTACCAGGTACTCACTGCCGAGCATGTATTCCACGATTATCAGTTCAGCACCGACAACCGCATCGCCCTGCCGGGGGAATAGCGCGCTGTAGGGGCGAATTCATTCGCCCATGGGCGACTTGTACTCGGGCGATTTGGCCGGGTGAAAGCCGCCCCTACATCGCCGCTTTAGAAAATCAGCGTTTCATCGACTTTCATCACCCGTAACCTGGCTTTCGTGCCCTGTTTCTTGAGGGCAGTGGAAAACGCTTCAGGCGTACCGTCCAGCACCGGGAACGTGCCGAAATGCATCGGCACCACCATGCCGGGGCGAACCAGTTTTACCGCTTCTGCCGCACGCTGCGGCCCCATGGTGAAATGGCCGCCGATGCAGGCGAGCATCACATCCACCTTGTTGAACTTGGCGATCAATGCCATATCGGTAAATACGTCGGTATCGCCGGTGTGGTAAATGGTCGGGCCGTTTTTGACCGACACGACGAACCCACCGGGGTTGCCGCCATCGTGAACATCCTTGTCCAGGCTCCCTTCCGGAGCCACCACGGTGGAACTGTGAATAGCCGGGATGAAAGTAATTTTTACTTCTCCGTCGAGCAGGCTGAGTTCCCCGCCGAAATTGCCCTGCGTGTCGTAACCCATCTGTTTTTCCGGATACCCCCCATAGGTGGCCAGCGCCTTGCCCAGATCGAACGTCGTAACCAGCCTGGCGCCGGTTTTTTTGGCAATTTCCACGCTATTGCCGACGTGGTCGAAATGGCCATGGGTGATGAGAATCAGGTCCGCTTTATCGAGCTTGGCCAAGTCCTCCTTGCCGTTCTTGTTGGCTGGATTGGCGATCCACGGATCGATCAGCAGCACTTTCCCGGAAGGTGTGGTGAGCTTGAAGGCGGCATGTCCATACCAGGTCAGCTCCGTGCCTGCCGCCAGCACCATGGCCGGAACCATCAGAACCATGGCGAGAATCCAATTCAATTTGCTCATAACGCCTCCTGTCACTCGTTTATCACACGCTCAAAGACCACGAAATCGTAGTCATAGGGATTCTTTTCATCGGCCAGGCAACGCGTCCGTGTGACTTCGTTCCAGACTATCCGGTCAAACTCGGGAAACCAGGCATCGCCTTCCACGGCTGTTTTCACCTCGGTGAGATACAAGCGCTGGGCAATATCCAGCGCCTGTCGATACAAATCCGCGCCGCCGATGAAGAAAGCTTCGGCATCGCCCTCACATGCGGCAACCGCCTTGTCCAGGGAATGCACCACCACGCAACCAGGTGCGCTAAAGGCCTTATCGCGCGTGACGATCACCGAGGTTCGCCCCGGTAGCGGCTTGCCCAGAGACTCGTAGGTCTTGCGCCCCATGATCATGTGATGCCCCATGGTGAGCGCCTTGAAATGCGCGAGATCGGCAGGCAGGCGCCAAGGCAGCGTATTGTCGATACCGATGACGCGGTTCTGCGCCATCGCCGCGATAATCGAAAGGCAAGTTCTCATACTGCAACCGGCGCCTTGATCGCGGGATGGGGGTCGTAGCCTTCGAGGGTAAAATCCTCGAATTTGAATGAAAATATGTCTTTAATTTCTTGATTAAGAATCATCTTTGGCAATTGCCGAGGCTCGCGTGAGAGCTGAAGATTAGTCTGCTCCAAGTGGTTGAGGTAAAGATGGGCATCGCCCAGTGTATGCACGAAATCCCCCAGTTTCAGGCCGCACACCTGCGCCACCATCATGGTCAGCAGGGCATAACTGGCGATATTGAAGGGCACGCCGAGGAAGATGTCGGCACTGCGCTGGTAAAGCTGGCAGGACAGCTTGCCGTCAGCGACATAGAACTGAAAAAAAGCATGACATGGCGGCAGTTTCATCTTGTCCACGTCGGCCACGTTCCAGGCGGAAACGATCAGGCGCCGGGAGTCGGGATTATTCCTGATCTGCTCGATCACCTGGCTGATCTGGTCGTGGCGCCCATCCGGAGTGGGCCAGGAGCGCCACTGGTAGCCATAGACAGGGCCGAGCTCACCCTTCTCGTCCGCCCATTCGTCCCAGATACTGACGCCATTGTCCTTGAGGTATTTGATATTGGTGCTGCCCTGCAGGAACCACAGCAGTTCGTGAATAATGGACTTGAGATGGCACTTCTTGGTCGTCACCAGCGGAAATCCCTGGGCGAGGTCGAAACGCATCTGGTGGCCGAACACGCTCACCGTGCCGGTGCCGGTACGGTCGGATTTCTTGTCGCCGTGGTTCAAAACATGACGCATCAGATCGAGATATTGCTGCATACGATTCCTTAATAGTGCGGCGTAACTTATTGCGACATATCACTTTGTTAATATTTATAAATTCGGACTTGATCTGACAAATTCTGTCAGAACGTGAACTTCCTTTTTCGACCCTGAGCGGAAGTTGGCCGGTTCGAAAAGCAGACGTTCAACCTCTGAATAAGGGGCGCGCTTCAGCGCGTCCCGGGTTAAGCCGCGATCTCAAGATATTCAACCCGGATTGTTCATTAGGGCCAAAACGCCGCTGTGGGAGCGGCGCCCTCGCCGCGATTCGCGCCGTGGGCGGCGCTCCTACATGCACGGGCATTCCAATGGAAAATCCGTGTTTACCTTGTATGCGAGTCAGATTGAAATACCGCAAATTGTAGGTCGGGATTCATGTGTGGCTACTAGGCATGATTGACGACATAAGGAAAGCGTCCTACATTTAGCTCATGATCGCCTTGGCCGCCTATCCTCAACTGCACCTTATCGCATGGAATCGCCGCGAGGACGAGCTCATCGAAGAGCAGGAGGCGCTTGCGCTTTATGAAGCGAACTGGCGTTTCGTGGCTCCGGAACAAATGGAAGAGCCTGAACGCCAACTGCTGCAACGCCTCATTCGGCAATATGGACATGGCGTCCTGAATGTATAAGCAGCCACATCACCAGCGCGTTTTCCAGCTCCTGCAGACCCTCGATGGTTCATTACTTGAGCAGTCCGAATGCTACTTTGGCGGCGGCACGGCCATTGCGCTGTCTCTTGATGAATATCGGGAATCCGTTGATATTGCCCTGATGTGTGCGTCGGCCGAGGGTTACCGCACCCTGCGAAACATTGCCTATGACCGGGGCCTGGCCGGTTTCTTTACGACCACGCCAAAGCAACTCCGGGATTTAAAGGCGGACCGCTACGGCATTCGCACCTTTATCGAAGTTGACGACACACCCATCAAATTTGAAATCATCCGCGAGGACCGTATCCCCTTGTCGGGTGAAATGAGTCCGATCTGGGGCATCCCGGCTCTGTGCCGGGCGGACATGTATGCGGAGAAATTACTGGCGAATACCGACCGTTACGCAGACATCTCGACCGCCAGCCGGGACATTATCGATTTGGCACTCATGATTCAGGGTTGGGGCCCTATTCCTGAAATCGCCTGGGAAAAAGTCGGAAATGCTTATGGAGAAAGCGCCGGGAAAGCCTTCAATAGCGCCATCGAGATGACTGCCCGCCACGGGCACCTTGCCGCGTGCCTGAAGAAGCTCCAAATGGATGATTCCTGGTTGCAACGTATTCCCCGGATTCTCAGCATCACCGCCTCACCCGACAAGTAAATACCAAACAACCCACATAATGCCTGAAGAAAAAAACCTCTGCGTCGTCAATGAAGCCATCATCGGCGCCTTCGGCTTGCCCCCCGGCAAGCTCTACGTCAGCATCAAGGGCGACCCCAGCCTGCGCGAAACCGTGCCCCTGCGCCCGCGCCAGGAAAGCCGCATCGACCGCAACGCCGACCAGGTACTGGAAACCTGCGGCTGGCTGCTGCGCAAAACCGGTTGCCATGGCATCTACATCGGCTTCAACAGCAGCGAAGTCCGCACCGAATCGGTGTTCAACCCTTTCAACTACGAAATCCACGACGCCGAAGCCCTGATCCAGGAAGGTTACAAGGAACGCCACTTCGTCAAGGTGCCCTACCAGAAGAAGATGAAAATCATCAGCAAGGTCAAGGACTCGATGCAAACCGGTCCGCTGCGCGAATATCTGCCCCCTCACTGGCAA
>JAUYFW010000292.1 GCA_030690835.1 Sulfurimicrobium sp. | reverse complement strand
AGAGGGCGGCCACCTCACCGAGGCGGTACGCCGCAAGCCTTACTCCGTCATTCTGCTCGACGAGGTGGAAAAGGCTCACCCCGACGTGTTCAACGTGCTGCTGCAGGTGCTCGACGACGGTCGCATGACCGACGGCCAGGGGCGTACCGTGGACTTCAAGAACACCGTGATCGTGATGACCTCCAACCTCGGCAGCCAGATGATCCAGCAGATGTCAGGCGATGATTACCAGGTCATCAAGCTGGCGGTGATGGGCGAAGTGAAAACCTATTTCCGTCCCGAGTTCATCAACCGCATCGACGAAGTGGTGGTGTTCCACGCGCTGGACGAAGCCAACATCAAGTCCATTGCGCGCATCCAGTTGCAATACCTGGAAAAGCGCCTGGCGAAGATGGAAATGACGCTGGAAGTGAGCGAGGCGGCGCTCTCCGAACTGGCGAGCGCGGGCTTCGACCCGGTGTTCGGCGCAAGGCCGCTGAAACGGGCCATCCAGTCCAACCTGGAAAACCCCATGGCGAAGGAAATTCTCTCCGGACATTTCGGCGCCAAGGATACGATCAAGGTGGATTTCCGTAATGGCGCGTTCAGCTTCGACAAGGCATAAAATCTGGCCCTCCCATCATCTGGCAGAATAAGACAACTCCTGCTTTGTGATGGACTTTTCCCAAAGCTGCTGGCTCTTGGCATCAAACACACGCATAGTTACTTGCCTGTTTGCGTTGTCGCCAGAAAAGTCTAGGCTGCAAAAATTTTTTTCGCCCACCAGTGTGCCTGGCACCAAGCCGGGGTTCTTGCTTTCCCCGGCAATATCATGCGTACCAGATGTAAGCGGCGAACAGGTCAGCTCATAAAGAGGGTATGCTCCATCACGCGGCCAGCGGAGCAACTCGGTGTGGTGGCGATCACCAGAAAGAAAAATCACGCCCCGCATGCGTTGCTCGCCCAACCAGTCAAGAAAAGCATTTCGTTCTGTTTCGAAATTCCGCCAGCCCTCGTAGAGACTTTGCGTATCCAGTAATTGGCTGCCCCCGACAATGAATTTGAAGTTAGAAGTCGAATTAAGCAAGGCATTTTTCAGCCAGTGCATCTGTTTGTCGCCAAACATGACCTTGTGAGGTGATTTTAGTCTATCGTCATCACGATACCAGCGGTTATCAAGCAGGAAAAAATCGGCATCCCCCTGATGAACAATGGTAAACGTGCCCTCTGCGTCCGGCATTCCATAAGACGGGTTTGCCCAATAGCGCTGAAAAAGCGTCAGGGCCTGCTGCTTGAATATGAAAGTGGAATTGGCATCATTGGGGCCATAATCATGATCATCCCAGATCGCTGCGTGACTGCCAGTTGTCAAAATCGCCTGCAACTCTGGCGTTGCGCGATCATGCCGGTAACGTGCGGCCATCCCTGCCGGGCTGTCAAAATCGGCCTCGCGAAAATATACATTGTCACCTAGCCATAAAGTAAGCTCTGGCCTGGCAGCTGCCATGGCCGCAAAGATTTCAGTGCCGCCGCCATATGGCGTACCAGGGCGATCATATGCCTGTTCATTGATATACGTGCATGAGCCAAGTACCACCCGGAAGTCAGGAGGAGAGGTGCGCCATTGCCATAGCTTTTGTGTGGAAAGATAATGCACCGGCGACACTGCCTTGCCGTTAACCAGTACCTGATAGGCGTAGCGCCCACCAGGTTCAAGATTATTCAGCGGGATATGCGCAGCAAAATCCTTGTCCTTTTCAAGTTTTACCCGCTGACTGAGTCTTTTTTGCCGGGTGCTGGCAGACTTGGCGGGGGCATCAGCCCAATAGGTTAATTCCGCCCTACCCGGGGAATCTCCTTGCACCCAGACCGTCGCCGAGCGCATTGCCGTCGGGCCGACCATCGGACCAGCCACCAGTTCTGTGGCTTGAGCAAAGGAAGTAAAAAAACTAAGCGATAGCAGGAGCAGGGGTAAGTGCATGATGCGAATCTTCCTTGGAGTCAGGCATGATACCGAGACCGGTATGCAGAATGATGATTTTCAGGTGCTCGCTGATACGCTCAACACGCTCCTGAAAAAAATTGAAGAAAACCAGGCCAAACAAGGCAATGCCAATCCCCAAAGCTGTTGCAAACAGAGCCGTACCAATGCCGGCGGAGACACCAGAAGGATCAGATATGCCAGATTGTGCAAGCGTCTGGAATGTTTCAATAATACCCAGAATGGTACCCAGTAAACCGAGCAATGGCGCAGCCGTCACCACCGTATCCAGCACCCATAAATGGTGCTGCAATTTGGCTTTCATGGCCAGGTAAATCGCTTCAGACAGATCTTCCAATTCATTTCTGTTGCGCATTTTGCTGCGGTTGTTCAGCATTTTCCGCAGGGTCTCGCCGGGCACGCTGATCCGGTCATCCAGTTGAGCAGCAACATCGTCGGGCGTATAGCCGTCAGCAGTCAACAGCATTTCCATCGAGCGGGCTCGCCGCAGTGTAAATCCGTAAAAAATCATGCGTTCAACGATGACAAAACAAGCCAGAGCCAAGGCTACATACATGACATAAAACGTAATTTGGTGAAACAAAGTATAATTCATGTAAATCTCCACGAAATACGGGAAGCCCTCCCGTACCCGCCAACTATCAATTAAAAGTCAGCCAGAAACTGGACGCTGGCAAACCGTGGTGCCAGCGGCGAATACTGCGGCGCCGAACCAGCCAAGGTTACGCCATTGGCAGTGTGGCTCACGGCATTGGGGTAAGAACTGTCAATCATCGCCAGCGTGTCTTCATCAAACAGGTTGGATATATTCATTTTGATCATGGAATTTTTGAGTACTGAATTTCTGGCAAATTTATAGCCCAAATTCACATCTACTGTATGGAAGGCCGGTACCGATTCGTCATTCATCAAAGTTGAATAGCGCTTGCCGGTATATTTCAACTGGCCACCCATAGACCACCCACCCGATTGGTACTGCAAACCCAGGCCTAGCATCAAGTCCGGGGAATCGACAAAATTCTTGCCATTTGTCGGCAGGGTAATCAACTGGTTCAGGCTGTTACGAGTGATAAAGTCTGATTTCTGCTTGCTGTCCAGGTAAGATAGGGAAGTGTAGGTTGAGAACCCCCTGCCGAGCTTGCTGCCCACTTCCAGTTCCAGACCTTTGGAACTGACATCACCCGCGTTATAGGTGCGATAGGATCCATCAGCATCACGCATCGAAGCAAAGCGGTCTTTGAAGTCAATCAGGAACACTGAACCGGAAAAATACGCCTTGTCTCCTTGATAGCGGTAGCCAATGTCCGTGTTAACAGAAGTTTCCGGCACGGCATCCTTGGTACGCGTTGCGTCATACAAAATAAAGTTGGAAGGCGCACGGAAGTTTTTTGCCACATTGGCGAACAAATGACTGGCCGGCGACAATTCATAGCGGGCTCCAATGCTTGGAAGGGTATCGCTATAATTTGCACTTGGGTGAGTCACGCTCGTGGTATTGCCCAAACTCAGATAATTGGTGCCATCCCGACGAATTTTTGGTGTGCGCACTCCAAAAATCAGGTTCAACTTGTCGTTCAGCATACTGATACTGTCCTGGGCAAACAGTTGCTGACTGGTACTGATAGTATCCCAGTTACGCCCCTGAATTACGGTACCGTTGGACAGCACAGCAAGACTGTTTTCCGCCCAGACATCCTTGGAAGTGCCATCGTTATTTACATAGGCATAAGGCTGGGTCTGGCGATGTTCAGCACGCTCATACCAGTAACCGAGCATTAATTTGTGGTTATCGATATTCCAGTTAAATTTGGTAGTCACGCCGGGACGATCTGTTTTGGTTACGGAAGAGCGGTAAAACAGCACCGTATCAGATGTATCTGCATCCCCGTTCAAATTGAGAATGCTACCGCCATTCAAGGCACGCAAAGCAGAGTTGTTTTCTGCCAGTGTGGTGCCAAAACCACCCCCGCCATAGCCATGCCAGAAATACGGTTCAATATCCAGACGCATGCTGTCATTCAGCTTGAAATTGCCCTTAAACGTTGCAATATAATTTTCAAACGGATTGACTTGTAGTGCGTAATAATCGGTACGATTGATACCGCCCACGGTAGTGTTCTCGTTCTGGGTGCCAGTACCAGGAGTAAGCAAGCCGGGGAAGCTGGTCGCGTAGTCATAATTGCGACCACTGGCCTGATATTGCGACAAGGACATGCGTTTGAAGAAATTATTGACCGCATGATTGAACACAATACTTGCCGACAGTTTGGATCCCTCCCCCAGCTTTCTGACAATTTTTGCATCCACATGGTCACGATCCGCGTCACCCAGGCCACGCCACTTGTCGGCCAGTGATTTGGAATAGGAAATAAATGCCGAGGTTGTGTCATTGGCAAACTTGCCTGTATCGAGACGCGCATAAGTACGGCTAAGGCTGTTCTCGCCAAAAGTCTGCGCCAGACGAGTGCTAAAATGTTCGCGGGGATTGGATGACACGATACCGACATTACCACCCGTAGCCCCAACATGAGGCGCATCAGTATCGGTTGATCCTTGGGTTACAAAAACTTCTTCTAGGTTTTCCGAATCAACGTACTCCTGCGGATAGACGGCAAAGTTACCCGAGTCATTTACCGGCGCACCATCGATGGTGAAGCCCAGTTGGTCACTGGTAAATCCGCGCATTGTCATGGTGCCGCCGAACAGGCCTGTCGCATCAGTTGCAAAGGCATTCACACCAGGCAAGAGCGCCATATTCTGATAGGGGCTGCTGGTAGAGCGCTGAATTTCAATATTTTCCTTGGTAGCCGTACTACGCGCTTTGGGTGTTTCTTCGCGAATCATCAGGCCAATGCCAGCCTCTTCCATAGCAGCACCCTCTACGGCAATGCGCCCGATATTGGAACTTTCCTCAGCGTTGACCATATTGCTGAACAATGCAGCAATGGCCAATACCAGATATTTGCGATGTGTTTTCACTTTCCACTCTCCATGCAGATAGGACGTTAATTGGCAGGGTAAAAATCAAGTTCTACAGTAAATCGATGCTGCGCTTTGCCAGGCCACGCCTCATCCTGAAATCTCGGGTATTCGCCCCGCCGCACCGTGGTTCGGGCTGCAGCATCCAGCAACATTAATCCGGATGAATCTTCAATGCCCATATCAAGCAGTTCGCCATTTCGGTTCAGGACAAACCACACTTCAACCACACCAGATGGCCTTTGCAAACTAGCTTCCCGACCCGTTGGGTAACGCTTGATGCTTTTCAGATGCTCGCGTACACGGTTAACATAAGTGGCCTCAATAGATTGAGGCCGGTCAGGAGCAGCAACAGATTTCACGGATACAACCGGGGCGGGCTCCAAGTCATTCTTTGCTGCCGGATTTTGTGGTGGCTGTGGAGAGGCAATTGGAGCGGCCTGATCATGAGACATCTCCGGCTCAACATGTGCGGGCACCAGTCTTGGCTCAGACCTCACCAGACTGGATGCAGTATGAGGCTCGACTGGTGGCTGGGTTACTGCGGGGCTGACAGGCTGTCGAGCAATAGGGACAGGATCATCAGCAACAGCAACAGCCTTAATCAAGGACATCTGCATCGGTTTTGTTTTTTCGTGAAAAAATGGCTTGGGGGCCAAAGCCACAAACGATGCCAGCATGAACAGAAGGAACAAAACCAGCATGGACTGACCTGCTGCAAAGGCCTCGCGATAACGATAGAGAAGGACGCTCACTCGGGCGCCTTTTTCCTGGCCGCAATCGAAATAGCCTCCAGCCCGGCGGATTTGATGCTATCCATGACGTCAATCAATCGCTGTATTTCAGTCGTCTGATCGCCGTTGATGATTACCGCCAAATCAGGTATCTGCTGGTGCCGTTCGCGCAGTTGCGCTGACAGGCTTTCGAGCGTGGCTGGTTGACCATCCAGCTGGATATCACCTGATTTGGCGAGTGTCACCACAACATTATGGGGAACATTCTGGTGCTCGCTTTGACTGGACTGAGGCAACCTGGTCTTGATTCCTTGCGCAGGTATCACATTCAGGCTGATAAGAACAAAAAACACCAGCAAAAACATCATCACATCGATCATCGGAATAATCTCGATGCGCGCCCGCAGGCGTTTTTCTCCATGCCATTTACGCATTCCGCTTTCCAAAAATCAATCAAGAAACATCAGAAAACCAAGAATTCTAGAGCGCAAAAATGACACAAATATGACGATATAATGAATAAAGAAAGAAAGAAGCTAATTCACCGGCTTTGCGATTGAGTCCGTAAACTGCTGTAAATAATTGGTGGGTAGCCTTTGCCGACACTACACTTGCTTTGATCCCGGATTATCCATTGGAATGCACGCGCATGTAGGAGCGCCGCCCCCGGCGCGAATCGCGGCGAGGGCGCCGCTCCTACAGCGGTGTTTTGGCCCTAATGGATAATCTGGGTTGATCTACTCGCGCGGTAAGGAGGGTAAACTAAAGGGCATTCGATCGGAGTGTAATCATGCGGCTTTTTCAGCGTTATTTTTTTCGTGCGATTTTGAGCTTCGCCGTGTTGTCGGTCGCTTGCCTGTCGATGCCGGTTATTGCCGCCGGACTTGGCGACGCCATGGCAGTGCCTCATGCCGGGAGTGCGGGGCGCGAAGGCTATCGTGTTTTTCTGCAGCAGCCCTTGCACCGCGCATTTGCCGTTGCGCCGGGTGGGGCTTGGTCGTGGAAAGCGGACGAGTCTTCCGCGGCGCTGGCCGGAGAAGAAGCGCTGCAGGCATGCGGGGAACTTACCGAGCAGCAATGCGTACTGTATGCACTGGATAATCAGGTGGTGTTTGATGCCAAGGCTTGGCCGAAATTGTGGGAGCCTTATAAATCCAAGGCCGAAGCGGCTCGTGCAACGGTAGGCAAGCATCGTGGCCAGCGCTTTTACGATCTGGCGATCAAGAATCCGGCCGGCAAGCCGCTCAAACTCTCAGCGCTGCGCGGCAAGGTGGTGTTGCTGCATTTTTGGGGGACGTGGTGCTCGCCGTGCCGTCAGGAAATGCCCGAACTGCAG
>JAUYFW010000288.1 GCA_030690835.1 Sulfurimicrobium sp. | reverse complement strand
GCGCTCTAACCAGCTGAGCTATACGCCCAATAAATTTTTGATTTGATGATTTTAGATTTGATGATTTCAGAATTTGTCGCTTTCTCTCCAAAAAATCACTCAATCTCTCAATGATCAATCTTCAAATAATCTGGTGGAGCTAATGGGATTTGAACCCATAACATCCAGCTTGCAAAGCTGGCGCTCTATCCAGTTGAGCTATAGCCCCCGGATGAGAACCCGGAATCCTACGAGCCGGCTGCAAGAGTCATAAACCACACAGTTGCAGTTGACTTTGACTTTTGCAAGCGGCCCTTATAGCCAAATCCCGAATATTTTTACAAAGAACTTTTTTGAAAACTGAATAGTACGATGCACTTATTGATGTAAAAGGCTTTGTTCACCTTTATCCTCACTTCTCGCGCTTGCGCGTTCGAAGCGTTTAGACATATTCCCAACGCCGTTAGGCGAAGGAAATTACTCCTTAAAAAGGAGGTGATCCAGCTGCACGTTCCCGTACAGCTACCTTGTTACGACTTCATCCCAGTTACTGACCACACCTTAGGCAACTCCCATTATTAGGTTAGATGACTTCGGGTGCAATAAGCTTCCATGATGTGACGGGCGGTGTGTACAAGGCCCGGGAACGTATTCAAGGCGTCGTAGCTGATACGCCTTTACTAGCGATTCCAACTTCATGCAGTCGAGTTGCAGACTGCAATCTGAACTGAGGCTGGTTTTAAGGATTGGCTCCATCTCGCGATCTTGCATCCCATTGTACCAGCCATTGGATCACGTGTGCAGCCCTGGATATAAAGGCCATACTGACTTGACGTCATCCGCTCCTTCCTACCGCTTAACACGGTCAGTCTTGTTAGAGTGCCCGGCATTACCCGATGGCAACTAACAACGCGGGTTGCGCTCGTTGCCGGACTTAACCGTACACCTCACGGCACGAGCTGACGACAGCCATGCAGCACCTGTTTACCTGCCATATTGCTATGGGGTCTTCGCTTTCACGAAGATTACAAGTAGATGTCAAGCCCAGGTAAGGTTCTTCGCGTTGCATCGAATTAAGCCACATGCTCCACCGCTTGTGCGGGCCCCCGTCAATTCCTTTGAGTTTTAGTCTTGCGACCGTATTTCCCAGGCGGTGAACTTATCGCGTTAGCTCCGACACGGAAGGGCCTAAATCCCCCCGCATCAAGTTCACAACGTTTACAGTATGGACTACCAGGGTATCTAATCCTGTTTGCTCCCCATGCTTTCGCATTTCAGTGTCAATCATGAGCCAGATAGTCGTCTTCACCTCAGGTGTTCTATCAAATATCTACGCATTCCACCGCTACACTTGATATTCCACTATCCCCTCTCAGATTCAAGTCCTCCAGTATCAATTGCAATTACCGGTTAAG
>JAUYFW010000287.1 GCA_030690835.1 Sulfurimicrobium sp. | reverse complement strand
TATCGGCAGAAATATTCACGTCCAGCGCGAACGACATACCGGGCAACATGACGCTGGCCAGCAAAGCGGTTGATGCGAGCAGTTTATTGACAGTCATTTCCATCCTCCTATTGGTTTTTAATGCAAGGTACAACTTTTTTAGTTTTTAACCCAGATCATCCATTAGGGCCAAAACACCGCTGTGGGAGCGGCGCCCTCGCCGCGATTCGCGCCGGGGGCGGCGCTCCTACAGCGGTGTTTTGGCCCTAACGGATAATCTGGGTTTATGGCATTATTGTATTATTGACATTTAGATACTTATAGCCCTTACAATCCGGCCGTGTTACCGACGAATAAAAATATAATGAAAATATCTCTTGCCGCGCTGTCCAGCCAGTTGAAAACGCTGAAAGGTTTCTTTTTTCTCGCCTCGGTGACCACCGCCTTGCTGGTTTTCCTCGGTGCGACCCTGACGTCTTCCCTACTTTATGAAAATCTGATTGCGAAACAGACGCTGGAAATCTCGCAGGGCATCGCCAAACAATCAATTAACTCCCTTTACCAGACGCTGCGCAACGGCGGTTCGCGCCAGCGTCTGGACGAGGCTATTGCCGCCGACATTTCGGCCTTCCCTAAAGCGCAACATCGGATAACAGTGTATCCCAGCGCTTCCATCGAGAAACTTTATGGCACTGGCCGGCAAGCGGCCATGCCTGAAGAAGTCAAACAGGTCTTTTCCAGCGGGAAAGAAGAGATCAAACAGAATCTGCGGGAAATTCACTATTTTTATCCGCTTGCGGCCCAGGCCTCTTGTGTGCAATGTCATAACAATGTCCAGGAGGGAAATATCCTTGGGGTCATCGCCATTACCCATACGCTGCAACCCATCTCGGCCAAGGTAAGGTTCTATTTCATCGGCCTGTTCCTGGCCATCGGTTTCATCGTGATGCTGGCCGGCGGTGGGGTCTATGTTTTTGCCATGAAACGCATCAAGGGTTCAATGGATTTGTTCCGGGAAAAGATAGAAGCGGTCGGCACCATCAAGGACTTGAACCAGCTCGACGTCAGCCAGACCAATCTGGGCTTCGAGGAATTCAATGAAATATTCCACCACATCAACCTGCTGGTCGACCGGCTGAAAAGCATCGCGGTCGACAAGGACGTCCTCGAATTCGAGGTCAAACTGCTGGAAAAATTCATCATCACTTCCAGCGTGATGCGCGATTGGCGCGAATTCGTCAAGGAACTGCTGCTGGAAATCAATTCGATTATCGATGCCTATGCCCTGCTTACGATTTTCCGCATCGAGGACGAGGGTTACGAGTGGGAAGTGTTCTGGCGCAATACGCCATCGCCCGCCACCATCGAGCTTTTCGAGCGGATCGTGCGCGCGCAACTGGAAATGAATCCTCATTTTCAGGGTGCGAGCATCATACAAATCAACCACCAAGTCTCGGACGGCAGCAAGGCGTTGCAGGAGCTCTCGCGCCAGGATATCGAACTGCAAACCAAGTCCCTGCTGCTCGAGACGCCCAGAATCGGCGGCATCGTCGGCATCGGGGTTCAGTCCACGCTGGCGCAGGACCCGGTACGGCATATCGTGATCGGCAGCATCCTGACCTCACTGCTCAATCTGGTCGGATCGGTGAAGGCTATTTATAAATACACCAAGGACCTGGAGTACTACGCGACGCGCGATCCGCTGACCGACCTCTACAATCAGCGCATGTTCTGGGAATTGCTGGGCTATGAGGTCGGCCGGGCGGAACGCCACCACCAGGAATTCGGCGTGATGGTGCTGGACATGGACAATTTCAAAACCGTCAACGACCGCTACGGCCATCATTTTGGCGATGCATTCCTGCAGGCGTTCGCCAGGCTGTTACACCAGGCGGTGCGCCAGGGCGACATGATCGCGCGCTACGGCGGCGACGAATTCGCCATTATCCTGCCGGAAGCCGGCGAATCGCAGGCGCATCAGGTTGCCCAGCGCATTGCCGAGTTGCTCGATGAATTCACCCTGGATACCCCTGACGGCGCCAGGATCAAGGCCACGACATCCATCGGCATCGCCATCTTTCCCACGCACGGCGATAATCCGCGCGACCTGTTCCTGGTCGCCGACAACATGATGTACAAAGCGAAGAAAGCCGGAAAGAACTGCATTGCCTTCCCCAGCGAGGACGAGATGGCGGAAGTGTTCAAGCGGGCCAGCGACAAGGGCCTGATGATCGTCAAGGCGCTCGAGGAGCATCGCATCATTCCCTACTTCCAGCCCATCATCAACACGGCAAGCGGCGAAGCGAACATTCACGAACTTCTGATGCGTATTCAGGTCGGCGAACAGGTCATTGCCGCCAACGAGTTCATCGAGGAGGCCGAAGCCATGGGGCTGGCGCACAAGATGGACTATCAATTGATCGAAAAAGCCTTTGCCCAGGTCAAGGAGCAGGGCTACCAGGGCATGCTGTTTGTCAACCTGTCGCCCAAGGCCCTGATCGTGGGCGAATTCATGAATCGCATCCACAAGCTTGCGATCAATTATGCGATCGATCCAAGCCGCATCGTGTTCGAAATCACCGAACGGGAAACCGTCAGCAATCTGAGTCTGCTGGAAAAATTCGTGCAGGACCTGAAATTCAGGGGCTTCAGCTTCGCCATCGACGACTTCGGCTCGGGCTATTCCTCTTTCCACTACATCAAGCGATTCACGGTCGATTACATCAAGATCGAGGGCGAATTCATCCGCAACATTCTCACCGACAGCGAGT
Organism: Sulfurimicrobium sp.; assembly: GCA_030690835.1. Lineage (GTDB taxonomy): Bacteria > Pseudomonadota > Gammaproteobacteria > Burkholderiales > Sulfuricellaceae > Sulfurimicrobium. Next base: position 15,943 of record JAUYFW010000287.1, on the reverse strand, counting down.
ACCAGGCTTTTACCAAGAGCATTGTCACGCTCGCCAAGGAACTGCATATCAAGACGATTGCGGAATATGTAGAAAACGAGTCAATTCTGGATGAGGTCAGGAAGTTCGGTATTGACTATGCGCAGGGCTATCATGTCGGCCGACCAAGCCCCCTCCTGAACACCGGCAAAAACCCTTGATTCAGGGTAGCTACTCAGACCTCTCAAAATAAAGAGTGACAAAATGTAGGTTGGGTTAGCGGCTTCATCGCGTAACCCAACAAACCCAAATATTCAACGATGGCTTTTTATAAGGAAGATTAGGTTTGTTGGGTTACGGCGCTAAAAGCTGCGCCTAACCCAACCTACTTGATCTGGCTTTTTGCATAGACCTGAGTAGTTACGATTCAGGAAGCAACCACTTGGGGCGCCACCCAGAACCGCAGCAGCAGTGCCGCAAGCACCGCGCAGGATGCCGAAAAAGAAAATGCCAGCACCGGGCTGAAACTTTGCCACAACCAGCCGAACAGGAAAGAAGCAGGCAGTAGCAGCAAGCCGGCGGTGAGATTGAACCAGCCATAGGCGGTACCCAGCAATTCTTTTGGCGCGAGGTCGGCGACCAGCGCTTTTTCCGCGCCCTCGGTCGCGGCCAGGAACAGTCCATAGAAGGCAAACAGTGGCCACAGCAGCCACAGCGCGTTGTTATTCAGCCCCAGCAGCAGATAGAACAGGCCATACACCCCCCAGCCGAAAATGATCAGGCGCACCCGCCCCACGCGATCGGATAAAGCCGAGAGCGGCGTGGAAAACAGCATGGCGACGAGTGACACCAGCGCCCACAGCAGCGGCACCTGGTATTCCGGCACACCCATTTCCCTGGCACGCAACAGCAGGAACATGTTGGAGGAATTACCCAGGGTAAACAGCGCCAGCACCAGCAAATAGCGCTTGAAAACCGGCGGAAATCCCTCCAGCTTCCAGCTGAAAGGCGGCTTGGGCGCCTGCTGGCCATGTTCCGGTTCGCGGATGCAGAGCGCCAGAACGACGGTCAACAATCCCGGGACCAGGGTCCACAACAGGATGTCGCGAATCGGCATGTGCCGCGACAGCAGCCAGGCGGCGAGGAGCGGCCCGATTACCGCACCGGCATTATCCATGGCGCGGTGCAAGCCGAATGCCAGGCCGCGCTGTTCGGGCAAGACGCTCAAGGCCAGCAGGGCGTCGCGCGGCGAGGAGCGCAGCCCCTTGCCCACGCGGTCGGCGAAACGCAATGTCAGCACCATTGGCCAGGAAGTCGCCAGCGCCAGCAGCGGCCGCCCCAAGGCAGTCAGGCTGTAACCACCGACCACCCAGTACTTGGTGGAGCCCAGCTTGTCCGCCAGCACCCCGGCGAACAGCTTGAGCAGGCTGCCCGTGGCTTCGGCGATGCCCTCGATGATGCCCAGCGCCTTGGGGCCGGCCATCAGCACCGATGCGAGGTAGAGCGGCAGCAGCGGATAGACCATGTCGCTGGCGCTATCGTTGAGCAGGCTGACCAGGCCGAGCAGCCACACCGCCGGTGGCAGTTTGAACAGCGTGTTAATGGCGCTCATAGACCCATTGCAGCAGGGCATCCAAGGCCGGTCGCGCAGCGCTGGCACGGGGATGGTTGACCATCGCCACCACGGCCATGCGCCGCCCTCTGGCATCGAACACATACCCCGCCACGCTGCGCACGCCTTCAAGCGAACCGCTCTTGATGTGGGCATGGCCGGCTACCGCGTGGTCCTGCAGGCGTTTTTTCATGGTGCCATCCACCGCGACGATGGGCAGGGAAGATTCAAATTCGGCAAACACCGGGCTGTTGCCCGCGCTCACCAGCAGCATCCCCAAGTGCCGGGGACTGATGCGCTCCAGACGCGACAGGCCGGAACCGTTTTCCAGCACCAGTTCGGGGAAATCCAGCCCCTTTGCCGCCAGCCAGTTTTCGATGGCCGCAACCCCCTTGCGCGGGGTGGCGGGCGGGCCGGATTGCGCGGCACCCAGCGTGAGGAACAGTTGACGCGCCATGACGTTGTTGCTGAATTTGTTGATATCGCGAATCGCATCGCCCAGCGGGGGCGAATCAAAACTTGCCAGCAGGGTCGCTCCCGGCGGCACTTCACCCGCCCGGACGCTGCCGTTCAGCGTTCCGCCCAGCTCTTCCCATAACAGGCGGAAGACACTGTCCACATAGCTGCCATTCGGCAGCAAATTCAGGTTGAAGCTTTTTTCCCCGCAATCGGCAGAGAAGCGCCCGCGCAAAGTCAGCACTCGCTCCGACCCCGTTGCCGCAACCTCGGTGGCAATCCTTTCGCGCCAATCCCCGCAGGGGGCGGCGTCCATTTCGATGTGACTGACCACTTTCAACGAAGATGGCGCGGGATCTGGAACCACCCTGATCTCCTGACCCTCCGGCAGCAGGCGGATGCGGATGGCGTTGAAATTCACCAATAAGGCCTGGGGGATGGCATTGTAGGCGCGCAGCGGCTCACTATCGAACGCCGCCGGGTCGTGCGCGGCAGGCTCGAAATAGCTCTGGTCCAGTATCACGCCACCACGGATATCGCGCACCCCGCGCTGGCGCAGATCGCGCAGCAGCAACCAGAAATTTTCCAGGGTCAGCTTGGGGTCGCCATAGCCCTTGAGGATCAGCCCATCATTGAGCGTCTCGCCCGTCAGCGGCCCGCCCGCATAAGTTTCCGTTTTCCAGCGATAAGCCGGCCCGAGCAGTTCCAGAGCGGCGTAAGTGGTCACCAGCTTCATGGTGGATGCGGGGTTCATCGCCCGCTCCGCGCCCGCTTGCAGCAGTGGTCGCCGGGCCCGCGTATCCTGCACCCATACGCCCAGGCTGGATGGCGGCAACCCGGCCTCCTTGAGGGCAGCGCGCACCGGCGCGGGCAAGCTGTCCGCATGCGCCATGGCGGAAGACCAGACAACCAGCAGCAGCAGCAGCAGCAGCACCAGCAGCTTTGCAACTAATCCGGAAAACTCCTCACTCCTCATGAATGCCACAAAGCCGCCACCGTCACCCTGCTTCACCGCGCCGCCCCCTTCATCGCCTGCGTAATCCGCACCGTCTCCACGCTCACCGTGGTCACGCGCATGAGCAGGTCAATCACTTTTTCCTTGTAATCCGCAAAGCGGTAGGTATCGAATTTTTCGCGGATGGTGGGGTCTTTCGGTTTCTTTTCCTTGTACTGATCGAGCACCCATTCCAGCGCGCAGCGGTTGCCCAGCTTGTAGTCCCATGCTTCGGGCGGAATGCCGCGCAACGTGGTTTCGCTGTCCAGCATGACACTGCCTGCATCCTTGTCGGCACGCAGCAGGGCTTTGGGTGGCAAACCTGCGGCGCGGGATTTTTCGTCGGGTATGTCAGTGCGCTGGAGCGGGTAAGGCTCGACTGATTCGTAACCGATGTGGAGCTGCATCAACGCCTCGCCCCACGCCGCCCATTGCCAGAAGTCCGCATAGAACGGGATGCGCGGGAACTCGCGCTTCAGGTTCTGCGCGTATTTTTCGCGGTAAAGAGGGTCGTGCAACACGGCGTAGCAGTAGTGGAAGATGGCTTGCTTGGTAATTCTCCCCTCTCCCGCAAGCGGGAGAGGGGCCGGGGGTGAGGGTGAATTTTTATCAGTCAGCACCGAATAAATTAACTCCATCACCGCCTCGGTTTCCGCCAACACCTGATTGTTCCAGAAGCGCAGCACCCGAATCCCTTGCCCTTGCAAGGATTCGTCGCGTATCGCATCGCGTGCTGGCTGCTCCGCGTGCTGTCCGCCGTCCAGCTCGATGCACAGCGCATGTTCGGCGCAATAGAAGTCAAGGATGTATCGCCCCATCGGATGTTGACGGCGAAACTTGGCATTGGCCAGACGACGATCGCGCAGCAAATACCACATCAAGGCCTCGGCATCGGTCGCCTGGCTGCGCATCTCGCGGGCGTATTTCCGCAAGTCGTCTGGAAGTTTGGCGGGAGGACGTGGAGAAAGTCCTGTCTCCGCATAACTACCCTCACCCCCAGCCCCTCCCCCGCTTGCGGGGGAGGGGGGCGTTGAGCGCCCTCTCCCGCAAGCGGGAGAAGATTGGGGTGAGGGGGTGTAGTGCTGCCGGAATTGCTTGAGTCCCCAGTCGGTGATGTTGTCAGTGCGGTTGCTTGCTTCGTCGTAACGATAGAGTGGAAATAATTTTGTTCCGGCTGCCGCTGGACTTAAGTAGTTCAGGTCGGTAATGCCTTCTGCAGCCAGTAAGGAAAACGGTTTGTCAGTAGCATCTCCAATTGTTCCAAAACATTGTTGATGTTGTACGCTAGGAAATATCGAATCCGCGGACCCACGTTCGTCGATAAAAAGCTGTGAGTCATAAAATGCAGCCCGCACAAATGGACGATAGTTGCTGATCCGAATTCGCTCCGCCTTGAATGCCTCGCTCCTTCCTTGCTGGGATCTTCGTTTTAGATTACGTGACCATTTAAGTTTGTCCGAAAATTTGTTTGTTTTTTGCTCGATTAGGTATTGATCTATGAAAAATTTCATTCGTTGCACAAGTGCACCAAGTGAATAGTCGTAAACCCAGTCATCACGATTTGTCGAAACCCCCAGCGAATAAAGTTTAAAAATCGCTCGCTCCTTACCCGCTGTCTTCGCCGCCTTGGTTGCCTTGTTTGCCAGCGGCAGCAGTGAATCAAAATCGTTGTTGGTCAGATTCACCCAGTTACTGGACTTGTCGGGCTGCGTTTCGTCAAAGCTCAACCTACTCATGGGGTGGTTGGCAAGAAAGCCGAGTTTTTCTTCCGCCGTTTCCATTTCTGGGCGGCGCACGTAATAGACGCGGGCGGGCGCGTCATAACCCCTCACCCCCCGCCCTCCCCCGCTTGCGGGGGAGGGGGCTTCTGCTCCTTCTCCCGCAGGCGGGAGAAGGTTGGGATGAGGGGCCTTGAGTGGCCAGGCTCGTTTGGTTTTCTTGATGAAAAAACTGATCGCCACGCCGGTCTGGATGCCGAACACATTGTGCTTGGTGCCGCTGAGTTTTGGATTGGCGCGCACGTCGCCGCCCAAATCCACCACGTAAATGTCGCTGAATTCCTGCGCCACCGTTTTGCGGAAACCGTCAAAGGTGCGGCTTTCGATGAAGCTGCGGTTGGTGACGAAGGCCAGCACGCCGTTTTCGCTCAACCTGTCGCTGGCCCAGCGGAAGAAGCGCGCATACATGTCGTAGAGTTTGGTTTTCTGCGCGGTGCTGGCGTGGATGTAGGTGTCCTTGATGCGCTTGTCTATGCTCGGGTATTCGCGGTTTTTGTTGTTGTCGTTTTCGTTGGCCTGGTTGGCGTTATATGGCGGGTTGCCGATGATGACGCTGATGCGCTTGCTGTTTTGCCGCTTGATGCGCGCAACGTTTTCTTCACTCACGCTGCCAAACAAATCAGCCGTGGTGCCGGTGGCTGCGGTATGCAGGCCGACGTTGTCCAGCGTGTCCACAAAGCACAGGTTGGGGAATTCTTCGTAGTTGCCGGTGATGGCGGCGTAGGTGGACTCGATGTTCAGGTTGGCGACGTAATACGGCAGGATGGCGACTTCGTTGGCGTGCAGTTCGTTGAGGTATTTGTGCTTGAGCTTGGCGGGCTGGCCGCGAAAGTGCTCCAGCAGTTCGCAGATAAAAGTTCCCGTGCCCGTTGCTGGATCAAGAATTTCCACGTCCTTGTCGATCAGGTTTTTGCCGAAGTGTTTTTCGGTGAGCCAGTCGGCGCCGGCTATCATGAAGCGCACGATTTCGTTGGGCGTGTACACCACGCCCAGCCGGTCGGCGGCCTTGGCGTTGTAGACCTTGTAGAAATTTTCGTAGATGACCTTGAGGAAGGTTTGCTTTTCGCCGTGGCTGCTGATTTGCGCGGCGGCGGCACGGATGGCTGCGTAGTATGTTTCGAGGCCTTTCAGCGTCTGCTTTTTCAGGTTGCCGGTGAAAAACTCGGCCTCCAGCGCATATAGTTCGCGCGCCACGTTGTTGTGCTGGTGGAAGTCGCTGTCGTCAAACACCTTGGCGAAGATTTCTTCGGTGAGGATGTGCTGGATCAGCATTTCGCGCACATCGGCATCGGTGAGGTTGGGGTTGATGACCTCTTGCGCATGCACCAGGAATTTTTGCTCGGCCTTGCGGAAGCCCGCGTTGGCGATGTGTTCGCGCTCGATCATCAGGCGCAGGGCGTCCAGCACGGCGGGCAGGTCTTGTTTGAACTGTTCCACCGCCGCGCGGAAGCCGGCGATTTCGGGGCGCTCGAAGCCGTAAAATAGCTTGAGCAGTTTGGCCAGCGCCTCGGTGTCGGTCATGTCGCAGCGCAAGGCTTCGTTTTTGTTCTGCACCAGAACAGCAGTAACATCGTCAGAAAAAATGATGTTGTCTTGCGGGTAGCCTTTCTTGAACTTCTTTTCGATCTCGCTATCGAGGTCGTCTTTTTCGTCCTTGGCTTCCCAGTAGCCAAGCGGCATGCGCAGTTCGTGCAGCAGCGCGCCATCGACGGCGATGTTGCTTTTGGTGGCGGTTTTGAGGGGGTATTCGGCCAGGAATACCAAACCATGCTGACGCCCCCAGGCCTTGAGCAAATCCTTGAAGGCTTCGCGGACGATGGTTTCACGGTGGCTGCCGCTGACCTTTTTGATCAGGTCGAGCTGCTTGAGGTAGTCGTTGATAAGGAGTTGGCTCATGTTGCCCGGTTTTCCATGATTGCCCTATGTGCGGACAGCCTCGGTATGATTAAGGTGTTATCCATTAGTGCCGGATTATCCATTAGGGCCAAAACACCGCTGTAGGAGCGGCGCCCTCGCCGCGATTCGCGCCGGGGGCGGCGCTCCTACATGCGCGTGCATTCCAATGGACAATCCGGGATTAGTACCGGCAGGGGCGGTTTTAACCGCCTTTGGCGAACCCCCGGCCAAAACACCCGAGGACAAGTGAATTCGCCCCTACATTCTTAAATCTCGAATTCGTCCCGGTACCCCGGCACCTCGACATGCCAGTTCCAGTTTTCGCGGATCAGGTCGGCAAAGCCAAACGCGACATTCTCTTCGCCATGGACGATGAAGGTGTGCTTGGGCGGCTTCCTGAAATGTCCCAGCCAGGACAGCAAGCCGGCCTGATCGGCGTGAGCGGAGAGACCGCCGATGGTGTAAAGATCGGCGCGCACCGGGATATCCTGGCCGAAAATACGCACCATCTTCGCTCCATCCACCAGACGCCGCCCCAGTGTGCCGCCCGCCTGGAAGCCGGTGATCAGCACCGAACACTCGGGCCGCCCCAGGTTGTAGCGCAGGTGGTGCTTGATGCGCCCGGCATCGCACATGCCGCTGGCGGAAATAATGATGGCGCCGCCCTTGATCTGGTTGAGCGCCATGGAATCCTGCACTGTTTCGGTGAACTGGATGCGCGGCACGTTCTGCCCACGCCTCATCCATTGCATCAGACCGCGCGCTTCGGTGTCCATGAGCTCGATGTGCTTCATGGTAATTTCCGTGGCGCTGGTTGCCATGGGAGAATCGACATAGATGTTCAGATCATGCAAGCGCCCCTGGCGCGTCAGGTCATGGAGCAGGTAAATAATCTCCTGGGTACGCCCCACCGTGAAGGCCGGCACGATGACGTTGCCGCCCTTGCGCTTGAGCGTGTCGGTAATGGCATGCACCAGCTCGTCCATGGTCTGGTCGATGGTCTTGTGCAGGCGATTGCCATAGGTGGACTCGATCAACAGCACATCGGCGGTTTCGATGATGGCGGGGTCCTGCAGGATGGGCTGACCGGCGTTGCCGAGATCGCCCGAGAAAACCAGCTTCCGCGTCTGCCCTGCCTCGTCCACCCATACTTCGATAATCGCCGAACCTAGAATATGCCCCGCATCGCGAAACTTGCAGCGCACCGAGGCATGAGGGGACAGTTCGGTGTCGTAAGAAACCTCATGCAGCTGGGTGAGGCAGGCGTCCGCCTCGTCCACGGTATACAGCGGCTCGACTTCCGCGCGCTGCGGCTGGCGCGAATTCCGGTCTTTTGCATGCTGCGCCCATTCCGCCTCTTTTTCCTGAATATGAGCCGAATCGCGCAGCATGATTTCCAGCAGTTCGGCCGTGGCATGCGTGGTATAAATCGGCCCGCTGAAACCCGCGGCGGTGAGGCGTGGCAACATGCCGGAATGATCGATATGGGCGTGGGTGAGCAGCACGAAATCGATCTCGCGCGGGTCGAATTGAAAAGCGGCGTAGTTCTTGTCGCGCGCCTCGCGTCCGCCCTGGAACATGCCGCAGTCCACCAGGAAGCGCACGCCGGAAGCTTCCAGCACATAACAGGAGCCTGTCACCTCGCGGCTGGCGCCATGGAATTGGATTTTCATTGCATCGCTCCGGATTTGGCTTGGATGCGTTTATTGTAGCCCGGAGCGCGGGGGAAAAGTGTCAGATCAGGCGGTGGCGTACCTTTACGGTGATGTTCATAAGCGCCTCTTCAGTACTTTCCGGGCCGCTGCAAACCGGCTTCGACTTCATCGCGCCTGGCGCGTCCAAGCAGGGTTTCGACCAACTCCAGGGCAAAATCCATCGCCGTGCCCGGACCACGCGAGGTGATCACCTTGCCATCCTTCACCACCGGGTCATTGCTGAAAGTGGTGTCGGGCAGGTTCATGCGCTCCACGAATCCCGGATAGCTGGTCGCCGTCTTGCCGGCGAGCAAGCCTGCCTCGGCGAGCACCGCCGGGGCAGCGCAGATGGCGCAGGTGTATTTTCCATCCCGGGCCATCTTTTGCAGCAGGGGAATGATGCGCGGGTCGTCCCTGAGATGCGTCATGCCCGGCATGCCGCCGGGCAGTACCACCATGTCGTAGCTTTCGTGCAAGGCCACGTCCAGCGTGCAATCCGGCACCAGCAGCGTGCCCCGGCTGGCCTTGACGATGCCGGGTTGCAGCCCCGCCACAACGACATCAATTGCGGCGCGACGTAGCAGGTCGATAATGGTGACGGCTTCGAGTTCTTCGCAGCCTTCGGCGAGGGGGACGAGGACTTTTGGCATGGTTGCCTCCAAATGATTCAGCCACAGAGATCACAGAGCACACAGAGAAATCCTGCTTTTCCTCTCTGTGACCTCGGTGCGCTCTGTGGCTGGCTTGCGGCTTTAATCCCGGAAATTCTGGTATTGCAGCGGAAAGTCGGTAATGGATTTCTTCACCAGTGCGATCGTGTCCTGCAACAGGTCGCGTTTCGCGCCGGTCACGCGCACCGCCTCGCCCTGGATGCTGGCCTGCACCTTGATCTTGCTGTCCTTGATCAGCTTGACGATTTTTTTCGCCAGCTCGGTTTCCACGCCGGTTTTCACGGTAATGGTCTGTTTGACCTTGTTGCCGCTGATTTTATCGATTTTGCCTTTGTCCAGGCAACTCACGTCGATGTTGCGCTTGCCCAGCACCTGGTTAAGGATGTCGAACACCTGATCCAGTTTGAAATCATCGTCGGCAAACAACGTCATCACATATTCAGCCAACTCGATACGCGAGTCGGAGCCCTTGAAATCGAAACGGCCACTGACCACCTTGTTGGCCTGATCGACCGCGTTACGCAGGTCCTGCTTGTCTACTTCGGAAACGATATCGAATGAGGGCATGTTGCGCTCCTAGGCAAAATGACAGACGTAATCCAGCAGTTCCACGGTTTCGATGTCGAAGCTGCTGTTGCCCGGCACGCTGAATTTTTCCCCGGCCTGGTAGGTTTTCCACTCGCTCTCGCCCTTGAGGCGCACCTTGCACACGCCGCCGTTGATTTCCATGATTTCCGGGGCGCCGGTGTTGAATACCAGGCTGGAGGGAAAAATCACGCCGACGGTTTTCTTGCTGCCGTCCGGGAACTGCACGGTGTGCGATACGCACTTGCCATCGAAGTAGACGTTGGCTTTCTTGACTACGGTTACATTGTCGAACTGGGACACGATTTAATCCTTAGGTTATTGCCGTTAACGTGAAACTCGCGTTAGCGATTCTGCAACTTCGCCGCGATGCGCATGCGCAGGGCGTTGAGCTTGATGAAACCGCCCGCGTCGGCCTGGTTGTAGGCGCCCGCATCATCCTCGAAGGTCGCAATGTTGGCATCGAACAGGGAATCGGTTTTGGAGTCGCGGCCCACCACGATCACGTTGCCCTTGTAGAGCTTCATCCGCACCCAGCCATTGACGTGGGTCTGGGTATGATCGATCAACCCCTGCAGGGCCTTGCGCTCCGGGCTCCACCAGTAGCCGTTGTAAATCAGGCTGGCGTAGCGCGGCATCAGGTCATCCTTGAGGTGTGCCACTTCGCGGTCCAGGGTGATGGATTCGATGGCGCGATGACCCTTGAGCATGATGGTGCCGCCGGGAGTCTCGTAGCAGCCGCGCGATTTCATGCCGACGTAGCGGTTTTCCACCAGGTCGAGGCGGCCGATGCCGTGCTTGCCGCCCAAGCGGTTGAGTTCGGCCAGCAATTCTGCGGCTTTCATGGGTTTGCCGTTGAGCGCCACGGGGTCGCCGTGGGCGTATTCGATATCGAGGTATTCGGCCTGATCGGGCGCGTTTTCCGGCGACACCGTCCAACGCCACATATCCTCTTCCGCCTCGGCAGCCGGGTTTTCCAGGTGGCGGCCTTCGTAGCTGATGTGCAGCAGGTTGGCGTCCATGCTGTAGGGGCTGCCGCCCTGCTTGTGCTTCATTTCCACCGGGATGCCGTGCTGCTCGGCATAGGCCAGCAGCTTTTCGCGCGACAGCAGATCCCATTCGCGCCACGGCGCGATGATCTTGATATCGGGGTTAAGCGCATAGGCGCCCAGTTCGAAACGGACCTGGTCGTTGCCCTTGCCGGTGGCGCCATGGGAAATGGTGTCGGCGCCGGTTTCCCTGGCGATTTCGATCAGGCGCTTGGCAATCAGGGGGCGGGCGATGGAAGTGCCGAGCAGGTATTCGCCTTCGTAAACCGTGTTGGCGCGGAACATGGGGAAGACGAAATCGCGCACGAATTCTTCCTTGAGATCGTCAATATAGATCTCCTTGATGCCGAATTTCTGTGCTTTTTCACGCGCCGGTTCGAGTTCCTCGCCCTGGCCGATGTCGGCGGTGAAGGTAACGATTTCGCATTGGTAGGTGTCCTGCAACCATTTCAGGATCACCGAGGTATCCAGCCCGCCGGAATAGGCGAGCACAACTTTGTTGACGCTACTCATAAGTTTCAAATTCCTAACAAAATCTGATTAACCGCAAAGGACGCAAAGGTTCGCAAGGGAAAAAGATGGGATTTCCTTCGCGCGCCTTTGCGTCCTTTGCGGTAAAAATCAATCGTTGCTGATCTTCCCCAGCAACAGGTATTCCATCAGCGCCTTCTGGGCGTGCAGCCGGTTTTCCGCCTCGTCCCACACCACGCTCTGCGGGCCATCGATGACTTCGGCAGCCACTTCCTCGCCGCGATGGGCGGGCAGGCAGTGCATGAACAGCGCATCCGGCTTGGCCACTGCCATCATTTCCGCGTCCACCTGCCAGTGCTCGAAGTCGCGCATGCGCTCTTCGTTCTCGGCCTCGAAACCCATGCTGGTCCACACGTCGGTGGTAACCAGGTCAGCATCGCGCGTCGCTTCCATGGGGTCGGAAAATTCTTCGTAATGGTCCGTGCCATAAAGCCCGGCGCGTTCCGGCTCCACTTCATAGCCGGGCGGCGTCGAAACATGGACGTTGAAATCCAGCACTTCGGCGGCTTGCAGCCAGGTATTGCAGACGTTGTTGGAATCACCGATCCATGCCACGGTCTTGCCCTTGATAGGGCCGCGATGTTCGATGAAGGTAAAAATGTCGGCCAGGATCTGGCAAGGATGGTATTCGTTGGTCAGGCCGTTGATCACCGGCACGCGCGAGTTTGCCGCGAAACGCTCGATGATTTCCTGCTCGAAGGTACGAATCATGACCAGGTCGCTCATGCGCGAGATCACCTGGGCCGCATCTTCCACCGGTTCGCCGCGCCCCAGTTGGGAATCGCGGGTATTCAGGTAAATCGCCGAGCCGCCCAGTTGCTGTGCACCGGCTTCGAACGACAGCCGCGTCCGCGTGCTGGCCTTTTCGAAAATCATTACCAGGGTGCGGTCCACCAGCGGCCAGTACTGCTTGTAGGATTTGAACTGCTGCTTGATCCAGCGCGTGCGTTCGAACAGGTATTCGAACTCGTCGCGGGTCAGATCCTTGAACTGCAAAAAATGCTTGATCGCCATGATGATGGCTGGGGGATGAGCGCAAAAACCCTCTGCGCCTTAACCCGCCAGGAACTCCTTGATCAGTTTGCTTAACATTGTAACCACCTGGGCTGCCTCATCGCGATTCATGATGAGCGGCGGCAGCAGCCGCACCACGCTATCGGCAGTGACATTGATCAGCAAGCCCTGCTCCAGCGCGCGCTTGACCAGCTCGGCACAGGGTTTGTTCAACTCGATGCCGACCATGAGTCCTGCGCTGCGCACTTGCACCACACCTGCAACACCATCGAGCTGCGCCGTTAAACTGGTGCGAATATACGCACCCATTTCCGCTGCATTGCGGCACAGATCCAGCTCTTCAATCGTCGCCAGCGTTGCCAGCGCAGCCGCACAGGCAAGCGGGTTGCCACCAAAAGTGGAGCCATGGTTGCCCGGCTTGAACACTTCCGCAGCCGCACCCCTTGCCAGGCAGGCCCCGATCGGAAAACCACCGCCAAGCGCCTTGGCCAGCGCCATCACATCTGGCACGATGCCGGCCTGCTGGAAGGCAAACCAGGTGCCGGTGCGACCGATTCCCGTCTGAATCTCATCCAGCATCAGCAGCCAGCTGTGGGCGTCACACAGGCTGCGCAATTCCCGTAAATAGTTGGCGTTGGGGATCTGGATGCCGCCCTCTCCCTGAACCGGCTCCACCAGAATGGCAACCACGTTCTGGTTATGCTCGGCGATCTGGGCAACGGCATTGACGTCGTTGTAGGGGACGCGCACAAAACCGCCCACCAAGGGCTCGAAACCGGCCTGAACCTTGCGGTTTCCAGTGGCAGTCAGGGTCGCCATGGTGCGGCCATGGAAACTCTTTTCCATCACAATGATGGTGGGAATATCAATACCCTTGCCATGGCCGTACATGCGCGCCAGCTTGATGGCAGCCTCATTGGCCTCGGCGCCGGAATTGCAGATGAACGCCTTGTCCATGCCCGCCAAGCCGCACAGCCTCTCCGCCAGTGCTTCCTGCTTCGCGACTTGATACAGATTGGAGGTGTGAATCAGGGTTTTGGCCTGGTCACATACTGCCTGGGCAAGCCTGGGGTGGGCATGGCCGAGAGCATTGACCGCCACGCCGGCTACGGCATCGAGGTATTTTTTACCACCTTCGTCCCACAGCCAGACACCCTCGCCCTTTGCGAAAGTGACCGGTTGCCTGGCATAGGTATTCATCAAGTGCGACATGGGCATGACCTGAAAAATAAATGCACACGGCAGCAAATGCTACGGTGTGCGGGTAATCTGGAAAACGCTATATTTAGCCCAAAGCGCCAATCCTTGCAAGAGAAAACTTATCTCCCGACGCAGGGCGGACAATTCACCCGGAGGCGTAACAATGCAACTGGCTGATAAGCAAATCAATAATCTTTATGCGATACTGGCGGCATTTGATTCAAGGATGAAACATGACTCCGGCCCCAACCATCATCATTCAAGGTACCACCTTGAATGGTCGCACTTTTCGCCCCAGCGACTGGGCCGAACGCCTATCGGGCGCGATGTCCACCTTCGGTTGCGACCATCGCATGACCTACTCCCCCTACGTTAGGCCGCTAACCATCAACGGTGTCAAATCAGTGTCGATCGACAAAAAACTGAGGGAAGTAGACGCCCGCGCCTTTGAATTTCTGCTTGGCTTCGCACGGGATAATGAACTACAGGTGCTCGACAGCGCAGGATGACCGGGGGACAAGTCACCCGGCCCGTCACTCTCAGGCAGCCATGGCCTTGATGGCGCTGGAGAGGCGGCTCTTGTGACGAGCAGCCTTGTTCTTGTGAATGATTTTCTTGTCCGCAATACTGTCGATAATGCTCACGGATTGTTGATAGACGGACTGTGCCGCCACCTGATCGCCGGCATCAACCGCCTTGATTACTTTTTTGATCGCGGTGCGCAGCGCGGAACGCAGGCTGGCATTGTGCATGCGCTGCTTGTCGTTTTGACGAGCGCGCTTTCTGGCTTGGGCGCTATTTGCCATGAAAACTCCTTAAAACCTGTTTGGGTAGAGAAAACGCGCAATGATACTTTCGTTTCGTTTTATAGGCAAGAACAAGCTAAAGGCGACGGGTATGGCAAAACCCCCTGCAAAACGGTAAGATGCTGGCCTTCGGAGGGCTGGCAGAGTGGTCGATTGCACCGGTCTTGAAAACCGGCATACCGCAAGGTATCCAGGGTTCGAATCCCTGGCCCTCCACCAAAACGAAAAACGCCCGGTCAAGAACCGGGCGTTTTGCTTTTAATGATCTGGTGGCCAAGGGCGGAATCGAACCACCGACACAAGGATTTTCAATCCTTTCCATAGCGCCCCTTTATCCGCCTTTATCAATCAATACAATTGATTATTTGTCATTGCGCTCCTTTATAAAGCCATAATCAGCCAACACCGTTGACAATCTGTTGACACTCAACAACAGAAAATCAAACCCTCTTTCTCTCGCTTCGATCACAGTCGGAGCAGTCATTCCATAAATACCTGACAGCATCAAGGGGCGCTTCGCTCAAATCCTCACCCGTTCGCTTTTTTCAGATACAGCCCTGAAAAAATGCGCGTGCGGCTTCCGGTTTGCCCTTGACCCTGCCATGCATTTATTGAGCTTTGTGGCCATGCCACATGTCCCCCACCATCCGGCCAGAAAAACACCTGGCCCAATGGCGAGAGACATGCAGCACTTGCCAACTTGACAGGAGAGACGAAATGCAAAAATATCAAATAATCAATGCCAAAACTGGTGAATGGCACAGCTCCCGCAGTAGTTTTGCATGGGCGGTAAAGCGTGCACAAAAATTGGCTAACACGCTCGACACCACAATGGCAGTAACGGACAAAGAAGGAATGTTTCATGTGGTTACTCCTAAGCCGAATTTCGTTACAACAAACGATTAAGCCAGGCACAGAATATGGCAATCAGGAGCAACACAGGCGGACGTAAGCGAATCCACGAGAACAACGCGGCACGAGTTCGTGCCCATCGCGAGAAGCACAAGCTTCACGCCTTCACAGTAGAGCTACCGGACGAGCTTTACAAGGGCTTGGAGGAATACTTGAAGTTCAGGGACGAAAGCAAGAGCGCAGTAGTCGCACGGCTCATCAAAAACCAGCTACTCAGAAAGCGATAATTGGTGACACCAGGTAACGACTCGATGAAAAAAACTGACACCAAAGGATAAGATATGAAACAGCCAGAAGATCAATACACCGTCGATTTCATGGTCGATTTCATCGAAAAGCAGAACCAGCACCTGGATACCATTAGGCAAACCATGGCGAACATCGAAAAAAGCGTAATAAACGGACTATGTACCATCGAAAAACTAGAGAATGAAAAAACAGAAATAGAAAATAAGGGCTACAGCTTCGGCGCAATCCACTACAAGGCCGGTAAATATGCCTACCTGATTCACCCACAACAAAACGGCGAACGGATCCGCGAATACATCGGCACAGACCCGGAAAAAATAGCCAACGCACATGCACAAATTGCACGGGCACAACGACATCAGCAACTTCTAAAAGAAATCAATCAGCTTGAAAATCGTTTAGCGTGAAAGACACCACCCGCTGGACGTAACAAATTCTGGCCTGTCGCAAGCCTGAGCGAAGAACGGCGAGTGATGTGAGCGGTTAAGCGGTGGCGGAGGCAGGCATGAAGCCGTGCTTGACCAGCATCTTTATCCAG
>JAUYFW010000283.1 GCA_030690835.1 Sulfurimicrobium sp. | reverse complement strand
ATCACCAGCTCGATAAACTCGCCGCCGTTGGGCGCACGCTGCAAACTCGGCAACGCCTGCACATTCACCGTCAGTTCGCCGATGCGCTTGCGCAAACGATCCAGCAATTCCGGCGGCACAGCCTGACCGGCAGGCGACAATGCCTCGCCGTCCTCAATGCCGATCAGCAAGCGGCCACCCGCACTGTTGGCGAAGCAAACGCAGTCCTTCGCCAATGCCTCCCAGTCGGCGGACTTGCCGGTGATGGTGCGCAGGGATTTGCGGTCGGTGTGCAGGTCTTCGAGGGTCATACAGCGAGTTCTCCGCTCATCAGGCGCGGCAGCAGCAGGTCTCTGGCAGCGCGGAGTTTTTGGTTCATCTCATCGAGCTTGTCCAACTGCGCGTGAATTGGCGTTACGTTTTCGAGAAATGCACGAAGCATGGTAGCGGCTGGAAGCAACAGCGGGCGGCTGTAGGCAAAATCGCGGTTGAGGCCTGGGACTGCCACATCGGTGCTAATGAAATGCATGTGCTTCAGCGCGTAGTAAAGGTACAGGCTACTGCTCTCGGCATCGACAAAATACACGGTGTCGATGGGATAAAAGCTCTTGCTCGACCAATACACGCTGCCAACATTCCCTTTGCGCCCCAGAATGATCGCAGGGCCTTTAACCAATGGCTTTTCATGGCTACCGACGATTCCGCTTGAGCCATAGACCGGATACTCGCCATCGATTCGGATTTCGGCTTTCAAGGCCTTGCCGTAGTTAAGCGTAATGCACTCGCCCAGCGTTTTTCGCTCCCATCCCTCCGGCGCACCGTCGGTGATGCGGGTGTGCTCATAACCAGGAAAGCGCAGGCGGACGAACCACTCGCTATAGAGCAGCCGCGCCGACTCCTCCAGCAGCGCCATCCGCCGTTGGTTGTTTTCGATCAGGTCGTCGTAGGCGGAGAGGATGTCTGCGATCTTCTCTTGGACATCAAAATCCGAATGAACCTTGATATTGATGCCTTTCAGGATGCCATGAGTCATCAAGGGTTGAGCCGCGCCACCAGCAAACGACCGAATCGGAAAGTTGCCCAAGCGATAAAACCAATAACGCAGTGACTGGGAATTTTTGACCTTCAAGACGATCGTGTTGTCTGTTGCCCAAAATTTATTCTCAGACAATATGACCGAACCGCAATAAGCCCCAACACGCCCCAAAATGATCGCACATTCATGGTTGTAGTTCTTGGAAAACCCAATCTTTCCGTTTGAACCAAAGACTTCAATTTCTCCCGATTCGTCAAAGGTGGCGGCTTTGCCATTGTAGAAATTCAATGCGTCAGCGATAGATCGCTCGACCATCCTCATACCCCCAACTCCCACTCGCCCCTGTCGTTGCTTTGCGTCAATTTGCACGACACTGTCGCAACAATTCGCTCGGCATACACCGCGCGAACTTCTTCCAGTGTAGGGGCGAATTCATTCGCCCGGCCAACCGGCACAAACCCTTTTCGGGCGAATGAATTCGCCCCTACAGCCAGATGGCGTCCCATAATGGGTAGTCTCCAATGTGTTCTACCAAGCCAGCACGTAGCGGGTTTGCGATGATGTAGCGTGCCATAACAAGAAGATCTTCGTCGCGACGAATTGCGTGGTCGTGAAAGCCGCGTTGCCAGACCGGCGTCCCTTGCCCGATATGCTGACCAATAACGAGAGCCGAGCGTGCTTTGAGCCGCTTGATGGTCGCCGACAAGGTTTCGTGCTCGCCAAGCTGGAACAGCCAATGCAGGTGATCTGGCATGATGACCCAAGCCAGTGAGTCGAGTAGTCCTGCTTCGTGCAACCGGCGCATTTCGGCCACCAACAGGCGCGCGCAGGCAAAGTCGCGGAAGATGGGGCGGCGGGCTTCCGTGCAGGCCGTGACGTGGTAGGCCTGGCGCGGCAACGAAACCCGACCTTTGAGGAGGTTATCGCGCGGCATGGCGTGGGGGTTGGGGTTGGGCGAATGAATTCGCCCCTACGTCAAAGGTCATATTCCCAATTCCTCGAAGCTCTCCTGAATCTTCGCCGCCAGTTCTACCGCCTCGCGATTCAGATCAGCCAGTTCAAGATGGATGTCGCGCAGGGTCTGCTCGAAGTCGAAGTTCTCGTCCACCTCCGCCGGGGCGACGCCGACATAGCGGCCAGGGGTGAGGCTCCAGTCGGCGGCTTCGATCTCGGCGCGGCTGACTACCTTGCACAGGCCTGGCACGTCCTGCATTTCGGCGTTAGGAAAGCGGTCTTGCAGCCAGGCGATCTGGCGGTGGATGTAGGTCGCGGCCTTGAGTTGTTCGACGGCGGATTTGCGCTCTTCGTCGAGTTGCTTGATGAGTTTGCCGGTGGTGCGGCGGTCGAAGAATTCCCCCTCACCCCAGCCCTCTCCCCCGTTGCCGGGGGCGAGGGAGAGATCGGTTGCCAGTTGCGCGGCGCGGGCGGCAAGTTTGTAGAGCAGGTCAATCTGCTTGACGAGGCCGCGTGCTGCATCGGCCAGCGGGTCGAAGGCTTGTCTCGCTGTGTGCTGGGCATCGTTGAGTTCCCTCACCCCCAGCCCTTTATGCCCTTCAGGGTGCTCTCCCGCTTGCGGGCGAGGGGAGTCGGTGAACGCGGCGAGTCCATCGATCAGGGCAGCGCGGTCGGTGACGTAGGCGTTGGCGGCTTCTGCCCATTCGGCCATGGCATCGGCAAAGGCTCGCTGCTTTTCCGTCTTGAACGTATTGAGCGCGATGGCGCTTTCGGTAAAGGCTGCCACCAATGGCGCGCGGCTGGCGGTGAGCTGGGTTTCAAAGGTGGTGAGCGCCGGGGTGATGGCGGCGCTCTCGCTTGCGAGTCGGGCGCAGTAATCCTGCACCAGGCCGAGGAAGCGCTGCTGCTGCCCGCGATACAGCCAGACGATGGCGGTCAGGTTGGCCTGCTGCTCGGGGCTGAAGTCGTAAATCTTGCGCGTGATCTTGCGGTAGATGTTGCGGGCGTCGAGCATCAGGACGTTGCCTTTGTGGTTCAACGCCGCTCCCTCACCCCAACCCTCTCCCGGGGGGGGAGGGGGTTTCGATTTATCGAAGTGCCACAGCTCGCAGGGCACGGTGCGGGTGTAGAAGAAGTTGGAGCGGATGGCGATCATCACGTCCACGTCGCCGGTTTCCACCAGCTTGCGCCGCACTTCCTTTTCGCCATGGCCGGCGCTGCTGGCCTGCGAGGACATGACGAAGCCGGCACGGCCTTTCTCCGACAGGTAGCTATGGAAGTAAGAAATCCACAGATAGTTGCCGTTGGAGACGCGCTTGTCCTTGTTCACGCCGGGCAGGCCGAAGGGCAGGCGGCGATCGTCCTTGACGCGCTCGGCATCCACCATGTCGACGTTGAACGGCGGATTGGCCATGACGAAATCGCAATTGCCCCACAGCGCACGGCCATCCTGCAAGCGGTGTACGTCGTCGTAGAAGGAATTAGCTTCGCGGATGTCGCCTTCCAACCCATGCACCGCCAGGTTCATCTTGGCCAGGCGGATGGTGGTGGCGGTTTTTTCCTGGCCGTAGAAGGTGACACGCTTCATCGTGTCCAGACCTTCGTGCTCGATGAAGTGGCTGGACTGCACAAACATGCCGGCGGAACCGCAGGCGGGATCAAACACCACGCCGTGGTCGGGCTCGATGACATTGACGATAGTCTGCACCAGCGACGGCGGGGTGAAGAATTCGCCGTTGTCCTGCGCACCCTGCATGGCGAACTTCATCAGAAAGTATTCGTAGATACGCCCGAACACATCGCCCGATGCATTGCGCAAAGCTGCCGAATCAAAATTGCGCAACAAATCTTCGAGCAGCTTGTTCTCGAAGCGGTCGTAGTCCTTGGGCAATTGCCCGGCCAGCGGCTCGAAGTCGGCCTCGATGGCATTCATGGCCTCGACCAAGGCAGCGCCAAGATTGGCACCGGAAGGCAGCTTGAGCAGATGGTCGTAGCGCGCGATCTCGGGCAGCATCAGCGCCCGGCGCTTGATGAAATCGCCCTTGACCAGTGTGCGCTTGGGCATCTTCCCGGCAGCCTGATCGGCCTCGATAGCCCGCAACGCGGCCTGATAGCGGTTGGTGGCATGGCGCAGGAAAATCACCCCCAGCACCGGCAT
>JAUYFW010000280.1 GCA_030690835.1 Sulfurimicrobium sp. | reverse complement strand
ACCAACGAGGGCGAACTGGTGATCGAGGCCAAGCGTTTTCGCAGTCAGGAACGTAATTGTGAGGACGCCATCGGCCGCCTGGAGGGCAAGAAGCAGCGCGGTGAGATCAAGCGCGGGCGTGGCGCAGTGAGCGAGTAGGGGCGGACTCATCCGCCCAAGGGCGATTAAAATCGCCCCTACTTTTCTTCGGCGATTTGCTTGTGCACTTCCGCCATGTCCAGCGCTTGCACCTGCCCGATCACCTCTTCCAGCGCGTGGCCGGGCATGGAGCCGGGCTGGGAGAAAATGATGATCTGTTCTCGAAAGATCATCAGGGTTGGGATGGAGCGGATCTGGAAATTGTGCGCCAGTTCCTGTTCTTCCTCGGTGTTGACCTTGGCGAAGGTGACGCCGGAAACCTTTTCCGAGACGGCTTCGTAGGTCGGGGCGAACGATTTGCACGGCCCACACCACGGCGCCCAGAAGTCCACGACCACGATGTCGTTGCCATTGATGATGTCGGCGAAATTTTCCTTGTTCAGATCTACTGTGGCCATGTGTTTACTCCTTTTGGTTGATTTTCGGTTTCTTCCTGCTGCTGCAGGGCCCACATATTGGCATAACTGCCGTTGAGTGCCAGCAATTCGTGATGCGTGCCGCGCTCCACGATACGGCCGCGGTCCATCACCAGTATCTGGTTGGCATCGACAATGGTGGAGAGGCGGTGGGCGATCACCAGGGTGGTGCGGTTTTCGGCGATCTGACGCAGTTCGGCCTGGATGGCTTTTTCCGATTTGGAGTCCAGGGCCGACGTGGCTTCGTCGAAAATGAGGATGCGCGGATTTTTCAGAATGGCGCGGGCGATGGCGACGCGCTGTTTCTCTCCGCCCGAGAGTTTCAGGCCGCGTTCCCCGACCAGCGTTTCGTATTTGTTTGGCAGCGATTCGATGAAATCGTGGATATGGGCGTGGCGGGCGGCCTGGAAAATTTCCTCCAGGCTCGCATCCGGGCGACCGTAGGCGATGTTGTAGTAAATGCTGTCGTTGAACAGCACGGTGTCCTGCGGCACGATGCCGATCGCCTGGCGCAAGGATTTTTGCGTCACGGCGCGGATGTCCTGGCCGTCGATCAGGATGCGTCCGCCGGTGGCGTCGCAGAAGCGGAACAATAATCGGGAGAGCGTGGACTTGCCCGCGCCGGAAGCACCGACCACGGCAACGGTCTGGCCGGCGGGAACGTCGAAGCTGACGTCGAACAGAATTTCCCGGTTTGGTTCGTAATGGAAGTTGATGCTCTCGAAACGGATCGCGCCGTGCTCGATCTTCAAGTCTGAGGCACCTGGCTGGTCCTCTACCTCGGCATTCCGTTCCATCAGGCTGAACATCTTTTCCATGTCGGCCAGGGAGTGCTTGATCTCGCGGTAGACGAAACCGAGGAAGTGCAGCGGGATATAGATCTGGATCATGTAGGCGTTGACCAGCACCAGGTCGCCCAGGGTCATGGTGCCATCCACCACGCCTTGCCCTGCCAGCAACATCAGCGCCGTCACGCCGACGGCGATGATAAAGCTCTGCCCCGCATTCAGGGCGGCGAGCGAGGTGGTGTTGCGGACGGCGGCCTTTTCCCACACCTGCAGGCTTTCGTCGTAGCGCCGGGTTTCGAATTCCTCGTTGCTGAAATACTTCACCGTTTCGTAGTTCAGCAGGCTGTCGATCGCCCGGGTATTGGCCTTGGAGTCCATGTCGTTCATGGTGCGGCGGAACACCATGCGCCATTCGGTGATGATCAGGGTGAAGGCGATGTAAACCACCAGCGTGGTGAAGACGATAATGGCGAACCACTTGTCGTATTTTGCCAGCAGGATCGCCGCCACCAGCCCGATTTCCACCAGGGTGGGGAGGATGTTGAACAGCATGAAGTTGAGCAGGAACCCGATCCCTCTGGTTCCGCGCTCGATGTCGCGGGAAATGCCGCCGGTCTGCCTTTCAAGGTGAAAGCGCAGCGCCAGGCGGTGCAGATGGCGGAACATCTTCAGCGCCACGCGCCGGATCGAGCGCTGGGTGACCTTGGCGAACACCGCGTCGCGCAGTTCGCCGAACAGGGTGGAGCAGAAGCGCAACAGCCCATAGGCGAAAAGCAGGAACACCGGCAGGGCCAGCATGGCGCGCGGCTTGTCCAGCGCGTCCACAATCTCCTTGAGCACCAGAGGCACCGCCACATTGGCGAGCTTGGCGCTGATCAGCAAGGCGATGGCGAAAATGACCCGTCCCTTGAACTCCCATATATAGGGCAGCAGGGTGCGGATGGTCTTCCAGTCGTTGCGGTTTTTTGGGGGGGTGCCGTAATGGGTGGTGCGCATCAGCGTTTCTGAGATCGAATATCAGGGAAAAATTATACTGTATTGCCGATTTATATCCTTTCCATTTTTTGGCATACAATGAATGGCGTTTATTGCCGTTGGACTGTTTTTTTAGGGTAGGTTGATCATGGCTTTTCTGGACGAACTGAAAAAAGAGGCGGAGGCGCTCAAGGAGCAGGAGCAGAACCTGACCCAGGCCCGGGCGCTGGAGGTGACGCAAAGTTTTCTCCTGGTGCAGTCGAGGCTCAAGGCGATTCTGCTGTATTTGCAGGAGCTGGCAAAACACATCAACACGGTTTCCGCCAACACTACCCGCACCTATTATATTGACGGCTTCGGGACGATAGACGATTTCCGCCCGGAACGGTTCGTGGTGAATTCCGACCGCTTCAACATCGACGAAAAAGAATTCATCAAGGTGATTTTTTTGCGTTTTTCCTGCAAGACCAGCCAGGAAATCGTGATCGAGAAAAACTCTCCCGCGCTGATCGACATGGAGCGGCAGTACCTGTGGCAGGCCAATCTGAAATTCCAGTGCACCGAGTTCAAGAACGAGAAAGGCCATGTTGACCGCGCCACTTTCAATGTGGTGAATGAAATTCCGGTGCATATCAAGTTCTCCGCCGATTTCGAGAAAGCCAGAATTTTTCTTTCCATGAAGAATTTCAACGGCCTGACCGTCAACGAATACACCTTCGATGCGGATGAAGTGGACGAGAGCATGCTCGATGAGTTCGCCAAGTATCTGGTGGGCAAGCCGGGCGGCTTTATCGAACTGGGCCGTCACCAGCAGGCGATGAAGCAGAAAGTGGCCGTCAAGCGCGCCAACCCCGAAGCGGCATACGCCAAGCTCGATCCTCACACCGCGGCCAAGTTGGACGCGAGTGCGGACGGAGAGAAGGCATCGGGCAAGAAAGGCTTGCTGGGTTCTCTCAGATCATTGCTGTCGCGGGAATAGGCATATATGGATAACACCCCGGACGCCAAAATAGATATCACCCCAGCCTTCAAATTCATGGCGGAGAAACTGGCTTCCGACCTGTTTTTCACCGCCGGCGCCCCGGCGTACATAAAAATCGAGGGGGAGTTGAGGCCTCTCAACAGTCAGGTACTCGATGTCGAGATGGTGAAGAGGGCTGTCTACGGGGTCATGAACGAGGAACAGATCCGCGTCTTCGAAGCAAAGAACGAGTTGAATTTTGGTCTCTCCGTGGCGGGTGCCGGGCGCTTTCGCATCAATGTCTTCCGCCAGCGCGGCAGTGTGGCAATGGTCGCGCGTTATATCAGCAACAAGGTGCCCACGCTGGATGGCACAAGTTTGCCCCCGGTGCTGAAGGATCTGGTGCTGGAGAGGCGTGGACTGATCCTGGTGGTGGGCGCTACCGGTTCGGGCAAGTCCACCACCCTGGCCGCCATGATCAACCATCGCAACACGAACAAGGCGGGGCACATTCTTACCATAGAAGACCCGATTGAATTCGTCCACAAGCACAACAAGTCGCTGGTAAACCAGCGCGAAGTCGGGATCGATACCGAATCCTATGCCACAGCCCTGATCAATGCGCTGCGCGAGGCGCCCGATGTGCTGCTGATCGGCGAGATCCGCGATACCGCCACCATGAAGCAGGCCTTGATCATTACCCAGACCGGCCATCTGTGCCTGGGAACCTTGCATGCCAATAACGCCTATCACGCCATCAACCGGATCGTGAGTTTCTTCCCGGAAGACGAGCGCGAGTCGCTGCTGCTCGATCTCTCCATGACGTTGAAGGGAATCGTTTCCCAGCGCCTGGTGAAGGGCGTGGACGGCAAGCGGGTGGCGGCGGTCGAAGTGCTGCTGAATACTTTCTATGTTTCCGAACTGATCCAGAAGGGCGAGGTGGACAAGCTCAAGGACGCCATCGAGCAAAGCCTCAATGCTGGCTCCCAGACTTTCGAGCGTTCCTTGCTGGATCTTTACATCGCCGGCAAGATCAGCCGCGAGGAGGCGCTCTCCAATGCCGATTCGCGCACCGACATGGAATGGCTGATAAGCAACTCCACGCAGGAAGGGGGCAAGGGCGGGGTAAAGGGGAACACCGCGGTCGAAATCAGCGATCCCAATATGATGGCGGAAGAAAGCCTCGAAGGCTTCACCATTAACCCCGATTTTCTCGACAAGCTGGGCTCGGGATCTTCGGGATTTCCGAAAATTTAACATGCAAGACACCGCTTTAGCCGCAAGCAAAGGCTACCCCGGCATGGCCCTGAATGCCGCCGGGCTGGAATCCGTGCTGAAGGCGCAGCAACAGTTCCGCCACGCCACCCTGGGCAGCCTGCTGGTAGAGGAGAAGATAATCACCCAGCCCCAACTGGATGAGGCCCTCGACTACCAGAGCAGGCACCATGACAAGAAATTGGGCGCCATTCTCTCCGACATGGGCGCGGCCACCTCGCTACAGATCTATCTTGCCGTGGCCAGATCTTTGGGCGCCCCGGTCGTGTGTCTCAACGGTTTCGATTTCGACCACCGCGCGCTCGCCTTGATCACGCCTGAACTGGCGCGCATGCACCATGTCATCCCCTTGATGTTCCACGAGGATCGCCTGGTGCTGGCGATGGAGAACCTGCTCGATACCAGCGCCATTCACGCCATCAGCTTCGTCACGCAGCGCGCCATCGAGCCGGTGTTCGCGCCGCGAGAGGAAATCAACGTTGCCATCAACAAGTATTTCGATACCCAGGAACTGGAACTCGATCGTCTCGAATTGTCCGACTATTACTACGAGGACGATCTGGAAATATGGAAAGAGGCCGAGCGCCTGGCCAACGAGACGCCCATCGTCAAGCTGGTGGACAATATCATTCTGGGCGCCATCCACCAGCGTGCTTCGGATATTCATATTCGTCCCGGTAGCAAGAAAGTGGATCTGCTTTACCGCGTGGACGGCTCCCTGATCAAGAAACGCGAGATTCAGAAAGGGTTGCTGCCGGCCATTGTCAGCCGCATCAAGATCATCAGCCGGCTCAATATCGCCGAGCATCGCCTGCCCCAGGACGGCCGTTCGCGCATGCTGGATGGCAAGAATATCGTCGACATGCGCATATCCACCATCCCCTGCCAGTTCGGCGAGAGTATCGTGATTCGCCTGCTCAACAAGAGCGAGGGGCTGCGCTCGGTGAAGGACATCGGCTTCAGCCCGCGCGACGAGCAATTGTTTACCCATCTCATCAACAAGAGCTACGGCATTTTGCTGGTCACCGGCCCCACCGGCTCGGGCAAGACCACCACCCTCTATGCCGCCATGCGCGAAGTGGCGCGCCACAACCTCAATATCGTGACGGTGGAAGACCCGGTCGAGTATGAATTCGAGGGCATGCGCCAGATCCATATTTTGCCGCAGATCAATTTCGGCTTTCCCCAGGCGTTGCGCCATATCCTGCGCCATGATCCGGACGTCATCATGATCGGCGAGATACGCGACGAGGAAACGGCCAAAATCGCCGTGGAAAGCGCGCTCACCGGCCATCTGGTGCTGTCTACCCTGCACACCAATGATGCCCCGGGTGCCATCACCCGCCTGGTGGAAATGGGGGTGGAGCCCTATTTGCTGAAGTCGGCTGTCATCGGCGTGATCGCGCAGCGCCTGGTGCGGCGCAATTGCGCTTACTGCATGGCGGAGGAGGACATCGACCCGTTCGTTCGCACCACCCTGAACGTGCCGAATGATGAGGTGTTCTACAAGGGACAGGGCTGCGAACGCTGCAACAACAGCGGTTTTTTCGGTCGCCTCGCGGCTTACGAATTGCTGGTCATCAACGAAAATATACGTGGCCACATCATGCCGGGCTTCGCCGGCAGTGAGTTGCGCAAGCTGGCGGTTGCGGAGGGGATGGTTACCTTGACCGACAATGCCATTCAACTGGCGCGACAACGCGATACTTCGCTCTCCGAAGTCTATCGGGTATGCCTGGAAGTGCTGTGAGGTGATGGAATATCGGGGATTCCCCGATAGTTGCAAAATGCAGTGCGCCCTATAATCGGGGTGACTCTCACAGCATGGCATGACAATCATGTATTACAACCCACGGGTTTTCGCGAAACTCACTTTTCTGGCGGTATTCCTTCTCGGTACGCAAGCGGGTGCTGAACAGCCGCTCGTTATTGCGGCCAGCGAGAGTGGCGCCAACTTGTCCTCCGCTACCGCCGCTGAGCGGCAAGCAGCCGTGCCGGGCTATAATTTTCAGTCAGCGCCCTCCGTAGCGAAAATTTCTCCCGCCGAAGCGGAAACAAATGGCACGCCATGGCTACTGCTGCTCGGGGGGGCGGGGCTTGGCCTGGCGTTTTTCTGGTTGGGGCGCCGTTGCGGGGCGTCTTCAGCACCGCTTGAGATGCCCAATCGTGTTGTGCCGATGTCGCGCGTCAAGCCGGCGGTCGCGGGTGGGGCTGTAAGCGGTGATGAGGCCAAGTACTGGATGCCCCTGGATCAGGCCACGACGGTAACGGTAGGCGAGTTGTCCAGTGTCGAGGAGGAAGCCGAGGTCTTTCTGCTGCTGGGGCGCATGGAGTTGGCGATCGGGGTGTTGCGCCATCATGTCGAGGCTAACGATGCCGCCCCGGCGCATGTCTGGATGAGCCTGCTGGATGTTCTGCATGCCCAGGGGTTGCGCCAGGAGTTCGAGAAGCTTGCTCCCGAAATCAGGGGGCGCTTCAATGTAGCGCTACCCACTTGGGAAGATGCAAATGCACGCAGCAACGAATTGACCGGGCTGGAACATTTCCCTCATCTGTTCGCCAAAATCACCGCGCACTGGAACGGGCCGGACTGCCTGGATTATTTGCGCGGCCTGACTCGGGACAACCGCAACGGCGAACGCGGTGGCCTCCATCTGGAGGCATTCCGCGAACTCCTGATGCTGACCGGCGTGCTCGAATGCAGGGAAAATCTGGCTACCCCGCTGTCCGTGCCTCCGGTTATTGCGCGGCGGGCGGAAAACCTCCCTTGGCCGTGAGTGCATCGCGGGCGGAAATCCGCCCCCGGCCGTGAGTATCATCGCGGGCGGAAATCCGTTAGAATTCGCCTTTAATTTAAAACGGAAAAGGGCACCGACCGTGCCCTTTTTGTTGCATATGAACATGAATCACATACGCAATTTTTCCATTATCGCCCATATCGACCATGGCAAGTCCACCCTGGCTGACCGTATTATCCATCTCTGCGGCGGCCTTTCAGATCGCGAAATGGAAGCCCAGGTGCTCGATTCCATGGACATCGAGCGCGAGCGCGGCATCACCATCAAGGCGCAGACCGCGGCGCTGGAATACAAGGCGCGCGATGGCCAGGTTTACCAACTCAACCTGATCGACACCCCGGGCCACGTCGACTTTTCCTATGAGGTCAGCCGTTCGCTTGCTGCCTGCGAAGGCGCGCTGCTGGTGGTGGACGCTTCCCAGGGTGTGGAAGCGCAGAGCGTGGCCAACTGCTACACCGCCATCGAGCAGGGCGTCGAGGTCGTCCCTGTGCTCAACAAGATCGACCTGCCCAGCGCCGAGCCGGAGCGGGTGATCAAGGAAATCGAGGACATCATCGGCATCGACGCCAAGGACGCGGTGCTTGCCAGCGCCAAGACCGGCGTCGGCGTGGAGGACGTCCTGGACGCGGTGATCGCGCGTATCCCGCCGCCGCAGGGCAATCCCGACGGGCCGCTCAAGGCGCTGATCATCGACTCCTGGTTCGACAATTATGTCGGCGTGGTAATGCTGGTGCGGGTGGTGGATGGCGTGCTCAAGCCCAAGGACAAGATTCGTCTCATGGCGACCGGCGACACGCATCTGTGCGAGCAGGTTGGTGTATTCACGCCCAAGTCCCTGACGCGGACGCAGCTTTCCGCCGGTGAGGTGGGCTTTATCATCGCCGGCATCAAGGAACTGAAGTCAGCCAAGGTGGGCGATACCGTGACGCTGGCGAACAATCCCGCCAGCGAGGCTTTGCCAGGCTTCAAGGAAATCAAGCCGCAGGTGTTCGCCGGCTTGTATCCGGTGGAATCCCACGATTATGAAGCGCTGCGCGACGCGCTGGAAAAACTCAAGCTCAACGATGCCTCGCTGCAATACGAGCCGGAAACCTCGCAAGCGCTGGGATTCGGCTTCCGCTGCGGCTTCCTCGGCCTGCTGCATCTGGAGATCGTGCAGGAGCGCCTGGAGCGCGAGTACGACATGGACCTCATCACCACCGCCCCGACGGTGGTCTATGAAGTCGTGATGCGCGACGGCACCGTGCTGGAGATCGAGAATCCCTCCAAGCTGCCCGATCTATCCAAGATCGAGGAAATCCGCGAACCGATCATCACCGCCACCATCCTGGTGCCGCAGGAGTATGTCGGCGCCGTGATCACCCTGTGCACCCAGAAGCGTGGCTCCCAGACCAATATGCAGTACATGGGGCGGCAGGTGATGCTGACCTACGACATGCCCATGAACGAAGTGGTGATGGACCTCTTCGACAAGCTGAAATCGGCGAGCCGTGGCTACGCTTCGCTGGATTATGATTTCAAGGAATTCCGCGCTTCCGATCTGGTCAAGGTGGACATCCTCATCAACGGTGAAAAGGTCGATGCGCTTTCGGTCATCGTGCACCGGGCCAACTCGATTTATCGCGGACGCGAACTGGCAGCCAAGATGCGCCAGTTGATTCCGCGCCAGATGTTCGATGTGGCGGTGCAGGCTGCCATCGGCTCGCAGATTCTCTCGCGCGAGAACGTCAAGGCGCTGCGCAAGAACGTGCTGGCAAAATGTTATGGCGGCGACATTTCACGCAAGCGCAAGTTGCTGGAAAAACAGAAAGCGGGCAAGAAGCGCATGAAGCAGGTGGGCAACGTGGAAATTCCGCAGGAAGCGTTCCTGGCTATTTTGCAAATCGATAACAAATAAGAAAGAACTGAATGAATTTTGCTCTCATCATGCTGATCGCGCTGCTGGTTACCGGCGCCATCTGGTTGTTTGATATTTATCTGGGCAAACCGCGTCGCGCCAGGGAGGCCAAGGATCCCATCCTGGTCGAATACGCCAAGAGCTTCTTTCCGGTGATCCTGGTGGTGTTCCTGCTGCGCTCTTTTCTCGTCGAGCCGTTCAAGATTCCTTCCGGCTCCATGTTGCCGACGCTGCTGGTGGGGGACTTCATCCTGGTTAACAAGTACACTTATGGCATTCGCCTGCCGGTCGCCAACGTCAAGATTATCGAGATTAATCAGCCGCAGCGCGGCGATGTGATGGTGTTCCGCTACCCGGAAGATACCTCGCTCGATTACATCAAGCGTGTGGTGGGGCTGCCGGGTGATCGCATCGTTTACCGCAACAAGCGCCTGACCATCAATGGCCAGACGGTGGCGATGGAAGACCGGGGCGAAGAGTTCGGCTATGAGAAGAGCGGACTCAACTATGTCACCGCCAAGCGTGCCAACGAGCAATTGGGCAGCCACAAGCATGCGGTGTTGCTGCTGCCCGAATTCCCCAGCGTGCGCCTGGGCGATGTCAGATCGTTTCCGTCGCGCGCCAACTGTGATTACAATGAGGACGGTTTTAGTTGTACCGTGCCGGCAGGGCATTATTTCATGATGGGCGACAATCGCGACGACAGCAACGACAGCCGCTACTGGGGCTTCGTGCCGGACCGCAATATCGTCGGCAAAGCGGTCATGATCTGGTGGCACGCCAGGGAGTTCGTGTTCGTCGGGCTGGATTTGAAGCGTGTCGGACAGATGATCAACTAGGAGCTTGGGATGAAAAAAAATCAGCAGGGGATGACTTTTTTCGGTGTGATGTTTGTCGGTATGGTGCTGATATTCGGTGCCATCCTGGTCATGAAACTGATTCCACCGTATCTCGAATTCTGGTCGGTGCAGAAAATTATTAACGTCATGGCCAAGGACTCTGCCCTGCCAGGCATGACAGTGTCGGAGGCTAGAGCGTCTTTCGACAGGCGTGCCGTGATCGACAATGTGCAGGTGATCAAGGGCGCTGACCTGGAAATTGCCAAGGATCGCGGAACAACCGTGGTGAGCGCGGAATACTCGGTAACCGTGCCTATCGCCGGCAACATCAGCGCCCTGTTGGAGTTTCAGGCATCCACCGCGGATGCCACGCCAGGCAAGAAGCCGATTGAGTAAGGGGCCGAGAAATAATAAGATGGACAATGATGGGTGCGCTGGCGGGATGCGATGCAAGGCGCCGGTCGCGCTGCATGGTCATTCCATGCAAGAGACCGGCAACGCAGCAGCGCGCCCGTCAGTGCAGCCAGAATGTTC
>JAUYFW010000270.1 GCA_030690835.1 Sulfurimicrobium sp. | reverse complement strand
CAAGTTCCGTTTTCTGCGCTTCGGTCAACGATGGCACCGCGCCGCGACTAACGATGCCATCCCATATGGCCTCAACCAGTTCAATCTGTTCGTCAGTGTTGAGCACACGTGCTTGCTGTAAAAGTTGCGTATTCATAGCCTAACTCCATTCAAAACCAATGAAGCGATTCTAGCGCGCCTCGCACTCCAAGTCGAACGTATGCCTACCTTTGGCGAAACGCACAAAACCGAGCTGCGCCCACCATTATGTTGAAGCGAGGTAGAGCGTATGAAATTAGGGAGCCAAGCGGAAAAAACGCTTGAAAATTTAAGCGGGGTTTAAGGTCTTGCAACTGGGTTACCGCCAGACCCCTGAGCAGGTAGGGGTAAACTTTGTGCTCGGGGTGAGGACTGCTGGTGTTCGGCCCCGGCGCCATGCCGGCCAGCCCCAGTATGCCCATCAGCCGCTGAGCCCGCTTGCGGTTGATCCGGTGCCCCATGCCGCGCAGATACACTGTCATCTTGCGGCTGCCGTAGAACGGGTGGCGCGTGTATTCGGCGTCGATCAGTTCCAATAGCGTCAATTCCTGTTCGTCCGGTTTCGTGACCGGGCGCGGCGCGTAGACGGTAGAGCGGGCAACCCCTGCCAGTTCGCATTGCCGGGTCAGCGCCAAGGGTTCAAGAAGGCTGACCCAAGGCTTACGCGTTTCTACTGGCCTATCCCGGACTTTTTTCTAGTGCCCCGTGTGGGTATTGAGCCAGTCCAGTTCCATCTTGAGCCGCCCGATCTCGGAGTAGAGCCGCTCCGGGCTGGCGGATTGGTCCACCGGCTTGGGGCCGCGCTTGGCATCGAATAGACATGCGGCCTGTTCTTGCAGCTCTTTCTTCCACAGCCCCACCTGGGTCGGGTGCACGCCAAACTCCTGGGCATCGCCGACGCCATCACTTGCAAAATTCCGTATTCGGAGTATAAACTACACGAAAATGGAGTGACGCGATGAATCTAGCCTACGCTTACCCTAAAAGCCGGTTTGAGCCGGTGGTCCTGATTGACTTGAACTCCAAGTCGGAACGTGAGCGCCTGTCCAAATCAGCACTGAAAGGGTTTTTCAATCTGATTGAGAAATGGGGGGTTCGAGATGAGGACGCCCGCGAACTGCTCGGAGGGCTCTCCAGCAGCGCCTTCTATGACTGGAAAAAAAAGCCCGACCGTATTCTCGAGGTAGATCGAATCACCCGCGTCTCCTATCTGATTGGCATCTACAAGGCGCTGCATATCATTTACGGCGACAAGCTGGCTGATAAGTGGGTAACGCTACCCAATAAGAACGTGATCTTTGTCGGACGCACCCCTTTAGAGTTCATGTTGGTAGGGGGGGTGATTGCGATGCAAACCGTGCGCGCACTTCTCGATGCCCGACGCGGAGGGCTGTGAGCTTGAGGATTCCGCCCCTGAGCCAACTGCGCCAATTTGATACTCATCGCCTGATCCCCACGCGGTTTGTTGAGACGGAAGATTCTGTGCTTTTTGGCCTCTCAGAGGACGAGAATCATCTGAAAGATTTGTTCGACCTGGACAACGCCACGAATCAACGCTTGATAGGTGAAGTGGGTGGTTTACCCGGCATTGGAGTTGATGAACTGGTTTTTGGCATCCCCAATTTTAGAATTATCAATGCGGCTTTTACCTACCCGCGCCCAGAGGGAAGCCGGTTTAATGATGGTAAACGTGGAGCCTGGTACTGCTCCTTTAATCTCGATGCCGCACTGTCAGAAGTGATTTTCCACAAAACGGTTGAATATCACGAGATCGGATGGTTTGAAGACAGCATCACCTATCAGGGGTTTCTCGCCGACTTCACAAGCGAGTTCCATGATTTGCGCGGCCAGCCTGGATATATGGATTGTCTGGCGCCGGATAGCTACATCGCATCGCAGGAATTGGCGAACAACTTGCTGGGATGCGGGTCGCTTGGCGTTATCTATCCGAGTGTCCGGCATGCCGACGGAGTCAATCTGGCCTGCTTCAGGCCGGCGCTGATTGGCAATGTTCGCAAAGGGTCTGTTTACCAGATAAGCTGGAAGGGGACAGAGCCGCCACGGATTGAGGTGCTTGAGAGCGTGAAGCTAACCAGGGCCGATTGATACATGGCTTGGTAGTTATCTAGCTGGTTTTCTTGGTTGGTATCCAGAATCTGTGTGATATGAACAATGCCAAAATTTATCTCTGGGATGTTGAGAAGCGGTCTTTAAACCGGGCATGCAAGCGGCGTAATGCGCCGCTTGCATGTCTGTAATATCAATAGTGTCCGGTTAAATTGAGTTATGCAGGCTGCGAAGCCAATATTGACGCGGGTTTTGAACGATTCATGGGTGTCCACGATTTGAATTTCAGATTGAGCGTTTGCGATACTTTCGGGTTTGGTGAACCTGGGGTGAAGCATGAACGTGGGCAAGACGCTGTTTGCACAGGTCATGGAGTATGGCCGTGGAAGATCTTCGGTCGCATCATCGACCGTCACAATGGAGATGCGGGCGTACCGGCGAACGTCAGGCACGCCGCGTCGTCTCCGCGCTAATGGACCAAGGAGTGCTCACTTCCGAGAGTATGCGGTCACCCCTGCGCCTTGCCTTCCCGGCGACGCTTGCATCGCGCTGGATACCGGGGTTGTTTCCCGAAAGGGCTGGTAGTGGCGGATTTTGAAGGGAATGCGCGGGTAATTTTCGGCTGGCTTGTTTGCGAGGGTGGTTTCAATGACTATTAGTGACAAGAATCTTTCTATCGACTCATTCGGCAATATCGCAGAAGTCGCCGGAGGCCAAGGCGAGACGGCCGAGATGGAGCGCCTTCTGGCCGAAAAACGTCTACAACTGGACAGCTTTGCTGGCGCCGACCCGATGCACCGTGCCCGTCTGCAACTGGACGTGGCAGAGATTTTGATATCGCTGGAGCGCAAGGAAAAGGCTTGGAGCCTAGCTCGTGAAGCCTTCGATACGTCGTTGCAGAATGAATCCTGGCAGGATGCGGTCGAGGCTTGCAATGTTCTTTACCAGACCGAACAAACGGCCTCCATCCCTGCGCTGGGAATGGGCGTCTGGCTGGCGGTTAGCTTCCCGGTGGACCCTGAGCTTACCTATGCCATGCTCGACCATATTGTCGACGAAACCCCCAATATTTCGGATGGCGCGGCACTCGCCGCGGTCACGGCGCGCTATGTGATTGATCTGCGCGCTCCTGATGACAAGCACGAAAGCCAGAGTCTTCTGGCTAACAATCTTATTGCACGTGTTGCCGCACGCCATAGCAATGTGCAGGATCAGCGCGCTCTCGATGCCTGGATGAATGAACTGGGTCTGCGCGACCCGCAGGTGTTTCTGCCCCGACTGAGTCAGGTGGTGAATGCGGTTGTGGGCGATTCATGGTGGTTCGACCGTGATGTGTTGCGGGGCAAGCTACCGGATTAGCAGCCAGCACAACTCCCTCGTTCCTCCTTGTCGGGGGTGGCATCATTTAGTGCTCTGATTGCCGTTATGCGGCCAGCGGTATTCGGCTCGTTCCCGTTCGAGCTTGCGCTTTTCCTCGGCTAGCTTGGTCAGTGCTTCGTCCAGTTGTTTCTGGCGCTCGCGCAATTCGCTGTCGCGCTTGTAAACGTCGGCCTGGAAAGCCTGCAATGCTTGTAGCTGATTTTTGATGTCTTTTTCGGCGGCGGAATTTTTTTCCGGGCAAGCCGTTGAGGTGACAACTGGCAGGGTTTTGGTTTTGGCCGCCTGGGGTTTTGTTGCCTTGGTGGCGGCTAAAGTCATGGTTTCCAACGATCTGTGCAAACTCTCGCGTTCCTGCTCCGTTGTTGCCAGCATTTTTTTAAGGTCGGCGTTCAGCACCTTTTCCTTGGCCAGCGCCTCCTTGGTTTTGGCGGCTTCCATATTGGATTTCTCCAATGTGCCCTTGGCGGTTTTAAGCTCTTCCGCCACTTTCAGGAAGGCGGCCTGGTTTTCATGCGTCGCCGAGCTGGCAAAATAATAGGCCGCCCCTGTGGCGATCAGCGTGTAAACCAGGCAGATGGTGACGACTAACCAGTGGGATCGAAAGAAAGTTAGCATGGAAAGAAGGGGCCTCCTTGACTCGGCTATAGGGGAGTTTAGTGCCATTTCCTTGCTGGAGGCATAAATATTTTGGGCGTTTCCACGGGTGCCCGCTCTCCTTATTCAGGATATGGCCTTGGTGAAATTACAGGATTTTCACTTTCTGTTTGCAGGATTCGTTAATTTCGCAAAAATGAGGCACAATTCAGCCTGCATCCCTTATCCCTTACCAACAACCCCAGTGGAGATAACACTATGAACAAAACCGAACTGATTGATTCCGTTGCAGGCAAGACCGGCGCTTCCAAAGCCAAAACAGCCGAGATGCTGGATGCCCTGATGGCTACGGTCAAGGAAAGCATGGCCAAGAACGAGTCGGTACAACTGATCGGTTTTGGCACTTTCGAAGTGACGGAGCGTGCTGCACGCGAAGGCCGTAACCCGGCGACCGGCGCGGCGATGAAA
This sequence comes from Sulfurimicrobium sp., assembly GCA_030690835.1. GTDB lineage: Bacteria > Pseudomonadota > Gammaproteobacteria > Burkholderiales > Sulfuricellaceae > Sulfurimicrobium. Next base: position 650 of record JAUYFW010000270.1, on the reverse strand, counting down.
ATTGCGGCCAAGAAAGTAGTCAAGTTCAAGGTCGGCAAGGCGCTGGCTGATGTGGTTGCCGGCGCATAGGCCGCCAAGAAGAAGTCATTCTCCGCGGCGTGCCCCGGTCGGGGCGCGCCGTAATCTGTCTTCCGCGCCATCCCCGGATTCGGAAATTTCTCGTACTTGACCTCGCACGAGGCCTGTCAGTAAAGTTGCCCCCTGTTAAACCTAAAAACCTCAGTTGACCGCTCGACTAAGCACCCAACGCCATGAAATCAATGAAACTATTTATCCAAACACCTTGCTGGTTCAAAACCCCGGCCTTCAGGCCGGTAGGAGCGCCTACCCCGGCCTGAAGGCCGGTGACTACATTGCTGTTCAACACACTCACCCATTTGGTGAGTTCGCTACAGGCTGAATTGCACAATTTTTGCGGCACATGGCAGCGTTGTAACTCCTTGGAATGGAACGACCATTCCGCATCGTTACGCCTTGCCCTGCACCGCAAAAATCGCACACTTCAGCCTGTCCAACGATTAAGGTTAGTTGCGACACGAGGTCGCGCAATGAAGTTGTTCTGCCGATGAATGGACAGAACCATCCGTGTCACCGGGTGAATCTAGGGGACTGAATAAAGCAGCGTCCCCGACAATGTAACGAAGCGTCGC
>JAUYFW010000267.1 GCA_030690835.1 Sulfurimicrobium sp. | reverse complement strand
GCGTCCGGGTCGCCACGATCGATCCACTCAGAAAAGGTATTTTTCCACTCCTCCAGACCCAGGCACCACTTCGGGTTGGAGGCCATGATCTGGCCCTTGCACAGGGGGAAGCCGCAGGCGTCCAGCGCGGCGTTGATGCGTGCGGCCAGGGGCAAGAGGGCAGTTCGGATCTCGTCCGCCGTCTTGCCTTCAGGGACGTTGAAGATGATGCCGTTATCCTGGTCGGTGTTGAGGGTCTGCTCAAAGCGCCCTTCGCTGCCCAGGGCGAGCCAGCACACCCCGAGTTCGCACAGTTCGCTGTGGCTGATGCCTTGGGCCTGGCATTCCAGTTCGATGAGCCGGTGGGTGAGCAGGTCGTTGAGGGTGGAGATGAATTGGGTGAGCTGTTCGGCCGCGACGCCCTGGGCGAGCATGTTGTGGGCGAGCTGGCGGATGTCCTGGGCGCTTTGTTTGAGCTGGTCGAGGCTTTGGCTGTTGCGGATGGCGCTGCTGATTTGTCTGAGGCCCACCCGTTGCAGGGTGAAGAGGTCTTTTTCCGAGATGATGCCGATGAGTTTGTTCTGTTCGGTGACCAGGACGTGCCGGATGCCGTGCTTTGCCATGGCCAGCGCCGCTTCGTAGGCGAGGGCCTGGGGGGGCAGGGTGGTGAGCTGGGTGCTCATGATGCCGAGGATGGGCTGGTCGAGGCTGATGCCGGGCAGGGCGACGCGGTTGAGGACGTCGTGCAGGGTGAGGATGCCGACCGGGGTGGCGTTTTCGACGGCGATCATGGCGCCGATGTCGAGGTCGTGCAGGGTTTGCAGGACGGCGCGGATGGGGGTGTCAGGCGTACAGGTGACGGGTTGGCGCCGCAGGATGGCGGACAGGGGGCTGTTCATGGATTGCTGGTTGCTGCTGGTCTGGGCGTATTGGGCCTGGATGATGTGTTTGGATTGTTCCAGCAGGTTGGCGATGCGCCGGGTGCAGAAGTCGTGGAAGGCGGCGCTTTGGTGGGTGAGCTGGTGGAAGTCTGCGCTGCTGAGCTGGTAGCAGAAGAGGTCGTCGCGCGCGCGGTAGGTGCTGGTGACGGGCCGCTTGGAGAGCAGGGCGCCGAGGGGAAAGCATTCGCCTTCGTGCAGTTCGAGCCAGGCGCTGTCGTCCTGGGCCTGGACCACGCCATGTTCGCCTTGCACCACGCCTTGTTTGATGATGAAGAAGGTGTGGGCTTCGCCCTGGTCAGGCGAGAGCACGATTTCTCCCCTGGCGTAGTAGCCAATCTGGAGACGGGAGGACAGCCAGTCCAGGTCACTGCGCTCCATGCGGTCGAACGGGGCGTGGCGGCGGAGATGGTCCGCCGTGGCGTAAATCAATGAATTGGATGAAGCCATGAAGCCAGCTCCTTATTTGGCGGCTACATCCTGCTCCAGCAGCAATCCCAGCTTGCCGGCCAGCCATTTGGTGGTGGTGGCCTGGATCAGGATGGTCATGAGAATGGCGATAAAGGTCACCGAGGCGATGATTTCCGCTCCCGGCGCCTTCATGCCCAGCAGCAGGCCGGCCAGCGCGCCGGGTATCACGCCGGTTTCGCGCGTCCAGCACATGAACAGCAGCTCGTTGCGGCTCCATCTGGCGCGCCGGTCCGGGCCGGCGCACAGGAATACCGTCACAGGCCGCGCCACCAACATGAAAATCACCACCACCGCCGCGCCGGCGAACAGATACTGGTTCATCAATGCGAAATCCACCTGCGCGCCGAGCAGGATGAAGATGAACATGCGCATGATCAGCGCCGTGGTCATGATGTAGTCCTCGAGAATTTTTTCATCCTCATGCGCGCGCCGCAAACCGAAGGTTTCCTGGTTGCCGATCATGATGCCGAACACGAAAACCGCCATGAAGCCGCTCGAATGCAGGCCGTCCGCGCTCATGTAGGCGCCGATCACCGCCATCAGGGTAACCACCGGGGCGTATTCGGCGAGGAAGCCGTATTTTTCATGGGCAATCAGCAGAATGGCGAGATAACCCAGGATGCCACCGACCAGGATGCCCAGCAGCGATTGCTTGAGCAGATCGAGCAAGGCGTCGCCGGCGGAAAACTCGCCCGCGCCCATCGCCACGCCCAGCACGGCAAAGGTCACAATGGCGCCCATCGCGTCGTTGAAGGCGGATTCGGTCATCACCGTTTGCGCTACGCGCTCCTTGATTTTCACCTGGCGGAACACCGGCACCAGGGTGGCGGGATCGGTGGAGGCGATGACTGCTCCCAGCAGCAGGGCGACGATCATCGGGACGCCAAGGATGTAGTAAGCGGCCACTCCGGTGATGGCGGCAGTGATCAGGACGCCTATCGTTGCAATGACGGTCACGGTAATCCAGACCTCCTTCAGCACCTTGAGCCGGATCGAGGCGCCGCCGTCGAACAGGATATAGCTGGAGCCGAAGATCAGGATCAGCTGGTTGACGGCGGAATCCGCCTTGATGTCGATCAGCCCGAATACGCCGGGGCCCAGCAGCATCCCCACCAGCAGGAACACCACCACGTCCGGCACCCGCGCCAGCCGCGCCAGCAGCCCGGAAAATGTGCCCAGGGCAAGGATGATGCCGAATACCAGCAGAACGTGTTTGGCCAGTACAATCGAAGCGGAGGATTCCACGAATGAGCCTTCTACAATGAACAGAGAAGGCAAGATTTACATGATTGAAATCAAACAGGCAAGTTTTTCCTGCCTCCCCTCGTGGTCGCGCTGGAAAACGGGCAGCCGGAATATAGTGTGGGAAGCCTGTGCGCCAGGCCTCCTCGATGGATGGCTGACCCGTGTTAAACCCGGATTATCCATTAGGGCCAAAACACCGCTGGAGCGGCGCCCTCGCCGCGATTCGCGCCGGGGGCGGCGCTCCTACTGCAGGGCCTTCGGCTTTCTGTCGCCAGATCAAGGCGCAATCTGCAGTTGCCCAGAGTCAAGCAGCAGAAAGCGGGCGAAGCGTCCTTCTTCCCTGCTGCCGTCATCGCTGACGATGATGATTCGCTGCCGGCCGTCGATCACGGCGGGGCTGACCCCTTCGGCGTGCTCGAAACCTTGCAGGCCGGGAACGGTAACACGGCGTGCCGGCTCACCTCGACGACCGCTCCAGAACCAGAGCTGGAATTGAACCTGCTCGCGTGCGACGGGGCCACTGATAACAAGATACCCGCCGAGGGAGGAATGATAGGACAGGCCGCGAATCCCGTTGCCGCCGAGGTCCAGCGTTTCCAGGGTGGGCGAGATCCGGGGTGGCTCGCCTGCCGCGAAGATGGCGGAGGGGTTCTCGACGCGGGCGATGATGGCCCGATTGTCGAGCAACGGACTGCGCAAGCCAATCAGCAGGCGCTGCTGGTCGGGGCTGATCTCCAGCGCCTCGATATTGAGCCCACCGCCGGCCTTGACGTCTCGTATCCCGGCTGCAATGGCCAGCACCGGGTGTGCCGCCACCAAGGCGGCCTTCAGCCCGCTGACCACCATGGGCGCGACCACGCGGTCGCCCTCGATGCGGAAGCGGACCAGTTTTTCACGGGACTTCTTCTCGTCGCCGTCGCCGTCGCGCGAATGCGATGTGATGGCGTAGATATATCCCGACCGGTCGAGAGCGACCCCTTCAAGATCGTCCAGCTTGCGGAAGGCATCGCCGGCTTCCAGCGGTCCCGTGCTCAGCGGAGTGCTGCTGACGCTCCCATCGGAGCGGATCGTGAGCAGACTGAACGGATGCTGCTTTTCATCCTCGACGACCAGGAAACGCCCGTCCGGAAGCTGCTGGATGGCGGATGGCTCATGGATGCCGGTCAGGGCCAGAAACATGAGAATGTTGTTCAGCGTCATGACTGCCATTGTCTCCTGCTGCAAAAATTTTGGCTATCCGGTGAGTCAAAGTCAGCGCAGGTACTTGTTGCCCAGTTCGAACAGGCTGATGAAGACTTCGAACAGGATCAATCCGATTACGTACCATTCCAGCTTGTGTAGCTGTTTGTTGTCCCACACGTCGGCGAGCGTTTGCGCGGTATCCGAAATCAGGCCCAGCTTGCGCTCCAGCGCCGATTGACGCTCCTTCAACTCGAATTCGTCCTCCAGCCCGGCATACAAGCCTTCCAGCTGCGGGAAATACCACAGCGTTTCCGGCTTGTCCCCGATTTCGGCCCGCCCGACCATGCGGTGCTCGATCAGCAGCATGCTGCCGATTTTGGACAGCAGCTTCCTGGAATCCGCGCTCACCCTGCCGCGTAGCGCCAGCTCCTGCGCCAGCGGCTCGATCTTGTCGAATTCGCCGGCCACCTTTTTCTCGTAAAGGGAAAGCACCAGGTTCTTGCTCAGGGCATCGGCGATCACCTGCAGCTTCTCCAGCGAAATTTCGTCCAGCGAAACGGCGCCGCTCTGCACGCCGATGCTGCTCATGCCGCAGTGGATTTCCAGTTCCTCTTTTTCCGGCGTCTCGTAGCGATTGGTCAGCAGCGGCCCGAGGGAATCGACGAACCTGACCTCGTCCAGCGTCTCCACCCCAAAAAACACCACCACCCCATACCGGAACAGCACCGCCACACCGCCCTCGGCATCCACTTCCAGCGTCAGCGGCGTGGTGGCCAGGCAATCGTCGATCTTGAAGGATTTCAGGTCCAGCCGGTCAGCCAGCAACAGCGCACGGACTTTAAGGTCAGGGCGGATATTGAGCCGCAGGCCTGCCGAACGGGCGGGAGCGGTCATTTTCCGCGCCCCGGATGAAGATTAAAGCGGTTGAGCACGTGGCTTTCCTATTAAAAACCGCCCTTACTTATGCCCTTTGGGCGGGCGACCCGTCTTGATGACATCCAGGGCCTGCATGGCGGCCGTGACGGCGGCGTCGCTCTGGGCGGCAAAGGCGATGATGGCGGCTCGCAGCACCTCGCTCTTTTTCACGGCCAATCCATTGGCAACACAACGTTTTTTCACTGCGGCGATCAGGTCGTACTCGGTCTCGGGCATGGTGAAACCATCCCGAATCAGCTTGGCATTCTTCGGCTTGGCGTTCTTGTCAGCCTTGGCGGCGGGTTTGGCAGCGGGCTTATTTGCGGCCGTTGCCGCAGTCGCGTCGGCAGCTTTGGGAGCGGGGCCGGGAGCAACGGTAGCGGCTGCTTTGGGCGCCGCGCTGGCAAGTTGCTTGGCTGCGGGCTTCACCGCGGACTTTGCCGGCCTCTTGGTGGGTTTGGCTGCGGATTTTTCGGCTGCAGTTGATGTTTCTGGTACGGCAGAACTGGCGGCAGTCGTTGCTGCGTTGCTCTGTTGCGCCTTACCCGGAGCAGTGTTATTGGTCATGACAAGTCCTTTAATCAAAATTAATGGTTTAAACAGTTTATACTATTAATAGAAATTTACCAATCCCATTTTATACCGGACTGTCCGGGCGATTGAATCGGGGTCCATGCATGTTGGCGCGTGGTGAGTTTTGCCGCTGATTTGGCTCCTCCTGCTGACATCAAGCTGTCACAATCAGGTCATAAAATTTCGCCCACCATGGATATAAAAAACCACCACTACCCGCCCTGCGAGGGCTGCACCTACTATCAGTCACAAGAGAGAGACATCGGCGCCTGCCATCGCTTTCCTCCAATCTTTGCCGGCGATAGCTCCGCGATAGACTTCCACCACTGGAAATTCCCCCTGGTGACGGCCCACAGCTGGTGCGGTGAATTCAAAGCGGCGACACCAGGCGGCGGTCTGACGGCTGCCCTGACCATGGAAACCCACTTTTCAACTTGACTACCTGCTAGCTGGAACGGGGCGGTTCAAATTTTTACAAGCACGCCGCGCCGCAGGCGGGGATAATTGCGCATGACCGATATTAATCCCCCCTCCTCCCCGCCCACAGCAAGCGCTGCCGGCCGCTCTTTCAACGAACTGCCGCTGTCGCCCGGCATACTGGCGACCTTGCAGCAGCTCGAATACCTGACCATGACACCCATTCAGGCGGCCAGCCTGCCGCTCGCGCTCGCTGGGCACGACCTGATCGCGCAAGCGAAGACCGGCAGCGGCAAGACGGCCGCTTTCGCGCTGGCCCTGCTCACCAATCTGAACCCGCGCCGCTTTGCGGTGCAGGCCATGGTGCTATGCCCGACGCGCGAGCTGGCTGATCAGGTGACGCAGGAGATCCGCCGCCTGGCGCGCTTCGCAGACAACATCAAGATCGTTGCCCTGTGCGGCGGCACGCCCATGCGCCCGCAGATAAACAGCCTGGAGCACGGCGCCCACATCGTCGTCGGCACGCCGGGCCGCATCATCGATCACTTGGGGCGCGGCAGCCTTAATCTGGAAGCGCTCAACACGCTGGTACTCGACGAAGCCGATCGCATGCTGGACATGGGCTTTTACGATGACATCGCTTACGTGGCGCAGCGCTGCCCGGCGGGGCGCCAGACACTGCTGTTCTCGGCGACCTTTCCCGACGGCATCGCACGGCTGGCGCGCCAGTTCTTGCGCAACCCTCAGGAAGTGAAGCTGCTGGAACAGCATGAGGACAGCAAGATACGCCAGCGCTTCTACGAGGTGAAACACGAGGAGCGTTTGCAGGCAGTCGGCATCCTGCTCAAGCACTATCGCCCGGTCAGCACGCTGGCCTTCTGCAACACCAAGCAGCAATGCCGCGACT
>JAUYFW010000265.1 GCA_030690835.1 Sulfurimicrobium sp. | reverse complement strand
AGCTCATGACACCCTTGCTCATCGAGATACGACAGCTCATCGCCGATGCCCGCACCCGCGTGGCAGCCACGGTCAATGCCGAGCTGACGCTGCTTTATTGGCAGATTGGCAGGCGCATCAATGCTGAAATACTGCAAGGTCAGCGCGCGGAGTATGGCAAACAGATCGTCGCCACCTTGGCGCGTCAATTGTCCGATGAATATGGCAAAGGTTGGGGGGTGCGACAATTGCGCGACTGTCTGCGTATTGCGGAGGTATTTTCCGATGAAAAGATTGTGCACACACTGTGTGCCCAATTGAGCTGGTCGCATCTGCGACTTCTGGTTGGAATTGACGACCCGCTCAAGCGCGATTTTTATATCGAAATTGGTCGGCAGGAACATTGGAGTGTGCGCCAGTTACAGGAGAGGATGGGATCGATGTTGTTCGAGCGCACAGCGATCTCGAAAAAGCCGGAGGAAACCATAGCACAGGAGTTAAAACTTCTGCGGCAAGAGGGGCAATTGTCGCCTGACATGGCTTTCCGCGATCCGTATTTGCTGGATTTCCTCGGTCTTGCGGACAGCTATTCTGAAAAGGATCTGGAATCTTCAGTTCTTGCCGAGTTGCAGCGCTTCATCATTGAGCTGGGTAATGACTTTGCCTTTATGGCGCGGCAGAAGCGCATCACTATCGACAATCGGGATTACCGCATCGACCTATTGTTTTTCCATCGGCGACTGAAGTGTCTGGTTGCTATCGACCTGAAAATTGGCGAGTTCGAGGCAGCCTACAAGGGGCAGATGGAGTTGTACCTGCGTTATCTGGAAAAGTACGAGCAGATGGAAGGTGAGAATTCCCCGATTGGCTTGATTCTGTGCACAGGGAAAAACGACGAGCATGTTGAGTTAATGCGGCTGGATCAGAGCAATATCCGCGTGGCAGACTATTTGACGGTGCTGCCACCCCGCGAAACTCTGGAAGCCAAGTTGCATCAGTCCATCGTCTTGGCTCGGCAGCGCATGCTGGGCAAGGCGGATGAGTAAGTGGCTGTTGTCTGCCAAGAACAAGAAGAGGTAATTACCCTTTAGTCAGGGTAATAAAGAGGGTAATAACTATATGAACGCAACCGCATCCATCGTTTCCAAAGTCTGGAGTTTCTGCACCACGTTGCGCGACGACGGCGTGGGCTATGGCGACTATCTGGAGCAGCTCACCTACCTCATCTTCCTGAAAATGGCGGACGAATACAGCCAGCCGCCCTATAGCCGCAAGGTGGGCATCCCCGCTGAATTCGACTGGCAAAGCCTTAAAGCCAAACGTGGCGCGGAACTGGAAGTGCATTACGTGACACTGTTGCGCGAGTTGGGCAACAAGCCGGGAATGCTGGGGCAGATTTTCACCAAGGCGCAGAACAAGATCCAGGACCCGGCCAAGCTGTATCGCCTGATTGATATGGTGAATGAAACCCAGTGGGTGACGATGGGCGCGGATGTGAAGGGCGACATCTACGAGGGCTTGCTGGAGCGCAACGCCGAGGATACCAAGTCCGGCGCTGGGCAGTATTTCACGCCGCGTGCTTTGATCAAGGCGATGGTGGAATGTGTGCGCCCGGAACCGGGCAAGACCATCGCCGATCCGGCCTGCGGGACGGGCGGGTTTTTTCTGGCGGCCTACGATTTTCTGGTGGCGGCGCATCAGATGGACAAAACGCAGAAGGCGTTTCTCAAGCACGAGACGTTTTACGGCAACGAGATCGTCGCGGGGACGCGCCGCCTTGCCTTGATGAATATGTTTTTGCACAACATTGGCGAGATCGACGGCGAGAGTATGGTGTCGCCGAACGATGCGCTGGTGGCCGATAGCGGCAAGCGCTTCGACTATGTGCTGGCGAATCCGCCATTCGGCAAGAAAAGCGCGATGAGTTTCACCAACGAGGAAGGCGAGCAGGAAAAAGACGACCTGACCTATAACCGTCAGGATTTCTGGGCGACCACTTCCAACAAGCAGCTCAACTTCGTGCAGCACATCCGCACCATGCTGAAAACCACCGGACGCGCGGCGGTGGTGGTGCCGGACAATGTGCTGTTCGAGGGCGGTGCGGGTGAAACGGTGCGCAAGAAGCTGCTGGAAACCACCGATTTGCACACCATCCTGCGCCTGCCTACCGGCATCTTCTACGCCAATGGCGTGAAGGCGAATGTGCTGTTCTTCGACAACCACGCGGCCAGCAAGGAGTCATGGACGAAGGAGGTCTGGTTTTACGATTACCGCACCAACATCCACCACACCCTGAAAAAGAAGCCGCTGCGTTTTGAGGATTTGCAGGAGTTCATTGTCTGCTATAACCCGCTCAATCGCCATGAGCGCAAGGAAAGTTGGAGCGAGCAGAGCAACCCCGAAGGCCGCTGGCGTAAATTCGGTTATGGGCAAATCGTCGCACGCGACAAAACCAGCCTGGATATTTTCTGGCTCAAGGACAAGAGCCTTGCCGATCTGGATAACCTGCCCGAGCCGGATGTGCTGGCAGGGGAAATCATCGAAAACCTTGAAGCGGGACTGAACAGCTTCAGGGAAATTGCATCAGCGTTGTGATTATCGGTAAAAAGAAAAAGCCCCCGGCTAAAGGGGAAGAAAAGCCGGGGGCAGAAGCCTTAACTAGCGTCAAGGTTCCCGCTCAGGGAGGAGAGGCGGGAGACGGTTTTTCAGGTCGTCTGCATTCTCAGAGCGGGACGGGAATAAGTTAGTTCCCGCTAATATAAAAAATCTTGCCGCTTGCCCCGATCCCTTACATGTTCACCTTCGGCAGCCGTTCCAGTGCCGCCTTGATTGCCTCCTCCGGATAGGCATAGTCTTCCAGTTTTCCGCTGAAATAACTGTCATACGCACCCATGTCGAAGTGACCGTGGCCGGAAAGATTGAAAAACAGCGTTTTCGCCTCGCCGCTTTCCTTGCAGCGCAGCGCCTCGTCGATGCAGGCGGAGATGGCGTGGCTGGATTCCGGTGCCGGGATGATGCCTTCGGCGCGGGCGAAGGTGACGCCGGCCTGGAAAGTGGCAAGCTGCGGCACCGCCACCGCCTCGATCAGTTTTTCATGGTAGAGCTGCGATACCAATGCCGAATCGCCGTGATAGCGCAAACCGCCGGCATGGATGCCGGGTGGCATGAAGTCGTGGCCGAGGGTGTACATCAGCATCATCGGGGTGAGCTTGGCGGAGTCGCCGAAATCGTAGGCGTAGTGGCCGCGCGTCAGGGTCGGGCAGGAGGTGGGTTCCACCGCCACCAGGCGCACGTTCTTGCCCGCCGCCTTGTCGGCGAGGAAGGGGAAGGCCGCGCCGCCGAAGTTGGAGCCGCCGCCGCAAGGGGCGAAGATCATGTCCGGGTAGTCGCCCGCTTTCTCGAATTGTTTCTTGGCTTCCAGGCCGATTACGGTCTGGTGCAGCAGTACGTGGTTCAACACCGAGCCCAGCGCGTAATTGGTGTCGGGGCGCGAGGCCGCATCTTCCACCGCTTCGGAAATCGCCAGGCCGAGGGAGCCCTGGTTGTCCGGGTCTTGCGCCAGCGCGGCGCGGCCGGAATTGGTTTCCATGCTCGGGCTGGCGAACACTTCCGCGCCCCAGGTCTGCATCATGGAACGGCGATAGGGTTTCTGGTGGTAGCTTACCTTGACCATATAAACCCGTACCTCCAGTCCGAACATCTGCCCTGCCAGCGCCATGGCGCAGCCCCATTGGCCGGCGCCGGTCTCGGTGGCGATGCGCTTGATGCCGGCCTCCTTGTTGTAATAGGCCTGGGCGATGGCGGTGTTGGGTTTGTGCGAACCCGCCGGGGAAACGCCTTCGTATTTGTAGTAAATCTTGGCCGGGGTGCCGAGCGCCGCTTCCAGCCTGTGTGCGCGGAACATCGGCGAGGGACGCCAGAGTTGATAAATCTCGCGTACTTTTTCCGGAATGGCGATCCACCTTTCACCCGACATTTCCTGCTCGATCAGGCTCATGGGGAAGATCGCGGTCAGCGCTTCCGGTCCGATCGGCTTGCCGTCCGGACCCAGCGGCGGGGCCGGCGGATTGGGCATGTCGGCGACGACGTTGTACCAGTGGGTGGGGATTTCGGATTCGTCCAGCAGGATCTTGGTTCGCGACATGGCATGGTCCTTGTTTGTCATTGGCGGGAGAGGGGCCATCATATCCCTATTGATTTTCCCCCGCCAAGCCTTTGGTAATTAAGCTATAATTCAAAGCTCATTATATTTTTTTATACTAGGATAAAAGCATGCATAACGGCACCACCATTACTCAATTCATTATTGAAGAGCAGCGCCACATCCAGGGCGCGAGCGGCGATTTTACTTCCCTCCTCAATGACATCATCACCGCGATCAAGGTGATTTCCAATGTCGTGAACAAGGGTGCGCTGATTGGCGTGATGGGTTCGGCCGAGTCGGAAAACGTGCAGGGCGAAACGCAGAAGGAACTGGACGTCATCACCAACGAAATCTTCATCAAATCCAATGAGTGGGCGGGTCACCTGTGCGCCATGGCGTCGGAAGAGATGGACGACATTTATCCCATCCCGGCGCAATATCCGCGCGGCAAATACCTGCTGGTATTCGATCCGCTCGACGGCTCCAGCAACGTGGACGTGAATATTTCCGTCGGCACCATTTTTTCCGTCCTGCGCTGTCAGGGCGAGAGCGATGCGCCTTCCGCCCAGGATTTCATGCAGCCCGGTACCCAGCAGGTCTGCGCCGGTTATGCGCTGTACGGTTCCTCCACCATGCTGGTGCTGACCAGCGGTCACGGTGTCAACGGCTTTACGCTGGATCGGGATATCGGCGAATTCATTCTCACCCATCCCAATATGACTATTCCCGAAGATACCAAGGAATTCGCCATCAACGCTTCCAACCAGCGTTTCTGGGAAAAGCCGGTGCAGCGTTATGTGGAAGAAGCGCTGGCCGGCAAGACCGGTCCCAGGGCCAAGGACTTCAACATGCGCTGGGTGGCCTCAATGGTTGCGGAAGTGCATCGTATCCTGATGCGCGGCGGCATCTTCATGTACCCCAAGGATACCAAGGACCCCACCAGGGCTGGCAAATTGCGCCTGCTGTACGAAGCCAACCCCATGTCCTTCATCGTGGAACAGGCCGGTGGCGCTTCCAGCACGGGGCGTGAACGCATTTTGGACGTGCAGCCGGATGGCCTGCACCAGCGCGTGCCGGTAATTCTGGGTTCGAGGAATGAAGTCGAGACCGTGATTTCGTATCACAAGGCATAATCCTAAAAACCGCAGTTCAAGCCACAGAGATCACAGAGGACACAGAGATGACGCGGGTTTCGCATTGTTATCAGGTTCGCCCGGTGAGTGATGCTCATATTCACGATAAACCATTGTTTCTCTCTGTGAGCTCTGTGTTCTCTGTGGCCAAATGAGTTTTTAAGGATAATCCGCCGTAACAAACCAAAGCGGAGGCCTGCAGCGATGCAGGCCTTTTTTGTTATCATCATGATGCGTGACAGCAAACTTTTCGTGGAGGCGGGCATGGCAGGATTTGAGTTCTATAACGAAGAAACCGCGTCGCTGGAAAAAGAAATCGAACATCTGGGCCTGGCGCTGGGTATCGACTGGTCCGACGATGTCCAGGTCAGGGCATTGGCACGCGAAGCCCTGTCTCATGGCGCCAGGGAACTAAGGGCATCGGCAAATCATGTCGGCGATTACCGGCTGCGCGCCAAGGCCGA
>JAUYFW010000257.1 GCA_030690835.1 Sulfurimicrobium sp. | reverse complement strand
AAGGCGGGCGGCGTGCGCAAGCTTACGATTCCTCCTCATCTCGGCTACGGTGCCCGTGGCGCGGGCGGGGTGATCCCTCCCAACGCCACGCTGGTATTTGAGGTTGAACTGCTACAGACAGCATGACCTCGATATAGCGCCACTTTAACCAATCTGGGTCGCTGGCCGTCGCGGTCGGCCCCATCTCAACCATCCCCGCTCCACTCCTCCGTCACGCCAAAGAACCACTTCCGCGCCCTCATTCCAGCCTTTTCGTGCCTGCGACCTTTCGCCGCATGACCAAATGTCGCGCGACCACATGCCGCATTGTCATCTATTACTCCTGAATTCACAATTCGGACAAATTCATCCGAATGAAGTTAATAGTTAACAAGCAAGGGAGTTTCCATGAACATGTCTCGCATAAAATGGTTTGTCGGGCTATCGATAGCCGTCGTGGCCTCGTCGGCATTGGTTGGATGTGGCGGTGGCGATGACGGCGGTAGCGTCGCCACCACCACCCCTGTGGTCACGGACACGCTGCTGGCAGTTCAAACCGGCCAGCAGAGCGCCCTGTTCTACGGCAATACCAACCACAAGAAACTCGGCAGCGTCACGAACGCCCGCGTCTTCGATCCGGCGAATCCGGGCACGGTGCTCGCCTCCAGCGACGACATCATGGCCACCAACATCGGCAGGCCCCAGCCATCGACGGCCTTGGTCGGCTACAACTCCGCCGACAACACCTACACCGACCTCTACGTCGATACGCTCTACTACGTCAAGGGCGGCGCCCCGAAACGGGTTTCGATGAAGAGCGGCCACGACATGACGACGCACACCGATCTCGTGCCGACGGAGACGGCGCACAGCAACGCCACCGGCCTGACCGTTCCCGCCTACACGGAAGTCAACTACCTGGGCACGAAGCGATTCCTAATCGCGAAAGACGTCAGCGGCGGTCAAGTTATCGTCTTCCCGGCTGCGGACGGCACCAACATCCCGGTGCCCTTCGTCAACAAGACGCTCCTGACGGTTCGATACGCCGCCTATGGTCAGGCTGCCACTGGCATTGTCCTGTACGATTCCAGCAGCTTCAAGTTCCGGGCGATGACGCCACCAATAACCGGGTGCTCCGCCTGTGGCGTAGACGCTGTTGATGCACAGTACACCGACTTCGCCGGGCCGACGCTGACCGCCGCCTCCAAGTACGCTTTCCTCGGCGACATCGGCGGCACGGCCACCAGCGCCTTGATCGTGGATGGCAAGTTGTACGTCATGAACAAGGCGACGCTGACCATCACCGAGAAGCCCGTGACGCCCTCGGGCACCGCCACGACCCTGGCGGACCTGCTGGGAACGAGCGGGAAAGGAAGTTACAAGCTCTTCGGCGACAGCGTCTTCTACCTGCTCAAGAGCGCCGATGGCAAGACAGCCAATATCTACCGCGTCAACCTCACGAGCGGCGCGCTGACCCAGTTGACCCAGGGCCATGGCACTTCGGGCACGGTGCCGACCAAGTTCCTCAGCGCCACCGACGACTGGGTGTTGTACGGCACCGACGGTCTGATTCTCGCCGTCAAGAAGAGCGCCGACAAGGCATCGCCGACGCTGCTGGCCGAGAACACCAAGACCTTCGGCATCCGCTATCCCTTCCACTTTGGCATCGGCGCCGATTACCTGTACGTCACTTACAGCGTCAACGCGACCACGGGAAAGACCACCTACAAGGCCTGCGTGTTCAATGCCGGCGGCGTGACCACCTGCCGGGACAACAGTTTCTGGTCGAACGTGTCGGCCGCGAGGAAGGGCAAGCTGAACTTCACCTCGGACTATCCGTACACCCCCTACGCCTATGTTCGCGTCGATGACACGGATGACTTTGGCGGCGGCACGCTGAAGGCGGTCGATCCGGTCAAGCCGCTCGATGACGGCTTCGCTATGGGCAAGGTGCCGACCTTCAACTTCAATACCTTCATGCACAGTTTCTACTATCACAAGACGACGATCGATACCGAAGGCCATATCGTGATCTACGGCAAGCGCGACGACAACTTCGTCGGCGATGCCTTCCTGGTGAACCTGCTGAAGGCGAACAGCGTGAAGAACCTGACCAGCGAAGCCGCGCCCAGCGTCGCGGAAATCAACGGCGGCGATCTGCACTGCCACGGCCGGTACTGCTCGACCTGCCACAACTTCGCCGGCGGCAAGATCTATGGTGACGCGGCGGGTTCGGTCGAAGCGGTCGGCTACAACATGAAGTTCGAGTTCGCGGACGGCACGAGCAAGCTGGCACGGCTCGGCAAGGGCAAGGGCGAGAACTTCAACCTGCTGCATAGCGATATCAAGGGTGAATTCACGCCGGTCATCGTTACCGCCAACGGCCTTGCCAACGAGGTCAAGCGTGGCGCCAAGCTCGGCCACTCCGGCTTGTCGTACGGCAACTGCGACTACTGCCATGCCAAATCCGGCCTGCTCTATGGCGCGCCTGCCGTAATCAATATCGTGAAGTAGGGTTCGTGCGGCGACTCCCGGCCAAGCCGGGAGTCACTTTTTTCCCACCAAGATAAAGTCAAGGCTATGAGAAACAATATTCTGGGTGTGCTCGCCGTGTTGGTCACAAGTCTTTGTGCAACGCCCGCCTGGTCCACCGAAACGAGGGATGCACCGGCGTTTTCCGTGGCAGGTGAAACCGGCAAGCTGAATCTTTCGGATTTTCTGGGCAAGGTGGTTTATCTGGATTTCTGGGCTTCCTGGTGCGGGCCATGTCGCGCCTCCTTCAAGGGGCTGAATGAGGCACACGAGAAATATGCCGCTAAGGGCCTTGTCGTTATTGCCGTCAATGTCGACAAGGACAAGGAACTGGCGGCGCAGTTTCTCAAGGAAAATCCGGCCAAATTCCGCATTGGCTACGACCCCGAGGGCGGGGTGGCACAAGCCTACCAGGTCAAGGGGATGCCGAGTTCCTACATGATCGACCGCAAGGGACAACTCCGCGCCACGCATGTCGGCTATCGCGCCAAGGACAAGAGTGTTCTGGAAGAGGAAATCCGGAGCCTTCTGGCCGAGTGAATTTCGGAACAAAATCAATCAGGGAAATACATATGAGATTTCGCAGCTTTACTGCGCTGGGTTTGTGTTGGCTATTGGGTGGCTGTGCGCTGCAACAGGTACAGCCTTGGGAGAAAGATATGTTGGCGAAGGATGAGATGCAACTGACACCGGATCGGATCGAGGATTATCTGGATGGACATACTTACTCCAATCGCGAGGCTTCCTCGGGTGGCAAGGGTGTTGGCGGGGGGGGCTGCGGATGCAACTGAAACCTGAAAACGGCGGACGCAATGGCGCCGCCAGTATTTGCGCGCTCTTGTCGGCTGCAACGTGCAGCCTTTTGACAGTGATGCCCGTCGCGGCAGCCGAAGGCGGCGGCGATCAACCCTGGCGCGTCGATATCGGGGCCCTGCATTATGCGGAGGATGATCGCATAACTGTCAACGGAGGCACAATCCGCCTCAAACGGAAGATCGACGAGGAAAGTTCCTTGTCGGTTCGCACCACTTACGATGTCGTTTCCGGCGCCTCACCGACCGGCGCCGTCAAGATTCAAAGCAGTTCTGGCGCCTCCAGCGCAGGTTATCTCACCCAATTTGACGCCAAGCGAACCTCAATTGGTATCGACTGGGATACCTCGCTGGGCGAACTGACGCGCCTGACGTTGGCTGTGGACCGCTCAATGCAGAGCACCTACGAATCGGCAGGCCTCGGCGCCACTCTCGCTCGGGATTTCAACCAGCGCAACACGACACTGGTGGCCGGGATCGGTTACAGCCAGGACCTGGTGAAGCCACACAACGGCATTCATTACGGAATGGGGTCGATTGCGGAGGACAAAATCAGGAAAGAGGATGATACGAAGGGCCAACTCGATCTCCAGCTTGGCATTACTCAGGTGATTGCGCGCGGTACGCTCGCGCAGCTCAACTATGTGCACGGCTGGGCAGAGGGTTACATGACAAACCCCTACAAGATCATCAGTATCGTGAATTCGGTGACCGGATCAACGGGCGATTATGACGCCGTCTACGAAAAGCGCCCCCGTGTCAGGGACACGAACGCCCTTTACGCGCAACTGAACCAGAGCTTTGGAAATGACATCGCCTATCTTTCCTATCGCTACTTCTGGGACGACTGGGGGATCAAGGCGCACACGGTCGACCTGAAGTACCGGCACCCCCTGAGCGAACGCCTCTTTGTTCAACCACATGTTCGTTATTACCAGCAAACGGCGGCCGATTTCTACCGCTCCATGCTGACCAATACCGAAGCGGCAAATCTGCCCCAATACGCGAGCGCGGATTATCGTCTGGCCAAGCTGCATACGACATCTGTCGGCGTAAAAGTCGGCTACCGCCCGAACCTTGGAGGCGAGTTGAGCGCGCGCATCGAGCTCATTCGCCAGAACGGCGAGGAGCAGCCTTGGGATGCGGTGGGTATTCAGAGGGAAGCGGGGGTATTTCCCTCGCTCAAGGCGACGATGGTGCATTTTGCCTATACCACTCCTTTCTGATGCTCGCAGTCGCGGAATTGTGCCGGGTGGTGTAGGCGCCAAGCGGGAGGTGTTTCTCTCGCTGGAGGGCGAGGGATACATCAGGGTGTACTTCCAGGCGCTGGGTGGACCGTGTGAGGCTCTGATCGATGCGGATGACAAGCCGGAGGTCCGCTCGGCCCTGATGGCGGTTGCTGACGAGGTGTGGCGAATCGAGGACAAGTTCAGCCGATACAAGCCGACGGGCGTCGTGCATCAGGTCAACTCAGCCAATGGCGAGGAGATTCAATTGGACGACGAGTCGTCCGGGCTCATTGATTATGCGGACACATGCCATCGACTTAGCGGCGGAAGCTTCGACATTACGTCCGGTGTGCTGCGCAGGGTTTGGCGTTTCGACGGGAGCAAGGCGCTTCCGGCGCGAAAAGCGGTAGACAAGGTCTTGGCGCATGTGGGCTGGCATAAGGTTCGGTGGCAAAAGCCGTGCTTGCGGCTGCGGGCGGGGATGGAAATCGATCTGGGCGGAATCGGCAAGGAATACGCAGTGGACCGGGCGGCGTTGCTGCTCGAACATCTTGGATTCAAGGCATCACTGGTCAATTTCGGCGGGGATCTCCGGGTGAACGGCCCTCGTCGCAATGGCGACCCATGGATGATCGGCATTGACAACCCGCGGGATACAGGGCCCGATTACCTGGATGGCCGGCCGATCGCCAGCGGAGCAATGGCCACAAGCGGCGATGCGAGGCGATTCATCCTGGCCAAGGGCCGGCGGTACGGCCATATCCTGGATCCTCGCACCGGATGGCCGGTTCGGGATGCGCCGCGCTCGGTCACGGTCCAGGCCCCCACCTGTCTTGAGGCAGGCATGCTGGCGACCTTCGGAATCCTGAAGGGCGCCGATGCCGAGCAATTTTTTCAATCACAAGGTGTCCCTCACCTCGTCATACGGTAAGAATCATGAAATACGTTTGGATATTACTGGCCTGCATGGGAATGGCCTTGGCGCAGTCGGCATTTTCGGAAGAGCAACCTCTTGACCCCGAAATTGCCTTTCGCGTCGAAGCCGGCATTGCTCAACCAGGGGTGATCGAGGTTCGCTGGAAAGTGGTCGAGGATTATTACCTTTACCGCAAAAAATTACAATTCAAGTTGTTGCCGGAATCCTGCGTCCTGGATGGGCCTGAGTTGCCTGCAGGGAAGTTCAAGGACGACGAGTATTTTGGCCGGGTAGAAATTTACCGGGGGGATTTTACGGCACGGGTGCGTTATTCCGGCTGCGAACCTTCGGGAGTCAGTGTGACTTACCAGGGATGCGGCGATATCGGGGTCTGCTTTCCTCCGGTGACGCAGCAACTCGCTCTCGCGGCCACGGCGAGCGCATCAGGTGGATTGCCACCAAACAGCGCTGTTCCTGCCCGGACCGACGATACTCCTACCCTCGACGCTGGGGCGAACGATGGCGATATCGAGCGTCTCCTCCACCGAGGCAGTCTGGCCCTGATCCTGACGAGCTTTTTCGGTTTCGGCCTTGCCTTGGCGCTGACGCCTTGTGTTTTCCCGATGATTCCCATTCTGTCTGGGATCATCGTTAAGCAGGGCGGGACAATTTCGCGGCCCCGCGCGACGCTGCTCTCTGGAGCATATGTACTCGGCATGGCGCTGACTTATTCCCTGGCGGGAGTGGCGGCCGGGATGTCTGGCACCATGATTTCCGGTGCACTGCAGAATCCGTGGGTTCTGGGCAGTTTCGCTGCGCTGTTCGTCGTGCTCGCGCTGTCGATGTTCGGATTGTTCGAACTACAACTCCCGGCTTCGCTGCAAAGTCGCTTTGCCTCGGCATCAGGTGGCCGGAGCGGGTCTCTGGGTGGGATTGCCTTGATGGGTGCGCTGTCGGCGCTGATTGTCGGCCCCTGCATTGCACCTCCCTTGGCGGGTGCATTGCTATATATCGCCAAGACCGGGGATGCGCGGCTGGGTGGCTTTGCCCTTTTCACCATGGCTCTGGGGATGGGCGTGCCGCTGATGCTTGTCGGCGTCTTTTCGCGTGAGATTCTCCCCAAAGCCGGTGGCTGGATGAACGCTGTGACCAAGGGGTTCGGTGTCGCTCTGCTCGCAACGGCGCTGTGGATTGTCTCGCCCGTACTGCCGGCCTGGGCATTGATGCTGGGTAGCGCCGCGCTCCTGATCCTGACGGCTGTTTTCCTTCATGCTCTTGATCCGTTGCCGCCGATAGCGAGCGGCTGGCTGCGCTTGTGGAAGGGCGTGGGTGTCGGGTTTCTGGTGGCGGGGTGCAGCCTGCTGATTGGCTTGCTGGGCGGATCTCGCGACATTCTGCAGCCGCTATCGCATTTGCCGTATGCCTCAGCCGCCGAGAAGGAGCACCCGCGCTTCGAGCGCATCGCCTCGATCAAGGAGCTTGAGGCGCGGATCAGCGCCTCCGGGCGACCCGTGCTGCTCGATTTCTACGCGGACTGGTGCGTCAGCTGCAAGGAAATGGAAAGAGATACTTTCGCGGAACCGGCAGTGAAAAAACGCATGTTGGAATTCACCTTGCTACAAGCCGACATTACCGCAAACAGCCCAGAGCACAAGGAACTTCTGAAACGTTTCAGCTTATTTGGGCCACCCGCCATCATCGTGTTCGACAAGAATGGCCGGGAGTTGCGTGAGAAGCGGGTCGTCGGCTTCATGCATGCCGAGAAGTTCCAGGAAGTGCTCAATTCGATTTAACCTGGAAAAATCAGTTAACCACGGAATTCACGGAGAACACGGAGTGAAAACAATAGATTCACGATATTTGGCATTCACCCGTTGGGTGAGACCATATATTTCCGCAAACTGCCTTTCTCTGTGTTCTGTCCGCAGCTTCTAAGGATGCGTTTATACCAATACCGCTTTCGCGCCATGTCGTGCGAAAACGAAATCCAGTTCTTCTCCTCCGGCTCGTTACGGGCGCAGCAAGTTGCGGAGAGCGTAATCGCCGAAATCCGACGTATCGAACAGCGATTTTCCCGCTACCGCGACGACAGCGTAACCAGCACCATCAACCGCGCGGCGGGCTGCCGCGAAATCAGGGTCGATACTGAGACAGCCACCCTGCTCGACTACGCCGCCACCTGCAACAGCCAAAGCGGCGGATTATTCGACATCACTAGCGGGGTATTGCGCCATGCCTGGAATTTCTCCGCCGGAAAGGCTCCCAAGCAGGAATCCATCCTCCCCTTGCTGGGATTAATGGGCTGGAACAAGGTAATCTGGGACAGGCCGCGCCTGTTCCTGCCCCTCAGCGGCATGGAACTTGATTTTGGCGGCATCGGCAAGGAATATGCCGCCGACCGCACCGCTGACTTATGCCTCGAACTGGGAATCCGGCACGGCCTGGTCAATTTAGGAGGAGACCTGTGCGCCTTCGGCCCGCAGCCGGATGGCAAGCCTTGGCTAGTCGGCATCCGGCATCCGGCCCACCCGGACCTGCTGCTCGCCCGGATCCCCCTTTATTCCGGCGCCCTGGCGACAAGCTGCTACTACGCGCACCGGAACGAATTCAATGGCCGATACCATGGGCATATCCTCGACCCACGCACCGGTTGGCCAGCAGAGGGAATGCAAAGTGTCACCGTACATGCACCAAACTGCCTCACCGCCGGCAGCGTCAGCACCATTGCCATGCTAAAGGGCGCACAGGGCGGCCTTGATTGGCTGCAGAAGGCCGCGCTACCCTATCTCGCGGTAACGAAACAGGATGAAGAACACAACACCTTTGGAACGTTTCAATAACCACCGATCTTAGAAAAAATCAATCCAGCCCATCCTCCTCATCTCGGCTACGGTGCCCGTGGCGCGGGCGGTGTGATCCCTCCCAACGCCACGCTGGTATTTGAGGTTGAATTACTGCAGGCGTCATGACCTCGATATAGCGGCGTTCCAGATCCAGCGTTTCCACCTCGCGC
>JAUYFW010000255.1 GCA_030690835.1 Sulfurimicrobium sp. | reverse complement strand
GATAATGATGGTCTGATCCGAATGGCACTTACTTAACCCGGATATTGCATGAATTCACCGCGCCCTCGCTTGTCTTTTGTTTTGTATGAAAATTTTTTTCAGTCGGGCGTATGAATAACTACGCCGCTCCTTCTCAAAATTCCCATACGAAACAAAATCCTGCGCGATCATCACGGCAATTCATCAATATCCGGGCTAGTTCCTCACGCATTGGTTCAGCCCATCGTATGCTTCGCGTGCCTACGCCAAGCTGACCGGGAAATTACATTTTCGTTATCTTCGCCGAGCCGATTAACATGAACCCGGATTATCCATTAGGGCCAAAACACCGCTGTAGGAGCGGCGCCCTCGCCGCGATTCGCGCCGGGGGCGGCGCTCCTACATGCGCGTGCATTCCAATGGATAATCTGGGATGAACATCGCGAAGCGACACCTCATCACTCTCCACCTCTGGGGGAGAGGTAGGAGAGAGGGAACGGACACGGCGAGAAGCGATGCTAATAATTTGGGGCGGCGCTTCTCGCCGTGTCCGCTAGAATGCTTGAATCCATGACTAACGAGGCTTGCGGATGAAGGTTCTGATCGTTGAAGACGAAGCTAAGGCCGGCGACTACCTGCGCAAGGGCTTGACCGAGAACGGGTTCGTCGTCGATCTGGCGCGCAATGGCGTGGACGGCCTGCACCTTGCCACGACCGGGGGCTATGACGTTATCGTGCTCGACGTGATGCTGCCCGGGATGGACGGCTGGAGCGTGCTGCGCGAGCTGCGCAAGGCCAAGGATACCCCGGTGATTTTCCTCACCGCGCGGGATGAGGTCGAAGACCGGGTAAAGGGGCTGGAGCTCGGCGCGGACGACTATCTGGTCAAGCCCTTCGCCTTTTCCGAACTGCTCGCGCGGTTGCGCACCCTGTTGCGGCGCGGCCGGAACACCACGGCGGAAGTTCTGGCCATCGCCGACCTGGAGCTCGATCCAGTGCGGCGCCGGGTGATGCGGGGCGCCGCCCGGATTGATCTCACCCCCAAGGAATTCGCGCTGCTGCATCTGCTGATGCGGCGCCAGGGGGAGGCGCTGTCGCGCACCTTCATCGCCGAGCAGGTGTGGGACATGAATTTCGACAGCGACACCAACGTGGTGGAAGTCGCGATCCGGCGGCTGCGCGCCAAGATGGACGACCCGTTCGAGCGCAAATTGCTGCATACCGTGCGCGGCATGGGTTATGTGCTGGAGGAGCGGGAATGAAGCCGGGCTCGCTCACCCTCCGCCTCAGCATCCTGTTCGCGCTTACCACGGTTGTGCTGCTCGCCGGCATCGGCGCCTATCTTTACCGCTTTCTCGACATCGAACTGATGCAGAGGGATCACGCCGAACTGGCCGGCAAGGTGGAGCTTTTCCGCCATCAACTCGCGACGGTGAATTCGCTGTCCCAGATCGTCGCTACGCCGAACGAATTCCGCGATGTCATCATCGGCCACCCCCACTTGCGTCTTGCCCTGCTGGACGAGGCGGGCAATGTCCTGCTCGCGACCGCGGACTGGCGGCCCGGCGCGGAGATGTTGAAAATGCCGGTCGCCGCGGATGATGCGCCGCATGGCGCCGCCATCCAGATGCCGACCCCCGGCGACCCTTATCACACCGTCGCGGCGTGGGGCGCCCTGGGTGGCGGGACGGGGGAGCGGGCGCTGATTGTCCTGTCGCTGGACTCGCGGGAAGCGCTGGAACTGCTGGCGAATTACCGCCGGGCACTGTTCGCCGCCATGCTGTTCGGCGGACTGGCTGCCGCCATCCTCGGCTTTCTCACCGCCCGCAATAGCTTGCGGCCGCTGCGCCAGATGGCGGAAACGGCCAGCGACATCTCCGCCAGCCGCCTGGAGCGCCGCCTCGAAGTGGCGCACGCCCCACGGGAGCTGAAGGCGCTGGCCGCCGCTTTCAATGCCATGCTGGAGCGGCTGCGGGATTCATTTTCCCGGCTGTCGGATTTTTCCTCCGACCTGGCCCACGAGCTGCGCACCCCTATCAACAACCTGATGGGGCAGACCCAGGTCGCCTTGTCCCGTACTCGCGGTGCTGGGGAATACCGAGCCGTGCTGGAATCGAACCTGGAAGAATATGAGCGGCTGGCGCGCATGATCGGCGACATGCTGTTTCTCGCCAAGGCGGATAACGCCCAGGCGCCGCTCAATGCCGAAGAAATCGACCTGCGGGCGGAACTGGACAAGGTCGCGGAGTTCCACGAAGTGCTGGCCGACGAGGCCGGTCTGAAAATCATTTGCGAGGGGGAAGGCCGCGTTGCCGCGGACCACATTCTGGCGCAGCGCGCCATCGCCAACCTGTTGTCAAACGCCATCCGCCACACCCCGCCGGGCGGCGTGATTCGCGCCGCCATCGCCGCCACCGGCGAGGCCGTGGCTCTCTGCGTCAGCAACCCCGGCCCAGGTATTTCACCCGAGCACCTGGAAAGAGTTTTCGATCGTTTCTACCAAGTGGATGGCGCCCGCGAACGTTCCGACGCAGGGACGGGGCTGGGGCTCGCCATCGTCAAATCCATCATGCGGCTGCACGGCGGCGACGCCAGAGTGGCCAGCGAGCCGGGGCGAATCACCACTTTTACCCTGCAATTTCCTGGCCCGGTTGCGGCAAAATCTCTAATTCCGGCGTGAATCACTGTAAGATTAAACCCGGATTATCCATTGGAATGCACGCGCATGTAGGAGCGCCGCCCCCGGCGCGAATCGCGGCGAGGGCGCCGCTCCTACAGCGGTGTTTTGGCCCTAATGGATAATCTGGGTTAAACTTTAAATCCACTGGCCGGTCTCATTTCACTTGCGTCATTTCAAAGCGTCCCGTTAAGTTGTTCATGAAAAAAGCCAACCTGTTTTTTGCGCCAATGAATCATTATCCCCGTCCGCAGCGCTTGATAGCCAGGTTGCTGGGTGCCGGTTTCTGGGCTGCCCAAGCGTTTCCCGCGCTGGCGGGGCAGTCCGACCCATTTTTAACGCAAGGGCTGGTCGCGGCTTCCCCGGCGGGCAGCGTTCAACGCAATGTGTTGCCCGCCCCCTGCCAGGACGAACATTCCGCCACGGCATCGCTTTCCCTGGCGGATGTCGTGGAACGCGCCCTGTGCAACCACTCGCAAACCCGCGAGGCCTGGGCCAATGCTCGCTTCCAGGCGGCCCAGGTGGGTGTCGGCGAATCGGCCTACCTGCCTTCGATCAATCTCGGCGGTGCGGAAACCAGAAACTGGAGCGATGGCGGCGGCAATGCAGGGCGTTCATACAACCAGCTAAGCGCCGCCCTTTCCCTGAGCTATGTGCTCTATGATTTCGGCGCCCGCGATGCTGTCGTGGAGAACGCGAAACAGATTCTGGCGGCTGCCAATGCCACCCAGGATGCCACTATCCAGTCGGTGTTCCTGGCGGCGGTGCAGGCCTACTATCAGCTCTTCGCCACCCAGGCGGCTGGCGAATCCGCCGGGCAAGCGGAAAAATCGGCTCGGGAAAGCTTCAACGCCGCCACCGCGCGTTACAACGTGGGCAGCGGCACGCCGGCGGATAAGCTGCAGGCACAGACCGCGCTGTCCCAGGCCGTGCTGAACCGGATCAGGGCAGAAGGCGACTTCAGCAACGCCCAAGGGCAGTTGGCGAACAGCATGGGAGTGGATGCCAACCAGCCTCTCGCGGTTTCCCCGCCGGCGCTTGGAGTGCCGGACGCGCAGTTCGAGCGCAACATCGGTAAACTGATCGAGGAAGCGCGCCGGCAGCGCCCCGATCTCGCCGCCGCGGAGGCGCAGGTCAATGCCGCCAAAGCCAGCGCCGAAGCGGCCAGGGCGGCCGGGATGCCGACCGTGTCGCTGGCGGCGAACGTCAACCGCACCCATGGCAGCATTGCCGATCCGTTCAGCAGTTCCGCCCTTGGCGTTTCGGTCAATTTCCCGCTGTTCACCGGCTATAACACCACCTATCGCATCCGTGCCGCACAGGCGCAGGTCGACACCCGCCTGGCCCAGCGCGAGCGCCTCAGCCAGCAGGTGGCGCTGGACGTGTGGAAGGCATACCAGGGCGTCGTCACGGAGACCCAGGCGGTAAAAAGCGTTAACGATCTGGTGGCCAGCGCCGCACAGTCCGAGCGTGTCGCTCTCGGGCGTTACAAGGCGGGCGTCGGCAGTCTGCTCGATGTGCTGATCGCCCAGAGCGCGCTCGCCAGCGCCCGGATGCAGAATATCCAGGCCATCTACAACTGGCACATTGCCAAGGCGACGCTGGCGCAATCCATGGGGAGACTGGATTTTTCTGCAATTTAACACTAAACATTCAAAACCAAAAACTGCCTTTACTTAATGATGACCATGAACCTACGCCACCTGCTGTGGAACAAAACGACCTTGATCCTGACCCTGATCGGCCTCGGTGCGGGGGGGTATTTCTATTGGCAGAAAGCGCATGCCCCGTCGCTTGAAGAGCGTTACAAGACCCAGGTGCTGGAGACGGGAGACGTGACCCAGACGGTTTCCGCCAACGGCACGCTCAACCCCGTGGTGCTGGTGAATGTCGGCACCCAGGTTTCGGGCACGGTGAAAAAGCTGCATGTGGATTTCAATGACAAGGTCAGCCAGGGCCAGCCCCTGGTGGAGCTCGACCCCTCGCTGTTCCAGGCTCAGGCAGCCCAGAGCGAAGCCAGCGTGAGCAGTGCCCAGGCCTCGCTGGAACTGGCGCAGGCCAACGAGGCGAGAATGCGCAACTTGTTCAAGCAGGAATATATTTCCCGGCAGGAGCTGGATCAGTCAGTGCAGGCGCTCAAATCCGCCCGTGCCCAGCTTGCCCTGGCGCGCGCCCAGAATCTCAAGGATCGCACCAACCTGGCGTACACCGTGATCCGTTCGCCGGTTTCGGGCGTGGTGGTTTCCCGCGAGGTGGACACCGGCCAGACCGTGGCCGCCAGCTTCCAGACGCCGACCCTGTTCAAGATTGCGCAGGACCTGAGCAAAATGCAGATCAATTCCAGTTTCGCCGAGGCCGATGTCGGCGGCATTCAAGTCGGCCAGCCGGTTCGCTTCACCGTGGATGCCTTTCCCAACCGCACTTTCAAGGCGGTTGTCAGGCAGCGCCGCATCAATCCCACCACGCAGCAGAATGTGGTGACTTACGACGTGGTGGTAGCAGTCGATAACCCGGAGCAGGTCCTGATGCCGGGCATGACGGCCTACGTCAACATCACGGTGGCCCAGCGCAAGAATGTGCTGCTGGTGCCCAACGCGGCGCTGCGCTTCAAGCCCGCGGACGCGGCGGCCAAGAATGGGAAAGCACGCAAGGAAGAGCGCAAAAAAGGCGCTGGCGCAACCGTGTACGTGCTGGAAAATGACAAACTCAAGCCGATTTCCATCGCTACCGGAATCACCGACAACAAGTTCACCGAGGTCACCTCGGGAAATCTCAAGGCAGGCGATGCGGTGGTGGTCGAGGAAACCACGGCGAATCAGGGCAACGGGAGCACGCCGAGCACCATGCGCATGAGGATGTTCTGATGAGCGCTGAAGCGATCATCCGCATCAGTGGGCTGAGCAAGGATTACCAGACTGCTGCTGGCCCGGTGCCGGCGCTGGAAAATATCAGCCTGGCGATTTCCCCAGGCGAATTCGTCGCCGTCATGGGGCCTTCCGGGTCGGGAAAATCCACCTTCATGAATCTCATCGGCTGCCTGGACGTGCCCAGCGGCGGTGCCTACTTCCTCAACGGAACGGACGTGCGCACGCTCGACAAGGACCAACTCGCGCGGCTGCGCAACAGCGTGATCGGTTTCGTGTTCCAGGGCTTCAACCTGCTTCCCCGCGCCAGCCTGATCGACAACGTGGGCTTGCCCCTGGTTTACGCCGGGGTGGGGAAGAGCGAACGCATCAGGCGGGCGCGGGAAATGCTCGACAAGGTTGGCCTGGGCAAATATGGCGCATCCCTGCCCAGCCGGATTTCCGGCGGCCAGCAGCAACGCGTGGCCATTGCGCGCGCCCTGATCAACCGGCCGCGCCTGGTCCTGGCGGACGAGCCGACTGGCAACCTGGACACCAAAACCAGCCAGGAAATCATGAATCTGCTCACGGCACTCAACCGCGATGAGGGGATCACCGTGGTGCTGGTCACCCACGAAGCCGACATCGCCACCTACGCCAACCGCCTGGTGCGCTTTGTCGACGGGCATCTGGCCCACGACGGCGCGGTCGATCACGAATTGCATGGGGCGCACGTATGATCATTGAAAACCCCATAACCACGGAGTTCCCGGAGAACACGGAGTAAAAATGGTGAATTACAAATTATTCTTCATGTCTACTCGGGGTGAAATCACAAAGGCCCTTGAATTGCCTTTCTCCGTGATCTCTGTGTTCTCCGTGGTTTTAAAAGGGGGTTGTTAGCATGATCAGCCCAATGCTGAGCGAAGCATGGAGCGCCATGGGGGCGAACCGCCTGCGCACTTTTCTGACCATGCTGGGAATGATGATCGGCGTCGGCGCCGTCATCCTCATGCTGGCCATCGGGCAGGGCGCGCAGTATCTGGTGGAGCAGTCGATTTCCTCCATGGGCAGCAACCTGTTCATCATCCTGTCCGGCTCCTCGACTTCCGGCGGTATTCGCTTGGGTGGGGGGGCAGTCCCCACGCTGACCATTGCGGATGCCCAGGCCATCACCGAACTGCCGAGCGTCGCGGCCGTTGCGCCCAGCGCATCCGGCACGGCGCAACTGGTGTACGGCCCCAACAACTGGAGTACCCAGGTGATCGGCACCCTGCCCAGCTATCTCGAAGTGCGCGACTGGGCGCTGGCCGCGGGCTATCCGTTCGCCGACTCGGACGTGCGCTCCGCCACCCGCGTCGCGCTGCTGGGCCAGACAGTGGTCAAAAATCTGTTCGGCGACGAAGACCCGGTGGGCAAGACCATCCGCATCAAGCAAAGCCCCTATCAGGTGGTGGGGGTGCTGGCCATGAAGGGGCAGAGCCTGGATGGGCGCGACCAGGACGACAGCGTGCTGATCCCGGTCACCACCGCCCAGCGCAAGCTGTTCGGCACCCAGTTCCAGGGCAGCGTGCGCATGATCATGGCCCAAGCAGTTTCGATGGAAGTCATGCCGGCAGCCGAGCGCGCCATCAACCAGTTGTTGCGTCAGCGTCACCGCATCAAGGAAGGGGCCGAGAACGACTTTACGGTGCGCAACCTCACCGCGCTGGCGAATACCGCCGCCGAAACCACCCGCGTCATGTCCCTCATGCTCGGCGCCATCGCCTCGATTTCGCTGCTGGTGGGCGGCATCGGCATCATGAACATCATGCTGGTTTCGGTCACCGAGCGCACCCGTGAAATCGGCATCCGCGTCGCCATTGGCGCGCGCCAGCGCGACATCCTGCTGCAGTTCCTGCTGGAAGCCATCATCATTTCCATCGTCGGCTGC
>JAUYFW010000245.1 GCA_030690835.1 Sulfurimicrobium sp. | reverse complement strand
TTCGGCGACAGCCTGTCCGCCAATTATGGCGTGGCCGTCGAATCCGGCTGGGTGAGTTTACTGCAACAGCGCCTGACGCAAAATAATTATGCTTACCGGGTCGTCAATGCCAGCATCAGCGGCGAAACCACGGCGGGCGGTCTGTCGCGCATCGACAGCGCCCTGGCTGCGCACCAGCCGGCCATCGTCATCGTCGAACTGGGCGCCAACGACGGGCTGCGCGGCCTGCCTCTGCAAGCCACGCGCGACAACCTCGACGCCATGATCCGCGCCTGCATCGCCAGCAAGGCGAAAGTGCTGCTGGTCGGCATGCGACTGCCGCCGAATTACGGGGCGGCTTACAGCGAACGCTTCAGCATGATTTACCCTGCCCTGGCGAAAAAATATCATACCCAGTTACTCCCCTTCCTGCTCGACGGCATGGCCGACAAACGCGAATTGTTCCAGGCGGATAACCTGCATCCAACCGCTGCCGCGCAAACAGCCGTGCTGGAAAACGTCTGGAAACATCTCAAACCCATGCTCGACTAATGGTCCAAATGCGCCCCATTCAAATCATCGCTGCCGCATCAGGCGTCGGCGCCCGCGATCCGGGTTGCGCCAAAGGGCCCGATGCTGTGTGGTATTCCGGCCTCCTGTCGCGACTGAATCGGCAGGGACTCGATATTTCATGGCGCAAAACGCTCCGTCCAGGCCCGACAGGGGCGCCGCTCTCCATCATTCAAGACTTGAACGAACACCTGGCGCAACAAGTATGCGACAGCGCCGCGTCAGGACACTTGCCCCTTGTCGTCGGTGGCGACCACTCCTGCGCCATCGGCACCTGGAGCGGCGCGGCCCTCGCCCTGAAACAGCGCGGCCCGCTCGGCCTGGTATGGATCGATGCCCACATGGACAGCCATACGCCGGAAACCACACCCAGCGGCGCAATCCACGGCATGCCGCTGGCGGTATTGCTGGGTTACGGCGCCCAGGAACTGGTCAATCTGGCCGGTTTCAGCCCCAAACTGCTGCCCCGCCATGTTTGCCTGGTAGGCGTGCGCAGCTACGAACCCGGCGAGGCGGAGTTGCTGCAGCGCCTCGGCGTGCGCGTGTTTTTCATGGCGGAGGTGAAACAGCGCGGCATCGGCAGCGTCATGGCGGAAGCGTTCGCCATCGCCCGGAACGGTACCGCCGGCTTCGGCATCAGTATCGATCTCGACGCTTTCAGCCCACGGGAAAGCCCGGGAGTGGGCACGCCGGTACGAAATGGGCTAGATCACCTGGAACTGGATCGGGTACTGCGCGGCATCGGCGAGCTTGCCGATCTGGTCGCAGTGGAACTGGCGGAATTCAACCCGCTGCGCGACCACGACAACCGGACACTTGAATTGATCGAAGACCTGCTCTCGGCTATCAGCCGGGGTTAACTCGCCCCCATGAGCCCGCGCTCGCACGGCACGGCGTCATCGACGACATGCGTGTAGAAGAACAGGCGGACCAGCTTGTCGCTCTCGAAATAACGCAAGCGTGGAGACAATGGCGCTTCGACGTCCTTGACGCCGGGATTCCACTCGATGCCGTGATAGTTGTTTTCCCCCACCGTTAACTTGTACACTCCGGCAGATTCGCCCGCGGGGCTTGTGACCGTGTAATTCTGCTGGTCAATGAAAGTGATCGTGATGCCGTTGCGGCACTGCCACTGGCCTTCCAGCTTGGGCGCCTTGGGCTGATTGAGGTCGCAGGCGGCAAGCAGCAGTAGCAGAATCAAGCCAGTCAATTTATTCATCATCACTTTATAATCCCGAACCGTTTAGAGAAATTTATTGAATTCTAGCCCAATGCCTGCTTCGATCATACCAAGCGATACGCCTCCGCTCACCCTGGCGGATTTTGACTTTACGCTGCCCGATGAGTTGATCGCCCAGTTTCCCGCCGAACAGCGGCGCCACAGCCGCCTGCTGTATCTTGACGCGCCCACTGGCGTGCTGCGCGACAACTTTTTCCGGCACCTGCCGAATTACCTGAAAGCGGGCGATTTGCTGGTGTTCAACAACACCCGGGTGATCAAGGCGCGCCTGCATGGCGTCAAGGAAAGCGGCGGCAAAATCGAGGTGCTGGTGGAGCGAGTCCTCGACGAGCACCATGTCCTGGCCCACATCCGCGCCAGTCATAGCCCGCAGCCGGGTTCAGCGCTGCTGCTGGAGGGCTGTCTGCGGGTCAGCGTGATTGAAAAGGAAGGCGCGCTTTACCGGCTCCGGTTTGAAGGCGACGAACCCGTCCTGACCCTGCTGGAACGCCACGGCAGCCTGCCCCTGCCGCCCTACATCACCCACGCGCCGGACGCAGTGGACGAAACGCGCTACCAGACGGTCTATGCCAGCGAACCCGGCGCGGTCGCCGCGCCCACAGCCGGACTGCATTTCGACGCGGAGATGCTGGTCGAGCTCGAAGCCATGGGCGTGCGCAGCGCCTACGTTACCCTGCATGTCGGCGCGGGCACGTTCCAGCCGGTGCGCGTGGACTACATCGCCGAGCACAAAATGCACAGCGAGTGTTACCAGGTGCCGCAGCAGACGGTGGACGCGATTGCGCGCGCCAAAAGCGAGGGCGGGCGCGTCATGGCGGTGGGCACCACGTCGCTACGCGCGCT
The DNA here is from genome assembly GCA_030690835.1 of Sulfurimicrobium sp. Lineage (GTDB taxonomy): Bacteria > Pseudomonadota > Gammaproteobacteria > Burkholderiales > Sulfuricellaceae > Sulfurimicrobium. Next base: position 1,145 of record JAUYFW010000245.1, on the reverse strand, counting down.
GGAATCCGCCGCCGCGGGGGGAACCCTGCAGGCCGGCTATGGCGAAACCAGCATTTTCATCACGCCGGGCTACCAGTTCCGCGTGGTGGAACGCCTGCTCACCAATTTTCACCTGCCCAAATCCACGCTGCTGATGCTGGTGTCGGCCTTCGCCGGCATGGACAATATTCGCAGCGCCTATCAGCATGCCGTGGCGCAAAATTACCGTTTTTTCAGCTATGGCGATGCGATGCTGATCGAGATCAGAAAAAATTCAGCTGAAAATAACGCTTCTCAGCCTTGATCGCAAAGGCAACATCGTCCGGCAGCGGCATCTGGTCGACCATCTCCGCCGTCAGGCGCTTGACTTGGTTGCTGCTGATCCGGGTGCCAAGCTGACGAGCGGTGATGTTCTCGACGGCGAGGATGTGCGCGGTGCGACTGCGCACCAGTTGCATGCGTTTCCTCGCCAGATCGCGCACCGCGCGTTGTTCCGGCGGCAGGATGGTGCCTGTCGGTAGTATCCCCAAGCGCAGCAGGTGCGCAAGGTAACGGGCGTCGGCCTCGTCTCCGCTGTGCTTGAGCCCTTCGTATTTCTTGATCGCCGTGGTGTTGGCCAGATGTACCTTGAAACCCGCTGCTTGCAGACCATCAACCAGCCAGTACCAGTTGAACGTCGATTCGACCACGACCCCCGCCAACGCTTCTTGCCAGGGCATGAGAAATTCAAGAATTTTCGCCAGGTCGTTGGGCAACCGTTTCTCCGCCACGACTCGATCTTCCTCGTCCGTCACCGACACCACGCTGTTGTTCGAGTGCAGGTCAATTCCGCTATACTTCATCTCGTTCTCCCGTTGGTTAAAGTAGGTTCGCACACTCACTTTAACCCCGCCACCACGGCGGCGGGAGGCCGGCTAGATGATTTTCAGACCACGGTTTTTTATAAGCAAAATTGCTGGAAACAGTGGTCCCCTGTTATTTCACCTAAAACAATCATGGCACGCCGTAAACACTACTACATCTATCCTGAATGTTGCATAAACTCCCCGCCACTGCAATTTCGTCGCCCCCGTTGTAATTTTTTCGATTTTCAGGCGAAAGCCCCCCAACCCCCACTGGCGGGGTGAAGAGTGATTTATGGTTAACAAGGGCGGGCGGCATCGTCT
>JAUYFW010000243.1 GCA_030690835.1 Sulfurimicrobium sp. | reverse complement strand
GCGGCGATTTCCTGCTGCAGCCGTGGCGGCAGCGGGGTTGCCACGATCCAGCCACGGATTTGTGCGCCAGTCTCAGCCAGTGCTGCGACATCTTTGATATCCAGCGTGGCAAGTATTTGTTCGATGCGCTGCGCCAGACCATCCTGCGCCAGGAAATCACGATAGGCCGCAGCGGTTGTGGCAAAACCGCCGGGAACCCGCACCCCGGCTTGAGCCAGTTGACTGATCATCTCTCCGAGCGAAGCGTTCTTGCCGCCAACCTGGCCGACATCGCCACGCCCGACCTCCTCGAACCGGTTGACCAATGCATGCTTGCCGGTCGGCGCTGCGCGCGAACTGGGATGATTCTGCGTCATGAGACCTTCCTCGTGTTTCGCGAGGAAGCATAGAGACCGCCGGGCAAGCTGCCTTGATCCCCATCAAAGCGCCAACGTCGCTCGACAACGGAGCTGATGCGCGCAGGAACGAGCTCAGGGCCTCGGCTGTGGGCCGGAATCAGGATCCTGCGGTCGCTCGGGATCCTGGTCGACGGAGTGGAAAGGTGTGCATGAGCCGCGCAAACCCTTGCATTCCCACATTCCGCGCGCCACGGGAACAGTCGTTCCGGTGGCGATGGTCTCTCTACGGCGAAGCCATTGGATACATGGTGGGCGATGACGGGCTCGAACCGCCGACATCTTCGGTGTAAACGAAGCGCTCTACCAACTGAGCTAATCGCCCTTGTCCAGCCTGCCGTTTAGGGGGTTCGCCCCTCCGGCGCAAGGAAAAACCGGTTCCGCACGGCCCCGCAAACGCTCCGTGAGGCAGGCGCGCTTGGCCCGCTTTGCCGGCGGCAAATAGGGCATGCGAATTGCGCCGGCTGCGCTTGACAGCCCTGGGCTTACCGCTTAATCCACCACCACGACGCGGCGGGCCATGGTTCTCGCGTTGGAGCGCGGGTGTAGCTCAGTCGGTTAGAGTGCCGGCCTGTCACGCCGGAGGTCGCGGGTTCAAGTCCCGTCACTCGCGCCAGTTCCTGCCCTGACCAT
>JAUYFW010000239.1 GCA_030690835.1 Sulfurimicrobium sp. | reverse complement strand
TTCCCATGTCATCTGGCCATCGACGCCGGCGCCATGCAGCAGTAGCAAGCGTCGTTCGGCGAATGCGCTGCAGCGGTAGTGCCGGTAATACACCGCCTGACGGGGCAGGTTGAGGTAGCCTTCGATATCAGGCTTGAGGGTGGGGGGGGTGGCGGTTGCCACGGTTTGAATTAGCCGATGCCTAACTGTTCAACCCAGGCCAGCGCTTCCATATGCGCCTTGTTGACCTTGTCCGGGGCCATGGCCATGGAGTCGGCCAGTTCCTCAATGCGCTTGGGATCGGAGCTTTCGCAGGCTTCGCTCAGGGCGAGGAAGGGGCCGTACATGCCCTGCCGGGTGAGCAGCGCATCGCAGATGGTATCGGGCAGATAGAGTTTTTCCAGAATGTCCGCCATGGGCATTTCCAGCATGGCGTCGAGGAGCGAGAAGATACCCACGATGAAGAGGTTGTCGCGGTCGCTTTTTTCCAGATAATCCTGGCCCAACAGTTCGGTGAGGCGGCCACGGGTGATAGCGGTCTTCATCAAAGCCGGGGGCGTGGAGTCGTTGCCGGCGGTGGCGAGCAGCAGGGTCAGCCAGCGGTAAAGTTGCTGATAGCCGAGGATGGCCAAGGCGTGGCGTATCGACTGGATTTCGCACGATAGTCCGAAGCCCACCGAATTGATATAGCGCAGCAGTTTGAAGGAGAGCGCCACGTCGGCCTTGAAGCCGTTCTCGATTTCCTTCACATCGGCATTGTTGCGCACCTTGTTGAGCAAGGTCAGCACGGTGGCGTAGGCCGGGTTGATGATCTTGGCGGAGAGGGTTTCCGGATGGGCGAAGTAATAACCCTGGAAGTAATGAAAGCCCAATTCCTTGCAGAATTTGAATTCGGTGCGGGTTTCCACCTTTTCCGCGATGAGTTTCGCGGAGCCGCCCTGCAGCGTGCGCACCAGTGCGGCGGTTTTATCCAGGCCGAGTTCGCGAATATCCACCTTGATGAAATCGGCGATCGGCAACAGGTCTGTACTGATCGGGCGATGGTCGAAGTCGTCCAGGGCGAAGCGGAAGCCCATGTGGCGCAGGCCTTGGATGCGTGCGATCAGTTCCGGGGTGGCTTCCACCGTTTTGATCAATTCCAGGACTACCCGTTTGGCGGGAAGCAGTTCGAGAAAATCGCTTTCCAGCATGGGGGCTGCGATGTTGATAAAAGCCAGCTTGTCGCCCAGAATCCAGTTGGCGTCCATGTTGCTGAAAGTGTTGACCAGGACATTGGTGCCCGCCGACAAGTCATCCGAGATCTGGGCGTTGGAGGCGTCGGCGCTATGGCGAAACAGCAGTTCGTAGCCAATGATTTTCTGTTGCAGACCAACAATGGGCTGGCGACCGATAAATGCGTGGTTCGACATGTTTGGATTCGATTTGTCAGGTTAATGAACAGGGTGAGTGAAAAGCGCGGCACGAGTGCTGTCGGGATTCATTCTGAGCAACTCTTCCATGTCGAGCACCAGTACCACCGAGCCATCCCCGGAAAGCGTGGCCCCGGCAATGCCCTTGGGCTTGATGTCGAGCAGAGGTTTGATGACGACATCGTCACGCCCGACAAAACCGTCTATCGCCAGAACGAAATTGGTGTCCGCGCTCTGCATCAGCACGCCAAAGGCGGGCGCGGTATTTTCCGGCCAGCCTATCATGCTTGCCAGGGAGCGAACCGGCAGCACTTCCTCGCGTACCACCATGGTGGCGCGCCCCGCAACCTGCTTCACGTCCTTGGGATTGATCGGGGTGATTTCGCGTACCATGGACAGGGGCACCGCGAAAGGTTGCTCGCCTACGCGTACCAGCAGCACCGGCAGGATGGCCAGGGTGAGGGGCAGGGAAATGGTGATGGTCGTGCCCATGCCGACCGCGGAGTTGATCTCGATGCGGCCGTTGAGTTTGCCGATGTTGGTCTTTACCACATCCATGCCTACGCCACGCCCGGAGACATCGGAAATCTGGTCCTTGGTGGAGAAGCCCGGCAGGAAGATGAGTTGCAGGCTCTGCCGGTCATCCAGGCTGTTGGCCATTTCCAGGTCGATCAAACCCTTTTCGACCGCCTTGTGGCGGATCGTGTCTGGGCGCATGCCGCGGCCGTCGTCGGCAATTTCAATGATGATGTGGTCGCCGACCTGAGCGGCGGACAAACGCACCACGCTCTTCAACGATTTTCCCGCGGCGGCGCGCTCTTCCGGGCTATCCACGCCGTGATCAACGGCGTTGCGGACCAGATGGACCAGGGGATCGTTGAGATCCTCGATCATGGTCTTGTCGAGTTCGGTGTCCTCGCCGGACAGCAGCAGTTCCACGTCCTTGCCCAGTTGCCGGGCCAGATCGCGCGCCAGGCGGGGATATTTCTGGAACAGGCGGCCAATGGGCTGCATGCGGGTTTTCATCACCGCGCTTTGCAGATCGCTCACCAGCAGGTCGAGTTGGCTCACCGCTTCATCCAGTGCCTTGAGGGTGCTTGCGTCCTGTTTCCCGGCAAGGATGTCGGCGCGCAGGCTGGTGAGGCGGTTCTTGGTCAGGCCGATTTCACCCGTGTAGGTCAGCACCTGATCGAGACGCGTGGTATCGACGCGGATGGTGGTTTCCCTCGCCGCCACGATTTGTTGCGGCGCTGCCGCGGGCTTGGCGGCAGGGGGGTGATGTATCTCCGGATGCGTGGCAGGCTGTGCGGCGGTCAGGGCTGTAGCTGGCGGTATGTGATGGACGGCGGCAGGGGGCTCGCCGAGCAGGGAATGATACATGCCGTCCCAGTCCGGCCCATCGCCGCTGGCAGCCGGGGTCGCGAGTATGGCCGCCGTTGCCTCGGGCCGGGTCGGGGCGGCGTGAAGATTGTAGTGTCCACCGGCAATGACGGTATCCAGCGCTTCCAGCAAAACTTTCTCGGCGGGGGGCGGAACCTGCGCCTGGGAGAGATGGCCGAACATGTCCCGTACCACACCCGTGGCGGCCATGATCACGTCCATCATGTCAGGGGTCAGCGTCAGTTCGGCGGTGCGCAGCTTGTCGAACAGATTTTCCGTGCGGTGGCACAGCTCCACCAGTTCGTTGACATTGAGAAAGCCCGCGCCGCCCTTGATGGTGTGAAAGCCGCGAAAAATATCGTTGAGCAGGGACTTGTCCCCCGGTCGCTTTTCCAGTTCCACCAGCTTGTTGTCCACATCGGACAACAGTTCCCCGGCTTCGGTGAGGAAATCGTGGAGCAGTTCTTCCATTCCGGCGAAGTGACTCATGGTTTGTTCCTTTATTAGCTATCAGCTTGTCAGCCGGTCAGCGGTCAGCTTGCTGTGCTTCATGGTTTTGCTGATGGCTGATAGGCTGATGGCTGAATGCTATTTCAAAATCCCAGGCTGTCCAGCAGATCGTCTACCTGCTGCTGGTTGGTAACGACATCGGTGCGACCGCTGGCGTTGACAACTGGGCCATTGAGCAATCCCTCGTTGACCTCGTTGCGTTTTTCCGCTGGCGTGCTCTCGATCAGCAGTTGCAGCAGCTGTCTTTCCACCTGCTGGGCGAGATCAATTACTTTCTTGATCACTTGGCCAGTCAGATCCTGGAAGTCCTGCGCCATCATGATTTCCATCAATTGGGCGTTGGTGGCCTTGGTGTGGTTGGGCACCTCGCCGAGATAGGCCCGGGTATCCGTGACCAGTTGCTTGAATTCATCCACGCTTAATTGCTTGGCGAACATGCGATCCCATTTTGCTGTCAGCCCGGTGGCCCCGGCTTCCAGCTTGTCCTGCAATGGCTGGGCCACTTCCGTGGCGCTGAGGGCGCGTTCGGCAGCCTTTTCGGTCATGGCGGCGATGTAGTTGAGACGATCCCGGGTGTCCGGAATGGCCGCCGCTGCCGTTTCGATCGACTTGTCATAACCCAGTTCGCGCAGCGTGTTGTGCAGGTTGCGCGTCATGTGCCCGAGCGAGGAGAAAACGCTTTCGCTGCAGCCGTCTTCCTCCATCGCGCTGATCGTAGCCACCTTGGCTGGTTCCGGCGCCGCTTCAACAGCCCCCTGGCTGGCCATGACGATACTGTCAAACAGTGCTTCCAGATCCTCGGAATCGCCCTGGTTTTGTGACGTGTTGCTCACTCGACACCTCCCATTGTTAAGCTAAAGGCAAAAACAATTTTGAATTATTAATGCTGAATTTTTAATGGATGAGCGCCATTTCGGCGCGACTAATCCAATTTAAAACTAAACATTCAAAATTAAACATTGGATTAACCCAGATCATCCCTTAGAGCCCAACCACCGCTGAGGGAGCGGCGCCCACGCCGCGAATTGCGGCCGCATTCGCGCCCAACCCCCATCCCAACCTCCCCCCGCAAGCGGGGGATGGGGCGATCGCCACCCCACCCGCTTGCGGGAGGGGATTGAGGGGAGGGCTGGCGGCGCTCCTACATGTAAATGGACAATCCGGGTTTAACTTGCTTGCCCATCTTTTGGTTTCGGCCGCGCTACGCGCTTAACTTGTTGCACAAGTTAGCCTGCGCCGA
>JAUYFW010000234.1 GCA_030690835.1 Sulfurimicrobium sp. | reverse complement strand
GGATTCGGCAGATTGTCCCGGCTGCGCTGCGAGAGCGGAGGCATGCCCCAGTTGCGCTGGATGAATTTGAGTATGGAGGCGTGATCGTAGTAGGTATGATCGACATGTCCACGTTTTGCATAGGGTGATACGGCGATCATGGGAATGCGCGTGCCGTCGCCGAAAAAATCAATCAGCTGGACATAGCCTGAATCGTAATAACCGCCGCCCTCATCAAAAGTGACCAGGATGGCGGTTTTTTTCCACAAAGCCGGATTGGCTTGCACGCGCTCGACAACATCCCGCACCAGTTCGTCGAAACCGGTCTGCATGGCGTATCCCGGATGGCCGGAAATGCTGTCGTAGGGGGCGATTATGGAAACGGCGGGGAAATGCCGCGCGTCTTTTACGTCCACGTAGAACTGCTGCAGATCCTGGAGTTTTTCCCGGTCCGGCCCTTCCATGGTGGAAGCGAAGAAGGTGGGGGTATCGCACATGCCGCAATATTCCTTGTCCACCGTTATCCCGTCGTTGCGCCCGCCGCTGTACCACTTCCACGGCACTCCGGCCTTGCTCAGGGCGTCGCCGATGTGGGGAATGGTCTGGGGCGGCAGCAGGAACTTGTCCGGGCCGAGGGGAAGGCGCTCACCCCGGGCGTTGTAGGCGGGATCAAGGTTGTTGACCATGTAGTAGGCGCCAGGCTCGCAGTTGCCGCCGTTGAAGGGGCGATAGGGCTGGCTCTCCAGCGCAGCGCGGATGCCCGCCACGCCAGGCGCCGCCGGATCGGCGCAGTGGACGTAGGTGCCACCCTTGTAGCCATCATCGATATACCAGTTGTTGGTGCCGGGTTGGGTATCCGGGTTTTCGATCTGATTGGCTGGGGGCACGGCGGGTTTTCCATTGCGGGTATGGAAGCCCACATCCGCCGTGGCAAGGGCGAAATAATTGGCCGTGGTGCCGCCCATGATGGGTTGATGGTAGTTGTCCGAGATGGCGTAGCGGTCAGCCAGTTGCTTGAAGTAGGCCGCGTCGCCGGCTGCCATATTGTAAAAACCCATCGCAATGCCGCCCTGGAAGGTCCGCCCCGGCCCGAGGGCGGGATGGCCGTTGCTGGGGCCGACGCCTACAGTCTCCGCCGTCCAGACGAAAAGATCGTTCCTGCCGCCGTTCACTTGCTGCCACATCTGGAAAAAGCGGTGCACCGGATCGCCGGTGTGGGCGCCGTAACTGACGTGCTGGGTGATCTGGAACGGCCCGTTGGGCAAATCGGCGGGGAAGCGGGCGTCGGGTACGTCGCGCCGCTGTCCGAAAGCGCCCGCCGCATAGGGTTGTGGCAGGGTTTCATAGCTGCCCGTCAGCTTGGGCATGGCGCTGTAGGCGCCGGTGTTCTCGGCCTTGCGCTGGGCGGCCAGGTGGAAATTGGGGCCGGGAGAGCCGTCTTCCCTGACAATGTTTCTGGATAGTAGATTCCAGACTGTTTCGCCTTTCCTTGGCCTATAGGTGGCAAAGAGATTGTCGAAGGTCCGATTCTCGCCGACCACGACGATCACATGCTCGATCGGTGTTGTCGCCTGTGGCGCGGCCGGGGCGATGGCCGGCAGGAGCGCGGCCAGAGTGGCGGCAGTGCGGGGGATGATGGATGGCATGGGTTTGTCCTCGCTAAAAGTTGCTGCGTGGCCTTCAACGGTGGGCCAGATAGCGCAGCGAAGCTCGCTTGATCTGCGAACTCACCTGATCGGCCTTGGCGTTGTAGAAGTTGTGGAACATGAACGCGAACAGCGCGATGGCGATGCCGAAGGCGGTGGCGAACAGGGCCGTGCCGATGCCGCGCGAGACCATGGCCGGATCGGAACTGCCCCCGACCTGGGACAGGGCGTGGAAGGCGTCGACAATGCCGAAAATGGTGCCCAGCAGGCCCATCAGCGGCGCCATGGTGGCAATGGTTTCCAGTATCCACAAACGCTTCTTGATGGTAGGCGCGGCATCGGCGTATTGGGCCTGGACCAGGTATTCCATGTCGTCCTTGGGCAGATGCCCCGCCTTGATGATCTCACGCAGCGCGATGGCCTGCGGGCTTTGGGCACTGGCGAATTCGGTCAGGATTTCCTCGCGCAGATCGCGGTCGGCAAGATGGGAGCGGATGTACTGGTCGAGGGCTTTTCCCTCGCGCAGCGCGGCGCCGAAAAAAATGCCGCGCTCGATGGCGACGTAGAGCATGAGCAAGGTCACGCTGACCATGGCCCACATGATGGTTTGGTGCAATATTTCGTAACTCATGATTTGAAAATACCAATTCGTAAGGAAAAAAAGCAAAACGGGCGGCGCTCATGCACCGCCCGGAGCGGTTGGATTTAGAACTTTCCGGTGACGCTCAGGAAGACCTGACGGGGTGCGCCCAGCATCAGGGTTTGGGCGGTGCCATCCGGATCAGAGTAGGCATAACCGCCGGTACCGACTGTTGAGATGTACTCTTTGTCGAGCAGGTTGGTTACGTTGACCTGGGCGCTCAACTCCTTGAGGAAGCTGACATTCCTGGTCCGGTAACCCGCGCCCAGACTCCACAACCAGCGCGCACCGGCGGAATTGTCGTTGGTATAGGTGTAGAAGCGCTCGGAGGTGTAATCCCCGCCCAAACGCGCAAACCAGGTCTTGTCGTCATAGGCCAGCTCGGTCTTGAACATTTCCTTGGGAATTCCCACCACCTGCTTGCCGCTGACGGCGCGTAGCGTGGTGCCGTCCATGTAGTCCTCCTTGTACTCGGTGCTGTTGATGCTGATGGAATTGAACCAGGTCAGCCTGGGCGCGAATTTCCAGCTGATGCCCGCATCCAGCCCGTTGGACTCGACATCGCCGACGTTGGCCAGAATGGAGGGGCTGCTGATAATGGCGGGGCCGCTGCTGATGGTCAGCAGGCGATCCTTGAACGCCACGTGATAAAGCGACAGCACGCCTTCGAACTGGTTGTTGCGGAAACGCCAGCCGGCTTCATAGGTGGTCGATGTTTCCGGCTTGAGGTTCCCCTTGATGGCGTCAAAGCCGGCTTTTGTCGTGCCAAAAGGCTGGGTATAGATGGCGCGCATGTTTTCCGCAATACCGGCGAACAGCTCATTGTTGCCGTCATACTTGTAGACTAGGCCCAATTGGGGCAGGAAGGATTTTTCCGAGGTAATGGTTCCGGATGGCCGGTCCGCCCCGGTTTTTTCCGTGCCCGTGACCTCGACCTTGGGGGACTTGAAGCCGGCATTCAGTGTCAGTGCCGGAGACACGGCAAAGGTGTCCTGGGCATACCATTGCAGGGTCTTTTCCTTGTAGTCGAAATTCCAGTCGGTGCGGAAAGGATCGCTCGGGGTATCGTAGGGTGAACGCCCATCAGTCAGGCTGGTGGCGTAGTAGCGGCGGGCCTGGTTAAAGTCGTCTTCTTCATACCAGAAACCGCCGTTGATTTTATGATTGCCCATGGCATAAGTCAGCGACGAGAGCAAGCCTGAACGATCCATGTCGTATTCGGTGGTGCGCACGGATGGCGTACCGGTTACGGGTGACACTACGGCAGGCGTCCACCATGTACCGACGCCCTTGTCGGTGTGATTGTAAACGGTCGTTTTCCAGCGCAGGTTGTCGGACATTTTGGCGTCGAGGGTTGCACCCATCAGCAAATCCTCGCGCAGGCCGGAAGCGGAATAATAAGCGTCCCATACCGATGTTTCGCCGCTCGTCCAGATGCCCTTGGCGGAGTTGACCGCCTTGTTCCAGTTCGGGTAGTAGTTGTCCCAGTCGTAGCCCAGGCGGCTGATCATTTCCTTGGACATGTCCTGATAATCGATTTCCTTGCGGTCGGACCAGTTAACAAAAGCCGACAGCTTGGTTTCACCGAAGAACTGAACGTATTTGGCGTTGACCTGCTGGTTGCGGTGCTCGCCTTCCCCGGTCCACTTTTCCGAGTTCTGGTCCATCACGCTTATATTAAATTTGCCGCCATTGGCCAAACTTCCCGTATCCAGCTTGACGAAAGTACGGCGCGCGGAATCGCTGCCCAGGGTCTGACCCGCGGTCACGCCAAAGGTGTCAGCGGGGTCGACGGAATAAAATTGAAAGGTGCCGCCAAGGTTGCTGGTGGAAGCCGTGTCCAGGGCGCCGGTGCCTTGCGAGATTTGTACCCGGCCGATGTTTTCCGAAGAGATGGCGCGCGAAATATGGAGGCCGTTATGGTTGCCGTAACTCAGGTCGCCGAGGGGAATGTCGTCGAGGGTGTAACCGAGCTGGCCGGAGCCGAAGCCGCGTACCGAGATGCTGGTCGACCATTCGTAGGCGCCATAGGCATCCGCCGATTCGAAATGCACGCCTGGAACCTTGTCCATGACTTTCAGCGGGCTGGTGCCCGGAGCGGCTTGCTGGATGTCCTCGCGGGTCACCGTCGTGACCTGCCGTGTCTGGCCGCGGCCAAAGACGTTGATCGCCTCGGTTTCCACGGCGGCATTTACCTCGGCGCCGGCAAGGGTGGGAACGAAGGCGCCGATGATGGCAGCCGCGAGCGCAGCGTATTTAAAGGGGACGGGGCGGAACATTTTTCTCTCCTGGGTTAATGCAACGGGTTAATGCAAAGGTTAATCAAGGGTAAAAGTGATGCGGGTACGAAAGCTCTGCTCCCTGGCACCGGCCCAGGCATCAGCCGGCATGGTCTCGAAACGGGTGCGCTGCACCGCTTGCAGCGCGGCCTGATCGAGCAGCTTGAAGCCGCTGGATTGCGCAATTTCGGCGCGCAGCAAGCGCCCATCCCGCGCGATGGTGTAACTCACCAGCACGGAACCGGTCATGCCCAGTTGCTGGGCTTCCTCGGGATAGCGTTTCTGTTTTTCGATTTCAGCCCGTGCCCGTGCCTGGTATCCGCTTTCGGCGGCGGGGTTGCTGTGCGGCGGCTGTGGCGGCGGTTCTGCGGCTTTCGGTTGTTCCACGGGCTGCTGCGCTTGAACCGGCAGGGCCGGCGCGGGTTCAGCCATTGCCGGAGCGGGTTTGACTTGCGCTACCGGCGCGGGGGGCGGGGATACCTGTTTCGGCTGCACACTTGCCTTGGGCGGCGGGGGCAGCGGCTTTTCCGGAACAGGCTCCGGTTCCTTTGGCGGTGGCGGCAGATGCACGAGTTCGATCGGCATGGGCTCGGGTTCCGTATCCGGGGGCGCTGCGGAGACAAATTGCAGCGCCAGCAGCAGGAAGATGCTGGAAATGGCCGTTCCAGCCGCGGCAATGCGTTCGCGATGACGGAACGCCCGCGAGCAGAATTGCTCGCAACCGGTAGTAGCGGGTGTCATGGCGCTTGCCATCAAGCCAAGAGAAAGGGTTTGTTCCATGGATTCGCCGGCCTATTGCGCTTGCTTGGTGGCGATCGCAACGTGCTGCACGCCAACCGTGCGCACGATGTCCATGACGCGAACCAGATCCTCGACGCGGGCGGATTTGTCACCGTTGAGCACCACGTCGAGTTTCGGGTGTGACTGCATTTGCTGGCGTAGCACGACGGGCAGTGCAGACGGCTGATAGCGCTTGCCCTCCACCTCGATTTCTCCTTCTCCGCCAATCGTGATCACGAGATGCTTCGCAAGATCAAGGCGCTGGGTGGACTGCGCCTGTGGGAGCTGGGTTTTCAGACCGGAAAGCGGTATGACGTTCAGGCTGATCATCACGAAGAAAACCATCAAAAACATCATGACGTCGATCATCGGGATGATTTCGATATGAGTGCGCTGCCGTGGCTCTTCATCAAAAACAACCATCATGTGTTCCCTGACTAAAAAACCGACGATTATCGGGATTGATTGTTACGTGAGAATGTCCGCCATATAGCAGATTTAAGACATGACCATTACCAAGGAGGGGGGGTATGGAGGGCTTGATAAAGCCGCACAGCGTCACCGAAACATCATGTTCCGGTCATCAAATTTTCTTCTTGCCGGGGCAAAGTGACGGATAAGGTACGAGGATTCCGGCATGAGAGACATTCCACATTTACTGTTTAACCCACCCAAGCCATACCGTCCGCTGCGCATTGCAATGGTCAGCGAAACCTATCCCCCCGAGGTTAACGGTGTGGCGCATACGGCACAGCGCATGGCGCAAGGGCTGATCAGCCGTTATCACCAGGTGCAGCTGATCCGGCCGCGCCAGCACGCCCAGGATCAGGGCATCAGCTCGGCTGCGTTCGAGGAAATCCTGGTGCGCGGCATGTCCATGCCCCGTTATGCGGGCCTCAAGATCGGACTGCCGGCCACTGCCGAACTGGTGCGCCTGTGGCGGGCCAGACGCCCGCACGTGGTGCAAATCGTGACCGAAGGGCCGCTCGGCTGGTCGGCAATGGCAGCCGCGAAAAAATTACGCCTGCCGGTGATTTCCGAATTCCACACCAATTTTCACGCCTACAGCCGGCATTACGGCATGGCGATGCTCGGTGGCCCAATCCGCGCTTACCTGCGCTGGTTCCATAACCAGACCATGGCCACGCTGGTGCCGACCGAAGCGCTGCGCCACGAACTCGCCAGCATGGGCTTTCGCCGCCTGCAGGTCGTGGCGCGGGGCGTGGATACGAAACTGTTCAGCCCGGCGCGCTGGAACAAGTTGCTGCGACTATCCTGGGGGGCTGGCGACCATACCCTGGTGGCACTTTATGTCGGACGACTCGCGGCGGAAAAAAACCTGCCGCTGGTCATCGAAACTTTTCGTCAACTGCAGGCATCCAGGCCCGGCATGAAACTGGTGATGGTGGGCGATGGTCCGGAGCGCGCGGCGTTACAGGCCAGGAACCCGGACGTGGTGTTTTCCGGCATGCGTCAGGGCGAGGATCTCGCCGAACATTATGCTTCCGCCGACATGCTCATCTTCCCCAGTATCACGGAGACTTTCGGCAACGTCGTGCTGGAAGCCATGGCAAGCGGCTTGCCGGTCGTGGCTTACGACTATGCGGCGGCGCGCGAGCATATCCGCCACGGCGAAAATGGCTTGCGCGCGGCATTTTCCGACCCGCTGGCCTTCATCGGCCAGGCTCAGAGCCTGGTCTCGAACATTGAAAATGCCCGCCGCCTGGGGCGCAATGCCCGGCTATGCGCGGAAGGCATAGCCTGGGATCAAGTCCATGACCGTTTCGAACGGCTCGTTGTGACAACCGTGAAACAATGGGAGCGTAATCATGATGGAAAAGCTCAGCTGTCGTTTGTCCCGGATTTGTGAAAACGAGCATGTTCTGACCCTGCGCTTTAACCGCGCCAGTCACGGACGATTTGTACACGGGCTGTTCAGTACCGCCAGCCGCCTCGGCAACGGCGTGTTCTGGTATGTCCTGATGGGCTTGCTGTTGCTGCGATATCAGATGGACGCGCTGCCGGCGGTGCTGCACATGGTGTTGGTCGGGCTCGTTAGCCTGCTGCTCTACAAATGGCTCAAGGGAAAAACCCTGCGTCAGCGTCCTTACACCTTCAACGAGAAAATCCATGTCACCGTGGCGCCGCTCGACCAGTACAGCTTCCCCTCCGGTCACACGCTGCACGCCGTGTCATTTACCATCGTGCTGCTGGCTTATTACCCGCTCATGGCCTGGCTGGTGGTGCCCTTTACCCTGCTGGTGGCGCTGTCCCGCCTGGTGCTGGGGCTGCATTACCCCACCGACGTGATGGCCGGCACGCTGATCGGTGCGGCAGTGGCTTCCGTCTCGTTCGCCATTCCCCTCTGAAACCAGCGAGAATCGTAGGTCGGGCTTTCTCGCCGGAACGAGATGCGAAGCATCCATTCCCGGCGGGGATGCCCTTAACGGGTACAGCCCGAAATGTCGGGATTAATCCCAATACTGTTTAATTAAGCAACTAGCCCATGTAGGTTGGGTTAGCGGCTTTATCGCGTAACCCAACAAACCCAAAAACTCAACACAGGTGTTTATAAGGTAGATTGGGTCTGTTGGGTTACGGCGCTAAAAGCCGCGCCTAACCCAACCTACATGTCGGAATCTCCCTTAAATAAACAGTATTTGGATTAACCCCGACCTACAATTAGTGGCCTGCTTCAGTCATCGCTGGTGCTCAGGCAGGCTGTGGGCGTAAAGCTTTGCGCGCGGGTCGGAACTTCAAGATGCCGGTCGATGGTGCGCTGGTAGAAGTCCAGCTTCTTTTCCGCCAGCGCCCCGGCTGTCCAGCCGCCCGCATACTCCCTGCCGAGCTTCCCCAAATTCATTGCGGCATGGGGCGCGCGCAACAGGGAGAGCGCCTTGGCGGCGAAATCCTCCACCTCGTGGCTGGCGATCAACGCGCCCTGCCCTTCGCGCAACACGTCGCGCGTGCCCATTTCGGCCAGCGCCAGAACGGGCACGCCTTGCGCCATGGCTTCCAGCAATACCAGTCCCTGCGTTTCGGTGCGGGAAGAAAACGTGAACAGGTTGGCGGCGCGGTAGCAGTCCGGCAGTTCCCGCTTGCGATCGAGATAGCCGACAAACAGCACGTTATCGCTCAGGCCAAGCTGTTCCGCCTTGCGCTTGAGCGAGCCGAGCGCCGGCCCTTCGCCCGCCACCAGCAGCAGCACCTCCGGCATTTCCTGCTTGATGCGCGCGGTCATTTTGAGCAGGAAGCCTATGTTCTTCTCGAACGCCACGCGCCCGACGTAGAGCATCACCGGACGCTGTGGCGCGATGCCATATCTGGCGCGGAACGCCGGACCGTCTCCGTGAATGAAGTTATCCGCCGGCATGCCGGTGGGAATGATTTCCGCGTGAGTCTGGATGCCATAGCCGCGCAGGACTTCGAGCATGCCGCTCGAAGGCACCACCAGTGCATCGAGATCGTTGCACTGGCGCCGTGACAGGCTGCGCGCCAGATAGCGCGCCGCGCCCTTGGGCACGAAAGGCAGGTAGTGGTAGAGATATTCCTCGAAATAGGTGTGGTAGGTTTCCACGCGCGGGATGCCCAGTTCCTTCGCCAGCTTCACGCCCAGGTAATGGGCCACGAAGGGCGTCTGGATGTGGATCAGGTCGAATTCTTCATCTCTCAGCGTTTCACGTTCGATCAACACGCATGCGGCCCTGAGCATGCGGTCTTCCGGGTCAAATGGCAGGTGCCTGGCAGGCACGCGGCGGATGCGGAACTCGTCGTCAGTGGTGACGCCATCGTAATCCGGTGCAATCAGGTGCACCTCATGACCGCGTTCTTCAAGTTCGCGACGGTAGGTAGCGATGGAGGTGGAGACGCCGTTGACACGCGGGAAGTAAACATCTGAAATCATCAGGATTTTCATGGGGGCGTTCCGGCCGGATGTGAGATTTGCATCATGCTAAACAGTCAAAGTGACAGAGGCGTGACGCTTTCGGCGTCCGGCCTCTTGATCTTTGCCGCAAAGGGGTATGAGATAGCATTTTATCGGGGAGGATAAGCATGTTCGAATCGGCTGAACTGGGTCACAAGATAGACAAGGCGACATACGACAAGGAAGTGCCGCTGCTGCGCGAAGCGCTGCTGGATACACAGCTCGATCTAGCCCAAAGCGGCAAGTTCCCGGTCATTGTCCTGCTCGGCGGGGTGGATGGCGCGGGGCGCGGGGAAACCGTCAACCTGCTCAACGAGTGGATGGATCCGCGCCACGTGCAGTCCCATGGCATGGGCGAGCCGTCCGACGAGGAACTCGACCGGCCGATGATGTGGCGCTTCTGGCGCGCGCTGCCGCCCAAGGGAAAAATCGGCGTGTTTCTCGGCTCCTGGTACACCTGGCCGATTCTCAATCGCGTGACCGGCGTCACCAAAATCGCCGATCTCGACCAGAGCCTGGAGCGCGCCAAACGGCTGGAGAAGATGCTCACCGACGAAGGCGCGCTAATCATTAAATTCTGGTTGCATTTATCCAAGGACAAGCAGGAAAAACGTCTCAAGGTGCTGGAAAAAGACCCCAAGACGCGCTGGCGTGTGACCGGCCGGGACTGGGAGCATTTCAAACTCTACGACAAATTCCGCACCGTGCACGAGAGCGTGATCCGCCATACCAGCACCGCCGAGGCGCCGTGGTTCATTGTCGAGGGCGAAGACCCGCGCTACCGCAGCCTGACCATCGGCAAAATGATTCAGGAAGCGATCCGCAAGCGTCTCGATGCGGCCGAAAAGCCAGCGGCAGGAATCAATGCACCGCCCTTACTGCCGTCGATCGATCATCTGGATATCCTTAAAACACTGGATCTCTCGCAGAAAATCGAAAAGAAAAAATACGAGGAGGAACTGGAGAAGTACCAGGGCAAGCTCGCCCTGCTGACGCGCGACCCCCGCTTCAGGGAAATCACCGTGATCGCGGTTTTCGAGGGCAACGACGCAGCCGGCAAGGGCGGCAGCATCCGCCGTATCACGGGTGCGCTGGATGCGCGCATCTATCAGGTGGTGCCGATTGCCGCGCCGACCGAGGAAGAGCGCGCCCAGCCTTACCAGTGGCGCTTCTGGCGCCATGTACCGCGGCGCGGACGGGTGACGATTTTCGACCGCTCCTGGTATGGCCGGGTGCTGGTGGAACGGGTCGAGGGCTATTGCTCGGAAGCCGACTGGATGCGTGCCTACAGCGAAATCAACGATTTCGAGTCCCAACTGGCGCGCCACAACATCGTGGTGAGCAAGTTCTGGCTGACCATCAGCAAGGAAGAGCAACTCAAGCGCTTCAAGGAGCGCGAAAAAACCGGCTTCAAACGCTACAAGATCACCGACGAGGACTGGCGCAACCGCGAAAAATGGGACGCCTACGAGCAGGCGATCTGCGACATGGTGGACCGCACCAGCACCGAAAGCGCTCCGTGGACGCTGGTAGAGGCCAACGACAAGTATTTCGCGCGTATCAAGGTGCTTAAAACCCTGTGCGACCAGATCGAGTCCAGGCTGAAAAGCCTGCCTAAAAACAAGGCGACTTAACGGTCATGTCAAATGTGTCACCCCTGATTATGAGACTCGCTTTGACCGTTTCCCCCACCCCTGCCCTCCCCCGCGAGACGGGAGGGGGGACGAAGGCTCGCTTACGCGAGTTTCTCGTTAAAATGCCGGTCAAGAACATTTTTTATGACACGGGCTCAAAGAAGGATATTCCATAAGGAGTTGCCATGAGATTCGCGCTGTTTTTATGTTGCTGCATTGCCGCCGGCCTGGTTCAGGCGGCGGATTTGTACCGCTGGGTCGATGCCGACGGCAAAGTCCACTATACCGATCAGCCGCCCCCGGCCAGCGCCAAAAAGGTCGAGGAAAAGAATTTGAGCACCAGCACCATCGACACCTCCGAACTGCCCTATGCGACCCGCCAGGCCATCAAGAAATCGCCCGTCACGCTTTACGCCAACGATTGTGGAGAACCCTGCAAGCAGGCGCGCGATCATCTCACCCAGCGCGGTATTCCCTACGCCACGAAAAACCCGCAAACCTCGCCCGCCGATGCCGAAGCCCTCACGAAACTGGTAGGTGCGGCGTATGTTCCGGTGCTGGTGGTGGGCGGTGCGGTGAGCAAGGGTTATGAAAAAGGCGCCTGGGATGCGGCGCTGGATGCGGCGGGTTATCCCAAGAGCGCGCTGGTGAAGAAAGCGGCAGCGCCGGCCGAATCAGCCAAGAACGCAGCGAAGAGTGAACCCGCGCCAGCCAAGCCCGCGCCCCAGCATCCCTGGAGCGGCGGCCGATAGCCTTGGCGCTACTCCAGATGACTTCCCGGTTCGCCAAGGCGCCACATTGTCACGTTGCTGACATATTTTTGCTTTACGATGCCAGCCTCTTCGCAACATGAAATGGAATGAGCGCATCGAATGCAACCGCAAGAAATCATGCAGGCACAAATAGATTCGGCACTGGCCGGCCTGACGCGGATTCGCGAGCGTCTGGCAGGCGCCGGAACGACGAACGAGCCGGACCTGATCGGCCATGATCTGGAGTGGGCCGCATCCCATCTGGAAGATATTCGTCATATCTGGGCCTCGCTGAAATCCAGCACCACATCACGGGCACCGGGGCGCCCGCCCCGCGTCGCAGCACCAGCGGATCAGGTGCTGGCGCGCTAGTACACCTAACGGGCATGGCAAATTGCCGCCCAGAATCATGAACCAAAAGTAGGCGCCTCTAGGCGACAAGTGAAATGTGAAACCGCTTGGGCTACGCCCTTGCTGTGAAGCGTGAAATGCAAGAGCAGACATCAGCCCGGATTATCCATTAGCGCCAAAACGCCGCTGTAGGAGCGGCGCCCTCGCCGCGATTTGCGGCCGCATTCGCGCCGGGGGCGGCGCTCCTACAGGCACGAGCATTCCAATGGACAATCTGGGTTTATTCAGCATGATGCTTTCAACAATGCCTCCCAAAAAAATTTTCACCGCAAAGGACGCAAAGGTACGCGAAAGAAAGCAATACCATGGGGTACCTTGCGTACCTTTGCGTCCTTTGCGGTAATGATATGCAGATTTCCTTTCAGACCACCCCCGAAGACCACCGCATCGCGCGGCTGGCGGCGTTCGCCATTGGCCTTTCGGTGATGGAAGCCGTGATCCCCTCGCCGTTGCCCGGCATCAAGCCGGGGCTGGCGAACATCGTCACCCTGCTGGTGCTGGAACGCTTCGGCCTGCGCGCTGCCGTGTGGGTAACACTGCTGCGGGTGGTGGCGGGCAGCCTGATCCTCGGCACCTTTCTTTCCCCTTCGTTCGCCCTGAGTTTTTCCGGCGCGGCAGCCAGCCTCGCAGCGCTGGCGCTGGCGCGACATCTGCCGAGAAGCTGGTTCGGCGCAGTCTCCCTGAGCATCATCGCCGCCTCCGTCCATATCGCCGGGCAAATGGCCGTGGTTTACCTGTGGCTGATTCCCCATGCCGGCATCCTCTACCTCGCCCCGATTTTCGCCGCCGCCGCGCTGCTGTTCGGCACCGTGAACGGGCTGATCACCGCCAAACTCCTGGCCGAGGGCGAGAACCCTGCCCCCGCCCGGACACCGCTACCCCAGCCATGAAGCGCGCGTTCCTGCTACTGGCCTGCCTGGCAGCCGCGCCGTCCGTCACGATCGCGGCAGAATGGGTGAAGATCCACACCGCAGCCGATCAGAGCCTGTACTATTACGATCGATCCAAGCTATTCCTCAATGACGACGAGATCACCTACTGGAAAAAAGTGGTTTTCAACACGCCACAACCCTTCAAGGACAAGCTCATTGCCAGCGCCTTGTACCGCGAACGCATCCATTGCGCCGAGCACACCCTCAAGCTGATCAGCTACCTGCTCTACACCCCGGCAGGAGAACTCTTCGAATACGCCCCGACCAAGGAAGGCGACCCCGCCCCGATCATCCCGGACAGCCTCGGCGACGTATTCGAAAAAGCCCTCTGCACGCTGATCCGACAAAAACATGAGGAAGACCGGCTCAAGGCCGAAGCGGAGGCGGAGGAAAAGGTCAGGCTCAAGGCTGAAGCGGATACATCTGCGGCCACCACCCCGCGGCCTGCAGCACCCCCACCCGACACATCCGCACCGCAGCATTGAGCGCGCCGCTTACCTGGCCTACAATCAGAACAATGAAAACCCAAAACAAAACCATCACCCTGGCGCTGACCGGCGCTTCCGGCATGCCCTACGCCCTGCGCCTGCTGCAGTGCCTGCTGGAAAGCGGCAGCCGGGTCTACCTCCTGTATTCGCAGGCAGCGCAGATCGTGGCGAAACAGGAAATGGACCTGACCCTGCCTTCCCGCCCGCTAGAGACGCAGCAGATGCTGTGCGAACGCTACAACGCATCGCCCGAACAGCTCAGGGTATTCGGCCGCGACGAATGGTTCGCCCCGGTGGCCTCCGGCACCAACCCGGCCGACGCCATGGTAGTTTGCCCCTGTACCATGGGCACGCTCGGCTCGATCGCGGCAGGGCTGTCCGACAACCTGATCGAACGCGCCGCCGACGTGATGCTGAAGGAAAACCGCAAGCTCATCATCGTCCCGCGCGAAGCGCCGTTTTCTGTCATCCATCTGGAGAACATGCTGAAACTGGCCCGCGCCGGCGCCGTCATCCTCCCCGCCAACCCCGGCTTCTACCACCACCCCCAGAGCGTGGACGAAGTGGTGGACTTCATCGTGGCGCGCATCCTCGATCATCTCGATGTCGAACACAAATTGATGGCGCGCTGGGGGGAAGACGAATGAACCGGCAAACTGGAAAAGAGACGGAGAATCATAGCCGCAAAAAGTCACAAGAAGCTCAAGAAAATCGAGAATTTCGTGATTTTTGCGCCTTTTTGCGGCCGATCTTTTTTTAGGATAAATTCATGGCCAAATTTTATCCGGCGCTGGACGACAACCTCAAAGCCTTCATTGCCCGGCAGCACGTTTTCTTCGTCGCTACCGCGCCCAATGACGGTCGCATCAACCTCTCGCCCAAGGGTCTGGACGGCCTGCGCGTGCTGGACGACAAGCGAGTGGCCTATCTCGACCTCACCGGCAGCGGCAACGAAACCGCCGCCCACCTGCTGGCGGACGGCCGCATGACGCTGATGTTCTGTTCCTTCGAGGGCAACCACCTGATCCTGCGCCTGTATGGCCGGGGGCGCGCCATCAAGCCGGGCGATTCCGAATGGGCGGCACTCACACCGCTATTCCCCTCCCTGCCCGGCACGCGCCAGATCATCCTGCTCGACATCGAATCGCTGCAAACCTCCTGCGGTGCCGGCGTACCCCTTTACACCTATACTGGAGAACGCGAGGCGCTGCTGCGCTGGGTAGAAAGGAAAGGCGAACAGGGCGTGCGCGACTACCAGCACGAAAAGAACCGGGTCAGCATCGATGGCCTGCCGACTGGATTATTCGAGGAGATAAAATGAAGCACTTCGGACTGATCGTTTTACTGCTTGCCACGGCGCTGCTCGCCGCCTGCGAACAAAAACCCTACCAGCCGCCGGTGCCGCACACCGAACCGGACAAATCCGCCACCAAGCTGTTCGCGCCGCAGCGCGAAGCGCTGGACAAGGCCAAGGGCGTGGGAAAGACGGTCGAACAGGCGAGCAAGGAACGGGAAGAATCCAGCGATAAAGCCCCCGGTTACTAGGAGTCAACACGTTGAATCAGATGGATGTAGGAGCGGGCTTGCCCGCGATTAATGCCGCTGATCGCGGGCAAGCCCGCTCCTACGTACCGTGCGTTTCATGTTGACTGACTACTAACCAGGAAGGAAATAATGATTCGACTCGCCAAATCATTAAACACCTGGGGAACCCCTGATTTTGAGGACACCCTCAAGGCGGAAATCGAGCAGATGGGTGCCGAACAGCTCCCCTTGCAGCAGGGGTTATCGACCAGCAGCTACGCCCTGGATGACAAACTCAATGTGCGGATTATCAGCATTTCCGAGGAAGCCGGTTTCATCCGTGCAAAAGCCGGCATTTTTTATACGGGGATTATTGCCGGTTGCAGTTGTGCGGACGACCCCACGCCTGTCGAAGAACAGACTGAATACTGCGTGGTGCAGCTTGAAATCGACAAAACCACCGCCGAAACGACGGTAGCTCTGCTGGCGGAATAAGTCAGATACCCACGAACGCCGTCACGGGCGGCTGCGAGCGATAACCCGTCAGTTGCCGAACAAGCCCTTGAGCGACTTGATCACGCTGCCTCCGCCCGGTACCACCGAATCCGCAGCCGCATCGGTGGCCGCATCCTTGGCGACATCACCCATTCCGAGCATCAGATTATCGAATCCGCTCACCCGCACTTTCGCAGTCCAGATCAGCGGTTTTTTCTCGCCGGGCTTGAGTGGCGGATAGGCAAAGCCCCTGGTCGGCCCGACCGCCTCCGCCATTGCCATGGCGCCTGACGTCTTCTGGAAAATACCGGACGGAATCGTGCAGCTATTCTGGCTGCCCGGCAGCATCGGATTCTTGTTCCTGGCCGCCATCCAGATGATGATTTCCTTATCGCCGACGGCGCCAACGGCATTCAGATTGTAGCCTTTGGCACGAGAAAGCTGATCCCATGTCAGTGGAATCGCCGCCTTGAGGTCGGAACTGCTGGCCTTGAAGTTGAGCGCTTCGAGGAAATCCATGTCCTTGTCCAGGGCATAGCGAATCTCCTGCTGCATGAAACTGGCCTTTACCACATGCTCGCCGACTACCGAGGCTTCGGTGGGAATTCCGGTAAAAGCGTTGTCGCCATACGGCCACCACAGCGTGCGCGGCGGCAAAGTTTCGCCAGCATCGCCACCGCCTTTGCGTTTGCGGCTCTGCTGAGCCATCGCCGCCACTTCCGGCGACAGGCGGCTGCTCATGGCCTTCAGGTCGATCACTTCCGGCTGACCTTTCAGCACGGTCTCGCTGCAACCCCAATAAATCAGCACTTTGCCGTCGGGTTGTTCAGCCTCCGAGCTGCCGCCACCCCCCGTGCCGCGCCGCTCGCCCTTCAGCGGCAGCGATGGGCCGATACGCATGCCCTCTGGCACGAGGTGCTCGGCGCTATAGCCGCCGGGAATATCCGCAGGATTGGCCAGCCGCAAATCCATCTGCTTGGAAATGTTCCCCTTGCCACCGAACATCGCCGACATCATGCCAGTGGCGCCTCCCGCACCCAGTCCAGAATAGCTGCGCAAGTTCATTTCGTAATTGACCGGCGCCGCAAACGCACCCGGAAGATAACTGGCAAATGCCGTAACCAAGGCAATGTGCAAGACATGCTTATTCATTTCACCCTCCAGCCGAAAGCAATGTGGAAATACAGAATTATTTCTACAGCATAGACTAACCTGAATTTTGCATAAAAAGGGCGAATAACTCAGTCCTGTAGGTTGGGTTAGGTGCGGCTGTTTGCGCCGTAACCCAACAGACCCAATCTTCCTTCTAAAAACTGGTGTTGAATGTCGCCTAGAGGCGCCTACTTCTGGTGGGTTACGCGATAAAGCCGCTAACCAACCTGCTCATCGGGCTCAAGCAGCTTCTGTATCACCGCTCCCGCAAGCATATAGCCAAACAGCGGCGGCATATAACTGATAGTCCCGTTGACCGCGCGCGGACGCCCCGATCCTTCCACCGGCTGGGGCGGCAGCGGCGCGCTGGGCTGCTCGTCGGAAAACACCGTCAACAGTCCCTTGCGGATGCCGTGGCGC
>JAUYFW010000226.1 GCA_030690835.1 Sulfurimicrobium sp. | reverse complement strand
CGCGAGCAAGTCGGCAAGATTACGGTGACCGAGCTATCCACCTATGTTGCCGTCGCGCGTAACATCGCAAGTGTAGCCGTTCGCAAATTGTCGGCCGGCAAGGTGAAAGGCAAGACGGTGAAAGTGCGCGCGCTGGAGGATTGATTCATCTCCGGGGTTCATTGCTTACTTTTTTTCTTTTGAGTCGTTAGTGACGTGCGTAGACACTGGTTTTGCCGTCCGGCGCCACCAGCAGGGTGAAAAACAGTTCGCGGAGCGGTTCGCGCCCGGAGTCTCCGGCCAGTATCGTGCAGCCTGCCTCGCACGATGGGTCCGTCTCCTCGAATCCCGGCGCACCGAGCGGTAAGCCTGGTACCGCCAGGCCGCGGGCCTTTGGTTTTTCGCGGAGCAGCAGCTTGATATCGTCGGCTGGGACATGCCCTTCGATAAAGTAGCCGCCGACACTTGCGGTAAGTGTCGACGCCACGGCGGACGGAACCCTGAGGCGACGCTTGACCGCCGCCATGTCAGCCGTTCCCTTGAAGGTCGCGGCAATCCCGTTCTGGCCAAGATGGTAAATGTATTCCATGCAGGACAGGCATCCAACCGGTCCATATACTTCGACGGCGGGCACCCTTTCAGCTTCAACAGCTGGCGCGCCGTTTAGCGACAGCGCCAGCGCAGTGGCGAGAACGATACGTTTCAGCATTGCTGCACTCCTGACCGGTTACGCATTGGGCTCTTTGAATCTATCGCTGACACGCCATGCATCCAGAAGCTCAGATTTTCAGGCGTTCGACGATCTTGCCGTTGACCAGGTGCTGATCGACGATCTCGTCGATGTCTTCCTTGTCCACGTAGGTGTACCACACCGCTTCAGGATAGACCACCAGCACCGGGCCTTCGCCGCAACGGTCGAGACAACCGGCGCTGTTGATGCGGATCTTGCCCTCGCCGTTGAGGTCGAGCTTCTTGATCCGGCTCTTGGCATAATCGCGCATTTCCTGCGCGCCATGCTGGCTGCAACACTGGCCGCCGTCCTCGCGCACGTTGGTGCAGAAGAAAACGTGTTTCTGGTAGTAGCTCATGTTGATTTCCTTGAAAGCTTATAAAGTCTTTTGCCACAGAGAGCACAGAGTACACAGAGTTCGAGGAATCGGGAATTTTCTCTGTGATCTCGGTGTGCTCTGTGGCTATTTTTGGGTTTGATTGCCGCTGTTGCCTGATTTGGCAGCGCTGCCACGAACAAGTTCAACCGGGTATTTTGCGGCATTGATCACCATCTTGTCATGCGCTGCGGCAACCGGGTCGATGCCCAGTTGATCGGCGATGCGCGTCAGGTAAATCAGCACGTCGCCGATTTCCTGGCGCACTTCCTCCCGCTTGGCGGCATCGAGCGTATGGCTTTGCTCGACGGTGAGCCACTGGAAATGTTCCACCAGTTCCGCCGCTTCCACGATCATCGCCATTGCCAGGTTCTTCGGTGAGTGAAACTGCTCCCAGTCGCGTTCCCGGGCGAAGTCGCGCAGTTTATGGGTAAGTTCGGCCAGGCTGTCCATGCGGTTCTCCTCGTGAGGTATGGATGCGCCACCACCAGGGCAGTGACCATCCTGCCAGTGCCAGCAGGACATCGGTGATGTCGGCATTCCGTCCGGGAATGGTTTGCTGCCGCCATTCCAGCAGAAATATGAAGGTCAGCACCAGCAAGCCGCCGATAAAAGCCATCCACCTGCGCCGATTGGGCCGGGTGGCGAAAGCGCCAAGGCATCCCAGGGCAAGGAACGGCCAGAACAGCGAAAGGATTTCGCTGAAAACGGAAAGGTTGTGCATCTGGCCATGGAAGGGAATCCAGTTGAACGGCTGGAGGGGCTTGAAGATCACGCTGGCCGCCGGTTCCAGTTCGGCGAGAGCGAATCCGGCCAGCAAGGCCAGGCCGCCTGCGCCAAACCGGAGTGGCTTGGGGGCGGGGCGCAGGACAACCGCCAGGGCAATTCCCATGGCGGCGCCAATCGCCGTTTCCAGCGCAAGATAGCGGCCCATCACCAGAATTTTCACCAGCAGCACGGCGCTGACAAAGCCGATGAATGGGAGTGAGGTGTTCCTTTCGGCGCGGGCGAGTATCGTGCCAAACAAACCCAGGCCGGTAATGGTACAGGCGTAGGCGGCCAGCAGCGCCCAGTTGAAGAGCGTGGGGAAGCCGGGTGTCCACAGCGGCAGCAGCCCTTTGCGCAGGTGGTCGGTATCCAGCGAAAGCAGCAGCGGGGTGAGCTGCGCAAGCGCCCATAAGCCGAGGGCGACCAAACCCAGATCCATGGCGCGCCCGGGCAGAAACCATTCGCGGCGCAGCGCGGCCAGCCTGCGCAGCGGCCCCGGCGGATTGACGGTCAACCTCGCCAGCAGCGCGCCGCCCAGCCCGCCCAAGCCGTTGAGCAGCAAGTCGAGGAGGGAGGAAACCCGTTCCGGCAGCAGGGCCTGCAGGCTTTCCATGGCAAGGCTTAACAGCAGGCACAGCGCGGTGGCGGCGATCACCGCCGCGCCCGGACGCAGCCGGTAACGCAACGCACGCGCGACGAGCAGGCCCATCGGCAGGTAGATCAGGATGTTGGTAATGATATCCGAACGGATGATGTAGCGCGGCCAGGGGGCGGTCAGGAAGGCCAGCATGTCCTCGGCCGGGAGCCAGCCGCTAAACGGGTACAGGCTGCCGTAAACGATCAGCAAGGCGTAGGCGGCTGCCAGAATGGGGCTGGCGCCGGAGGCTTTATTTTTCTGTGCTAGCATAGTCAGCTAACCTGCGCGATCTAAAATTACATGACTCATTACGACGTATTCAATGGCGACGCCGACGGCATTTGCGCCCTGCACCAGCTGCGGCTGGCCTATCCCGCGGACAGCCAGCTGATTACCGGGGTGAAAAGGGATATTACCTTACTTGAGCGGGTCGTGGCGAAACCGGGTGACAAGATCACCGTGCTGGACATCTCTCTGGACAAGAACCGGGCGGCGCTGCTGGCCTTGCTGGAGCGAGGTGTTCAGGTGGCCTATTTCGACCATCATTTTTCCGGCGATATTCCCGCTCATCGGGGCTTGGATGTCCATATCGACCGTGCTCCGGACGTCTGCACCAGCCTGCTGGTCGACCGTTTCCTGCAAGGCCGGTATCGCATCTGGGCGGTGGTCGGCGCGTTCGGCGACAACCTCTACGAAGCCGCGCGACGTGCTGCCGAGCCCCTGCATTTAAGCGCCGACCAGCTCGACGTATTGCAGAGCCTGGGCGTATGTCTCAATTACAATGGTTACGGGGAAACCCTGGCCGATCTCCATTTTCCACCCGATGAGTTGTACCGGTTGCTGCATCGCCATGTTGACCCCTTCGCCTTCATCGCCGAAGAGCCCGCATTTCGCCAACTGCAACAAGGCTATGCCGAAGATATGGCCAAAGCCGAGGAGCTCCAGCCGGAGATGGCGACGCAAGCCTGCGCGCTGTATATCCTGCCCGATGCGCCCTGGAGCCGCCGCGTCAGCGGTTCGTTCGGCAATCGCCTGGCGCAGTCCTGGCCGAACCGCGCCCATGCGATCCTGACGCGGCGTGCGGAGGGTTACACCGTCAGCGTGCGCGCCCCGCTCGCAACGCCGACGGGAGCGGACGAGCTGTGCCGGCGCTTCGACAGCGGCGGCGGGCGCAAGGCTGCCGCCGGCATCAACGGCCTGCCCGAGGCGAAGGTGGAGGAATTTGTGGCGCAGTTTCGGGTGGCGTGGGGTTAGGGAACCCCGGGTGTAAAATAATACACTAAGTGATATACTTTGTTCATGGGAAGAGTCTTCAAGACCCGCTACTTCAACCGCTGGATGCGCAAGACGGAGCTGACCGATGCGGCGCTCTGCGTAGCCGTGTCCGAAATGGAGAACGGGCTGGTTGATGCCGATCTCGGTGGCGGCGTAGTCAAGAAGCGCGTTCCGCTGCCGGGGCGGGGCAAGAGCGGCAGCGTGCGCACCTTGGTGGCGACGAACAAAGGCAATCGCTGGTTCTTCGTTTTTGGTTTCGAGAAGAATGACCGAGCCAACGTGAGCGCCAAGGAACTGGAGGCACTGCAAGCCATTGCCGCTGATTTGCTGAAACTCTCCTCGACCGAACTTGACGCCCATGCCGAGGGTGAAGCTTTACAGGAGATTTGCCATGACAGCCAAAACTAAAGGGAGCGGCCGAATTCTGGACGCCGTCCACGAAACCGCGCGCGACTTCCACACCGCCGGCTTCATCGACAAGCGCCGGATGCGGGAATACGACGCGCTGTGCCTCGCCCCTGTGCCCGAGTATTCCAGCGAGGAAATCCGCGCCTTGCGGGACCGCCACAAACTCAGCCAGGCCGTGCTGGCATCGGTGCTCAACACCAGCCTGTCAACCGTGCGGCAATGGGAAATCGGCGACAAGCACCCAAGCGGCCCTTCGGCCAAGCTGCTGAACCTGCTTGACCGCAAGGGGCTGGAGGCGTTGATCTGAAAATCAATTTAACCCGGATTGTCCATTGGAATGCTCGTGCATGTAGGAGCGCCGCCCCCGGCGCGAATGCGGACGCAAATCGCGGCCAACTCCCATCCCCATCTTAGCCTTCCCCTTGAAGGGGAAGGGACGATCGCCCTCTCTCCCTTTGGGAGAGAGTTGGAGAGAGGGTTGGCGCCGCTCCCACAGCGGTATTTTGGCTCTAATAATCTGGGATAAATAATGCTGGCAGCGGAAAAAGCTTGGGAAATTTACAAAACGGCGGACCTGATCCATTCCGCTCAGGAAGTGTCCGACGCCGTGCAACGGCTGGCTGGGAAAATTTCGGCGCAACTGGCGGACAAGCAGCCGCTGGTGCTCAGCGTGATGAGCGGCGCGACGGTGTTTGCCGGCCAGTTGCTGCCGCTGCTGGAGTTCCCTCTGGATTTCGATTACGTGCAGGTGTCGCGTTACGGAGATGCCATCCGCGGCGGACAAATGGTGTGGAAAGTGCCGCCTCCCGTGAACGTCAAAGGGCGGGTGGTGCTGGTGCTGGATGATATTCTGGACGAAGGGATCACCCTGGCCGAAATTCGCGCCAGCGTGCTGGAACTCGGCGCGACAGCCTGTTACAGCGCGGTTTTTGCCGAGAAGGAAACTGGCCATCCCAAACCCATTCATGCCGATTTCGTCGGATTGCGCGTGCCTGACCGCTATGTGTTCGGTTTCGGTATGGATGTTCACGGCGCGTGGCGCAATTTGCCCGCGATTTATGCAATGAAGGAAAACTAATATGCTCGGAATTATCGGCGGCAGCGGTCTGACGCAGATGTCGGATCTCCAGGATGTCAGCCGCAAGGTGGTGCGCACGCCTTTTGGCGACCCTTCGGGCGCCCTGACCTTTGGCCAGATCAATGGACACGAGGTGGTTTTCCTGGCGCGTCACGGCTACGGTCATACCATTCCTCCCCATGCGGTGAATTACCGCGCCAATCTCTGGGCGCTGCATGCCCAGGGGGTGAAAGACGTGCTATCCATCGCCACGGTGGGCGGCATTCACGCCGATCTCGTGCCGGGCGCGATCGCCATTCCCGACCAGATCATCGACTACACCTGGGGGCGCAGCGCAAGCTACCAGGATTGCCAGGAGAACTGCGGCACCAAGCCGGTCGTGCATATCGACTTTACTTGGCCCTACTGCGAGGATTTGCGCCAGCTTTGCATGAATGCCTGCCGGCAGGCGGGAGAGAAATACATCGACGGCGGGGTTTATGCCGCGGTGCAGGGCCCGCGCCTGGAAACGGCGGCGGAGGTCAACCGCCTGGAACGCGATGGCGCCACCATGGTGGGCATGACCGCCATGCCGGAAGCCGTTCTGGCCAAGGAGATCGGCCTGTGCTACGCGGCGCTCGCGGTCTCGGCCAATCACGCCGCCGGGCGCGGCTCCAGCAAGGATGCCATTCCCTATGAAGAGGTGGAGGCGGTGTTGAAGCTGGCGATGCAG
Organism: Sulfurimicrobium sp.; assembly: GCA_030690835.1. GTDB lineage: Bacteria > Pseudomonadota > Gammaproteobacteria > Burkholderiales > Sulfuricellaceae > Sulfurimicrobium. The sequence goes on along the minus strand of JAUYFW010000226.1, from coordinate 577 downwards.
CGGGTGCGCGGCGTGCTCGGGCATCTGGTGGTACTGCATAATAATGATTAGGTCCGTGCTCAGGATGGGCGACCCGCGCCTGCTGGAGGTCGCGCAGCCGGTGCGCGACTTCAATGCCCCCGAGTTGCATGCGCTGATCGCGGATATGCGCGCCACCATGGCGGCGCTTAACGGTGCCGGGCTGGCCGCGCCGCAGATCGGAGTTCCTTTGCAGGTAGCGATTTTCGGCGGTTTCAAAAGTCCGCGTTACCCGGAAGCGGAAGAGATACCCGACACCGTGCTGATCAATCCGCAACTGGAATTCATTGGCGAGGCGCTGGAAGAAGACTGGGAAGGCTGCCTGTCCCTGCCGGGCATGCGCGGCAAGGTGCCGCGTTACAAGCGTTTGCGCTACCGTGGCTTCGATCTTGCGGGCAGGGCCATCGACCGTAGCGTATCTGACTTCCATGCCCGGGTGGTGCAGCACGAATGCGATCATCTGAATGGCATCCTCTACCCGATGCGCATTGCCGACATGCGGCAGTTCGGCTTTGCCGAAGTGCTGTTCCCGAATCAGGCGTCAATGGAAGAATAGCCG
>JAUYFW010000224.1 GCA_030690835.1 Sulfurimicrobium sp. | reverse complement strand
GAGATCACAGAGGACACAGAGATGACGCGGGTTTCGCATTGTTATCAGGTTCACCCGGTGGGTGATGCTCATATTCACGATAAACCATTGTTTCTCTCTGTGAACTCTGTGTTCTCTGTGGCCAAATGAGTTTTTTAGGTTGAACCCAGATATGACCTCCCTATTTCAATCCCTGGCAATCCAAGTTGATGAATGGCGGCAAGGGAAATATCCTTGTATCGATTACCCCTCCATTCGCGAGATATTGGAATTTGCCGTTGAGGATGAACACACCGGCCAGTTGCGTTATTTGCGCCGTGCGCAATTTCGGGCGTTGGAAACTTACTGGTATCTTCGGCTGGTTCTGAACACCCCCAAGATACCCGAGCTTTATGAAAAGCTCTTTCCCAAACCGAAAGAGCGACGCGAGGCAATGGGGCTCACTCATCCAGATATTGTGAGCTATATCGCCGATGAAGGATTCGATGCCTGCCTGAATCGCGTACTCAACGACAACCAATTTGTTCGCGAACATCAACTGGAAAGCCTGCGCGAATCCCTCACCCTCGATTACGCCAGTTACATCCTCGCCCTCGCGATGGGCGCAGGCAAAACCATCTTGATGGGTTCGATAGTCGCGACAGAATTCGCGCTGGCACTGGAATATCCCGATGGCCCGTTTGTGCAAAACGCGCTGGTATTCGCTCCCGGCAAAACCATTCTCAGCGCCTTGCGCGAATTGGCGGATGTCCCCTACGAACGCTTGCTGCCAGTTCGGTTACACAAACCTTTTGCTGCCAGCCTCAAACTCACTTTCACCCGCGATGGCGACAAACAGATTCCCATTACATGGGGCAGCAGCTTCAACATCATCGTCACCAACACCGAAAAAATTCGCATCCAGAAACCCACCTCACGCGGCAACGGCAATCAGCTTGCCTTGCTCACCAGCACCAAGGAGGCGGAAGCGACCGAACTGGCCAATCTGCGCTTGCAGGCGATTGCCTCCTTGCCGCACCTGGCGGTATTTTCTGACGAAGCCCACCACACCTACGGCCAAAAGCTGCTGGGCAAATGGGTCAAGGACCCGGCAACCGGCGAGGCCGTATTCAAGGATGACGGCATCAAGAAAGTGCGCCGCACCATCGACTATCTGGCGCGGCAAACCAATCTGATCGTCGTGATTAACGCCACCGGCACGCCTTATTTCGAGCGCCAACCCTTGCGCGATGTCGTGGTCTGGTACGGCCTCGGCGAAGGCATCCGCGATGGCGTGCTGAAAGAACTGGCCAACAACATCAAAGTGTTTGATCTTGACGAGGGCGAAGCCGACACGCTGGTGAGCGCGGTGATCGATGATTTCGTCAGTCGCTACTGGGCGGTCAGCCTGCCCAACGGCGCGCCCGCCAAGCTCGCGCTGTATTTCCCCAACATCGGCACCCGCGACGAATTGCGCGGCGCGATTGAATCGGCACTGGCGCTGCGCGGCATCGGCACGGACATCCTCCTCACCGTGGATAACACCTCCAGCGAAGCCACGCGGCGGGCATTCGAAGCCGTGGCACGCGACCCCGTAGCGCCCCACCGCATCCTGCTGCTGGTCAACATGGGCACCGAGGGTTGGAACTGCCCCAGCCTGTTTGCCTGCGCGCTGGTGCGCAAGCTCGCCAACAGCAACAACTTTGTCTTGCAAGCCGCCACGCGCTGCTTGCGGCAAGTGCCGGGCAACACCCATCCGGCGCGCGTTTATCTCACCGGCAGCAACCGCAAAACGCTGGAAAGCCAGCTTGCCGAAACTTACGGCACCAGCCTCAAGGATTTGGATAGCCAGCACGCCGACCGGGTGGAAAAGGAAATCATCCTGCACCAGCCCGATCTGCCACCGCTGCTCATCAAACGGCGCGTGCTGCGCTACCGCCGCAAAACCGATGCCGCCTCACTCGCGCCGCTGGTTTTCAGCGTGCCAGACATTGCCGCACCGCAAGGCGCAACGGTTGAAACACTGGGCGTGGTGGAAAGCGAAACCGGCGTAACCAAGCTCCAGCGCGTGGATGCCGGTGACGAACGCTTGCTGGTCATGCCGTCGGAACTGGATTGCTACACCGCCGCCGCCGAGCTGGCCGCCAATTACCACCTTGCAACTGGCGACGTGCTCGCCGCCTTGCGCGCGGCTTATGGCACCGAAGCCGAAATACCCGGCTATCACCTACCCGCTCTCGGGCAGCAGATCGAAACGCAGCGCACCCAATACGAAGAACACTTTGAGGAAATCGACATCGCCGTGGCGCTGGTCAAGGCCAGCGGTTTTGAGCGCAGTGAGAAAGACGGCAAGCCGGTTTACACCACCCGCATCAGCTTTGCCAAGGAGCGCGAAGCACTCTACAAAGTGGCGGCGGACACAGCGGATGCCAACCATGCCTTGGCCAATAGTTTTCACTACGAAGGCTACAACTTCGACTCCGCCCCGGAAGCCGAATTTCTCGAATGGACGCTGGCCTTGCTCAAGAACGAAGCCCACCAAATCGAAGGGCTGTGGTTCACCGGCGGCCTCACCGACGCAAGCAAAACCGACCTGCTCGCCGAGTATCTGGGCGAGGATGGCCGCTGGCATCATTACACACCCGACTTCGTCTTGCGCCGCGCCGATGGCAAGCATCTCGTCGTGGAAATCAAGAAGGATACCTTCAGCCCGGACATCAAGGCTGATCTCGCGCGCTACGACAAAGGCGAAGCAGCGCAAACACAGGAAGGCCGCAAAGCCGTCGCCCTCAAACGCTGGGAAACGCTGAACCCGGACACGCTCACCTACCACGTCATGTTCGCCGACACGCAATTGAAAGATGAAGGCAAAAAGCAGGTGCGCGACTTTATTCTGGGGGAATGATCGTCGTCATGCTAATTACCCGTTTATCCAGCAAAGGCCAAGTTGTCATCCCCAGCGCACTGCGAGCCAAGCTACGGCTTGAACCCGGCACCCGCTTTGACGTGCGAGTTGAGAATGGCTGCCTGTTGCTTACGCCCCTCAAGGAGCCAGAATTCGATCTCGAAGCCATCCGCGCCGCCGTGGACAAGGTGGCGGGTTGTCTCTATCGGCCAGACAGAGTGATGACCACCGGGGAAGAAGATGAACAGGCCATCATGAAAATGCTCGCCGAGGACGATGACCGCATCCGCCGGGGCGCATGATTACAAGACCAATAGCCACACCATGGCAAGCTAGTAGTCAGTCAACATAAAACGCATTGATGGTAGGTCGGGCTTCAGCCCGAAATGTCGGGATAAATCCCGACCTACAATTTGTAGGTGTTTCAACCTGACTGACTACTAGCCAATGATGCTATTGGGAAAAACACATCTCGCGTATATACTTAACGTTATTACATTTGTTGGTGGAGAGCTACGATGACATATGCCCGAATTTTTCAATCCGGCAACAGCCAGGCGGTACGCCTGCCCAAAGATTTCCGTTTCGATGTCAATCAGGTCGAAATCTTCCGTCGCGGCGACGAAGTGGTGCTGCGTGCCGTGCCCAAGAAAGCCACCGCTATTCTCGACGCGCTGGCGCAGTTTCCCGAAGATTTCATGGCCGATGGCCGCTCCGATGAACCGCCGCAGGAACGGGAGGATCTCTGATGGGCGTGCGCTATCTGCTGGATACCAATATCTGCATCTACCTGACCAAACAAATTCCGCCCGCCGTCTGGCAACGATTTTCTCAACATGATTCCAGCGAAATGGCGATGTCGCTCATTACATTGGGCGAATTGCGCTTTGGCGCGGAAAAAAGCCAGCGGCGGGAACGTGTGCTGGCGAACATCGAGACGCTGAAAGCCGCGATCCCGCTGGCCAATCTGCCCGAAGCCGCTGGCGAACATTACGGCCAGATCAAGGCCGAACTGCAAAAAAACGGTCAGATCATAGGCAACAACGACTTGTGGCTCGCTGCCCATGCTCGCGCCGAAGGCTGGGTACTGGTCACCAACAATGAGCGTGAATTTGTCCGCGTCCCCGATCTGCAAGTTGAAAACTGGGTCAATCCATGAGTGAAAAGAAACTTAAAGACATCACCATCGCCAAGGCCAAGGGCCGCCCCATGCTCACCTGGGTGGGTAAAAAACCGCTGGCGCGCGTCACCGCCTACCCCGCGCAAGCCATCGAGCGCTTTGAACTCCCCTCGCCCGCAAGCGGGAGAGGGGGCGGGGGAGAGGGGGATTTGTGGAGCGACTGGCCCAGTGACCTGCCGCAAGGCGGCCTGCTTTACCACGGCGACAACAAGGACGTGCTGGCGCACCTGCTCGCCAACGGCTTTCGCGGCAAGGTCAAGCTGATCTACATCGACCCGCCGTTCGACAGCGGCGCGGACTACGTGCGCAAGGTGCAACTGCG
>JAUYFW010000222.1 GCA_030690835.1 Sulfurimicrobium sp. | reverse complement strand
TGGCCATATGACTCCCGGTCATAGCGCGGACATCTGCATTTTCGCTCCCGATGAATATTGGCGCGTGACACCGAAGGCACTGAAAAGCCAGGGCAAGAACACGCCATTCCAGAACATGGAACTGGCCGGGAAAGTGAAATATACGCTGGTGGATGGCCATGTGGTTTATGAGGGCTAAACGGATCATGGGGTCTTGAAAGTTGGGGGAAATCCACTATATTTGGTGATGTGGCGGCTTTTCAGGCCGTCTTTCGTGAGCTCGCAATATTTAAGGAGATGAATCATGGCTGGAATTACCCGTTACGATCCCTTCAATCTTTCCCGCGTGGACCCGTTGAGTGACATCGACGACCTGTTCAAGGGCTTTTTCGTGCGCCCGGTGGTCTTCGAAGGACAGCCCCAGATGCAGATCAAGATGGATGTAAAAGAAAATGACGGCGCCTATACCGTGCATGCCGACATGCCCGGCGTGAAAAAGGATGACATTCACGTCACTATCGAAGGCAACCAGGTTTCGATCAGCGCCGAAGTGAAGAAGGAGAAGGAAGAAAAGCAGGGCGATAAAGTGCTGCGTTCCGAGCGTTACTACGGCAAGGTGGCGCGCAGTTTCACCCTGGCCCAGGACGTGGATGAGGCCACCGCCCAAGCGAAATTCGCTGACGGCGTGCTGGAACTGACGTTGCCGAAAAAGGCGGTCAGTTCCGCGAAGAAGCTGGCTATCCAGTAATTCCGGACAGAGCGGCAAAGGCGGCGCCCCGAAACATGGACGCCGCCTTTTTTGTTTGCGCTCACTTTCGTTTAGAATACCCGTCCATACAGTCTTCAATTCCAATAGAGGCCTCCCATGTCGCTTTCCCCCGCTTCCGCCAAGGAAAAAGCCAATATTCTTTCCGAGGCACTGCCCTATATCCGCCGCTTCCAGGACAAGACCATCGTCATCAAGTACGGCGGCAATGCCATGACCGAGGAGCACCTCAAGCACGGTTTCGCCAAGGATGTGGTGCTGCTCAAGCTGGTGGGCCTCAATCCGGTCGTCGTTCACGGCGGTGGGCCGCAGATCAACGATCTGCTCAAGCGGGTGGGCAAGCAGGGCGAGTTTATCCAGGGTATGCGCGTGACCGACGAGGAAACCATGGATATCGTCGAAATGGTGCTCGGTGGCCAGGTCAACAAGGAAATCGTCAATCTGATCAACCAGTACGGCGGCAAGGCGGTGGGCCTGACCGGTACCGACGGCGGCATGATCCGGGCCAAAAAGTTGCTGGTCAAATCCAAGACCGATGGAGAAGAGCTGATTGATATCGGGCTGGTGGGCGAGGTGACGCACATCGACCCGGCGCTGGTGACGCTGCTTGATACCCAGGATTTCATCCCGGTCATTGCCCCGATTGGCGTTGGCGATCTGGGCGAGGCGTTCAACATCAATGCCGATCTGGTAGCCGGCAAGCTGGCTGAAACGCTCAAGGCCGAGAAGCTGATTCTGATGACCAATACCACCGGCGTGCTGGACAAGGATGGCAAGCTGCTCACCGGCCTGACAGCGGCGCAAGTGGATGCCCTGATCGAAGACGGCACCATTTCCGGCGGCATGATTCCAAAAATCGCCATGGCGCTGGAAGCGGTGAAGAATGGGGTCAAGAGCAGTCACATCATCGATGGCCGGGTGGAGCATGCGCTGTTGCTGGAAATCCTGACCGATGAAGGCGTGGGGACGCTGATCCGGTCGAATGCCTGAGTGCCGGGGCTATGGCGTTGAAATTTTCCAACAGCGCGTTGACCTGGGTGTTTGACCTCGACAACACCCTGCACAATGCCTCGCCGCATATTTTCCCGCATCTCAACCGCGCCATGACCCAATACTTGCAGGATCATCTGGCGCTGGACGAGAGCGCCGCCGACCAGTTGCGCGATCACTATTGGCGCCGTTATGGGGCGACCTTGCAGGGATTGGTGCGGCACCATGGCACCGATCCGGGCCATTTTTTATGGCATACCCACCAATTCCCCGCGCTGGAGCGCATGGTGCTGCGCGAGCGCGGCCTGCGTGCGGCGCTGCAGCGCCTGCGCGGACGCAAGATCGTCTATACCAACGCGCCGGCTTTTTATGCGCGGGCGGTGTTGCGTCTGCTCCAGATCGACGATTTGTTCGATGCGGTATTTTCCATCGAGGGCGCGAGCTTCAGCCCCAAACCGGATGCACGGGGTTTTTATCGCCTGCTTCACGCGCAAGGACTCACGCCGGGACGTTGCGTGATGGTGGAGGATTCGCTTGGCAATCTCAAGACGGCGAAACGCCTGGGGATGAAAACTGTGTTGATTGGGCCGGCGCCCATGCGGGTGGCCGGTGTGGATGTGAGTCTGCGTTCGGTGCTGCAACTACCGCGGGCGCAAGGCAAGCTATTAAATAATTAAAGGGGAAACAGATGGCGACCAAACCGGGTGAGCGCAAGATGCAAATCCTGCAGGTGCTGGCTGAAATGTTGCAGCAGCCGCAGGGGGAGAAAATCACCACCGCCGCACTGGCGGCCAGGCTAGAAGTTTCGGAAGCGGCGCTCTACCGTCACTTTGCCAGCAAGGCGCAGATGTTCGAGGGGCTGATCGAGTTCATCGAGCAGAGCCTGTTCGGCATCATCAACAAGCTTACCAGCGAAGAACAGGACGGGATGAAGCAGCTGGAAACCATGTTGTCCCTGCTGCTCGGCTTTGCGCAGAAAAATCCGGGGATGGTGCGGGTGTTGATCGGCGATGCGCTGGTGAATGAAAACGAGCGCCTGCAGGCCCGCATCAATCAAATTCACGACCGCATCGAGGCGAGCATCAAACAATCCTTGCGCATCGCGGCGAGCCAGGACGGCCTGGGCGTAACAGCAGACCCGGCGGCCCATGCCAACCTGATCATGAGTTTCATCGTGGGCCGCTGGCACCAGTTCGCCAAGAGTGGTTTCAAGCGCGAGCCGATGGAGTATCTACAGGCTCAGGCAAAGATATTGCTGGGGTGACTGGAATTGTAGGGTGCGTCCCACGCACCAATGATTGTGGTGCGTGGCTACATAATTATTTTGAAATGGATTTCGAACAAGGTGATTGGGGCGAATCAAATTGCCCCTACGCGTGGCTGGATGCGCACACCGGGCAGGCGGGGTCTTTTTTCAGGTTGATCTGACGCCATTCCATCGTCAAGCCGTCGAGTAGCTGTAAGCGACCCCGCAGTGACTGGCCAATGCCGCTCAGCAGTTTGAGCGCCTCCGCCGCCTGCACTGCGCCGATGATTCCGACCAGGGGTGCAAAAACACCCATTACCGCGCAACGCTCCCCTTCCTCTTCTGCGTTTTCCGGGAACAGACAGTGGTAACAGGGGCTGTCCGGCAGGCGCAGGTCGAATACCGTGACCTGTCCGTCGAAACGAATCGCGGCGCCGGAAACCAGCGGTTTGCGATGCCTGACGCAGGCGTGGTTGATGGCATGGCGGGTGGCGAAGTTGTCGCTGGCATCGAGTACTACGTCGGATTGGGCCACCAACAGCGCCAGTTCGTCGCCTTCGATGCGATGCGGAATGGCGGTAACCCGAATTTCCGGATTGATCGCCGCCAGGGTGCGTTGCGCGGACAGCGCCTTGTTACTGCCGAGGGAATGGGTGAAGTGGGCAATCTGGCGCTGCAGGTTGGTGAGGTCCACCGTGTCGCCATCGCAGATCGTGATGTGGCCGACCCCGGCTGCGGCAAGATACAGGGCGATGGGGGAGCCCAAGCCGCCGGCGCCGATGATCAGGGCGTGGGCGGCCAGCAGTCTTTCCTGGCCCTCGACGCCGATCTGCGGCAGAAGAATGTGGCGGCTGTAACGCAGGAGCTGATTGTCGTTCAAAAAGGGTGGTCCTTTTTCCAACTTCTAACCCCCCTCAATCCCCCCTTGTCAGGGGGGAAGTGGGCCACCCTCCCCTGACACGGGGTGGGCCGGGGAGGGGTTACCGGCTTTTCCGAATCTGCAGGCCCTTGAGCAGATTTACTGCTTGATTCAATTGGTAGTCGTTTTTCGATACCACTTCCCGTTCCTTACTCGTGGCATCGTCCTTGCTGTCGCCTTGGTCTTTGGCGGGCGATTCCTTCTTCGGCGTCGGCGCCTTGATCGGCGCAGCCTCAGGCTTTTTGGTGTCCTGACCATTGGTCAGGTGGCGTTCCAGATCGGCTTCGCGCACATTGAACAGGGAGTCCTTGTCCACGCCGTTGACCGTCGCGTCTTCCGCCACGATATCAGGCGTGATGCCTTTGGCCTGGATGGAGCGCCCGTTAGGGGTGAAGTAGCGCGCGGTGGTCAGTTTGATGGCGGTGCCATTGCCGAGCGGCAGCACGGTTTGTACCGAACCCTTGCCGAAGGACTGGGTGCCGATGATGATGGCGCGCTTGTGATCTTGCAGGGCGCCGGCGACGATTTCGGACGCGGATGCCGATCCGCCGTTGATCAGCACTACCAGCGGCACGTCTTTTACGCCAGCCGGCAGGTTTTTTAGGTAATCGCTTTCCCTGGGGCTGCGCAGGTAATTTTCCTTGTTCGCGGTGAGCTTCATTTTGGCGTCGTCGGTGCGGCCTTCGGTGTAAACCACCAGCGAACTTTCCGGCAGGAAAGCGGCGGAAACGCCGACCGCGCCGTTGAGCAGGCCGCCGGGATCGTTGCGCAGATCCAGCACCAGACCCTTGAGTGGTTCCTTGTTCTGTTTGTAGAGCTCATCCAGCGCCTTGGCCAGATTCTCGCCGGTGTGTTCCTGGAACTGGGTGACGCGCACATAGCCGTAACCCGATTCGAGCAGCTTGAATTTCACGCTCTTGATCTTGATGATGGCGCGCGTGATGGTGAAGGTGAGCGGTTTGTTTTGCCCCTTGCGCATCACGGTCAGGGTGATCTGGGTGTTGGGCTTGCCGCGCATGCGCTTGACCGCATCGTTGATCGTCATGCCTTTGACGGGCGTGTCGTCCAGCTTGATGATGAGATCGCCGCTCTTGATTCCGGCGATGAAGGCCGGGGTGTCCTCGATGGGGGAGACTACCTTGACGAAGCCGTCTTCCATGCCCACTTCGATGCCCAGGCCGCCGAATTCGCCCTGGGTTCCCACTTGCAAGTCCTTGAACGCATCGGCATCAAGGTAGGAGGAGTGCGGGTCGAGGCCGGAAAGCATGCCGTTGATGGCTTCGTTGATGAGTTTCTTGTCTTCCACCGGTTCGACGTAATCGCTCTTGATTTTGCCGAAGACTTCAGCAAAGGCGCGTAACTCCTCTACCGGGAGAGTGCTATCGGCCTTCTTGTCGGCTACGGCTGAATAATTCAGGCTCAGCATTACGCCGAGCAGGGCGCCCATGGCGATCAGGCCGAATTTTTGCATTTTGCCGCGCATCTGTTTCTCCACCTCAATCTTGAATTGTTAGCCGATCCTGCACCATGTCAGGGGGTCGAATGGCCTGCTCTGAAAACGAAGTTCGAAGTATAAACCGGTTTCCGGGTTGCCGCCGCTGTTTCCCGTGCTGGCGATCACATCGCCGCCACGGACGTTTTCCCCCGCATGTTTGAAGAGCGATTCGTTGTTGCCATAGAGGCTCATGTAGCCCTTGCCATGGTCAATAATGATCAGGTTGCCAAAGCCGCGCAGCCAGTCCGCGAACACGACGCGTCCATCGGCGATGGTATGGACTTCCTGCCCCGCCGCGCTACGGATGAATAAACCACGCCACGGCGCGCCGCTGTCCTGACGTGGACTGCCGAAGCGCCCCACGAGTTCCCCGCGTACCGGCAAAGGCAACTTGCCTGTCCGTGGTTGAGCCAGTGCAAGGGGCTGGGATGAGCCGGGTTGTTCCGGAGTGGCATCGCGCCGGGGGGCGCGTTCTGGTTTTTTGCGGGCTTGTTGCTGTTTGGCCAGGCGTTCGATCAGTTGCGTCAGGTGTTTTTCGTTGCGCTGCAATTGGGTGAGTTCCGTGCGCTGGCGTCCGATTTGCTGTGCCAGTCGTGCCACCAGTTTCTTTTTTGCCTGTTGTTGTGCCACCAGTTGCTGTTTCTGCTGATCCTGTTCGGCGCGGATTTGTGCCAACTCGGCCTGCTTGGATTCGGTAGCCTGGGTGAGTCGCTGCAATTTTGCGAGATGGTCGCGCAGATTTTCCAGCATTTCATTGCGGGCGCGGGCCAGGTAGGCGTAGTAACGCAGTTGGCGCGCGGCCTGATTGGGATTTTCCTGATTGAGCAGGATCTTGAGTTGGTCCTGCTGGCCGGACAGGTACTGCTGGTAAAGCAGCTTGCCCAGCAACACCTGTTCCGCCACTATCCTCTGCTGCCGGTTTTCTTTCTGTTGTGCCAGGCCGGCCAGGGTGGCGTTGGCGTCCTGTTGTTGCGTGGCCAGGTCGCGCAGCCTGTAATTGATGTCGCTGACGGCCCGTTCCGAGGTCTTGAGAGCATCGCTGGCGTCAGTCTTGGCGCCTTCCTTGCTGTCGAGTTCCTTTTGCAGGGCATCGATACGGCCGCGCAGTTCCTGCAGTTCGGGTTTCGGTGCGGCGGAAGCGGGGAGGGTCAGGCCTGCCAGCAGGAGCGCGCCGGCAGATATAGCCAGTGCGGTTTTGATAATTACGCTTCTAGCCAGTTTTGAAATCACTCGAACTCGATAAGCGGGTGTCCAGACATTTCGCGCGGTTTGGGTATCCCCATCATCTTCAGCAGGCTCGGCGCGACATCTTCCAGTGCGCCGGTTTTCGCTACCTTGGCGGCTCGTCCGATATAGAGGAAGGGCACCAGGTTCAGGGTGTGGGCGGTATGGGAATGCCGGGTGACTTCATCCAGCATTTTTTCGGCATTACCGTGGTCGGCGATGATCAGCACTTCGCCACCGATTGCCTGCATTGCCGGAATGACCCTGGCGATGCACTCGTCGATGGTCTCGACCGCCTTGATGGCGGCAGCGAGATTGCCGGTGTGGCCCACCATGTCGGGATTGGCGTAGTTGCAGATGATGGCGTCGTATTTGCGGGCAAGGATGGCTTCCACCAGTTTGTCGGTAACCTCGCGGGCGCTCATTTCCGGTTTGAGGTCGTAAGTGGGTACGTCGGGAGACGGTATCATGATGCGCTCTTCGCCGGGGTAGCGGGTTTCCTCCCCGCCGTTGAAGAAGAACGTGACATGGGCATACTTCTCGGTTTCCGCGATGCGCAACTGTGTCAGGCCGAGCTGGGAGATGTATTCGCCGAAGCTGTTTTTGATGCGTTCCTGCGGAAAGGCGACCGGGATGTGGAAATCGGCGCTGTAGCTGGTGAGGGTGCAATAAGTGCTCAGTTTTGGCACATGCCCGCGCTCGAAAGCGTCGAAATCGGGTTCGATGAAAGTGCGGGTAAGTTCGCGCGCGCGGTCGGAGCGGAAATTCATGAAGACGATGCCGTCCCCGTCCTGCATCTTCACCGGGTCGCCAATGACGGTGGGTTTGACGAATTCGTCAGTTTCATCTCTGTCGTAGGCATTATGCAGGCCTTCGATGGCGGTTTCTGCGCGGAATTCCGCCTTGCCCTGGGTGAGCAGGTCATAGGCCGTTTTCACCCGCAGCCAGCGGTGGTCGCGATCCATGGCGTAATAGCGGCCGACAATCGAAGCGATCTTGCCGATCTTCAAGGCGTCAATCTTGTTCTGCAGGCACTCCAGATAGATTTCCGCGCTCTTGGGCGGCGTGTCGCGGCCATCCAGGAAGGCGTGCAGGTAGACTTTTTTCAGGCCGAATTTAGCCGCCATTTCGATCATGGCGTGAATGTGATTCTCGTGGCTGTGAACGCCGCCGTCCGACACCAGGCCGAAAATGTGCAGGGCGCCATCGTGCTTCTTGATCGCCTCCAGCGCGGCGGATAATTCATGGTTGGTGAAAAAGCTGCCAGTGGAAATGGCATGGTTGATGCGGGAGATTTCCTGGTAAATAACCCGTCCGGCGCCGATGTTCAAGTGCCCCACCTCGGAATTGCCCATCTGCCCCGCGGGCAGGCCGACAGCGGCTTCGGAAGCGTGGATGGTGGTGTGAGGACGGGTTTCCCAGAGATCATCCCAACAGGGCTTTTTGGCCAGGCTAATGGCGTTGTCAGGGCCCGCCGGGCTGCAGCCGAACCCGTCCAGAATCATGAGTAGAACCGGTGTGACATTCATACAATATGGACTTTATTTTCGTTTCGTTATCAACAAATGATGTATTATTTTATTATGTTTTAATAATATACGCATTAAACTTGTTCCAATTATTTTCCGATTCCAAATTTAGTTGCAAGGCGGTGATTTTTTCCATGTTGAATCTGGAACACGTCGAGTTGATCGACAAGGCCGAACATATTGAGCAAGCGTCGCGGGCGATGAAGGCCATGTCCCATCCGTTGCGGCTGAAGATACTGTGCGTGCTGGGCGACCGTGAGATCAGCGTGCAGGAAATCGTTGAAAGCGTCGGCACCTCGCAAAGCAATATTTCGCAGCACCTGGCCATTCTGCGCGACAAGGGTGTGCTGCGCACGCGCAAGGACGCCAATCGGGTGTACTACCGAGTCGGGGATACCCGTACTCTCCAGTTGATCAGCATGATGCGCGATGTGTTCTGCGGTTTTACCAAATAATTTTTTACCCGTCCCCCTGTTTCTGTCATTCTGCGTTTTAACCAGATTGCCTCTTGGTATATTATAATTCGCTAATATATAGCGTAGAGATGTTATAAGTAAGAGCAGTTTTTAGTTTTGAATGTTCAATGTTGAATGGTGGAATGCGCTTCGCGCATAATCCAATACCGACGCGGCTTGCGCGGCGACATCCATTAAACATTCAACACTAAACATTAAAAACCGTTTTCGCTTTTTACTTAATATACGTCCCGGCGAACCATTCCCGCGCTGCCGGATCACAGAATAAAATAGAGGTTAAGCGTATGAAATCGTTCCCGTTGCGCTTACACGGCGGACAGTTGAGGATGGTATGGGGCGTGTTGGCCATGGCGCTGGTTCATTCCACGTCTGCCGATACCTTGAACTTCGCCCAGTGTGTGGACACCGCGCTCAAGCAGAACCCCGGCCTGTCCGCCAGCCGGGCGCAGGTGCAGCAGGCCGAGGCGGGTCTGGCGCAGGCACAGGGCGGCCGCCTGCCCAAAGTCACGGTTTCCCTCAATGCGGTGCGCAGCAACGATGCCTTGAGCGCATTTGGCCTCAAGCTCTCCCAGCGCAACGCCACCTTCGGCGACTTCGGCGCCGGCCAGTTCGATCCGGCCAATCCCGGCGTGCTGTCAGTCGCGCCGGACGGCCTCAATCATCCCGACGCCGTCAACAACTTCAACACTCGCATCGAGGCGCAGCTTCCGCTTTACAGCGGCGGGATGATCGAGGGCTACATCGAGCAGGCGCAGTCCTACATCAAGGCCGCCCAGCAGGGCGATCAATCCGCGCGCCAGCAGGTCATCTTTCAAGTGCTGCAGTCTTATGAGGGCGTGCATGCCGCGCGCGCCTACGTGAACGTGGCGCAGCAGGGCGAAATCGCCGCCGCGTCCTATGTCAAGACCATAGCCAGCCTGCTCAAACAGGGCGTGGTGGTGAAAAGCGACCTGCTTTCCGCGCGCATTCATCTTGAAGATGTGCGGGTCAAGCTTGCCCAGGCGCAGAACACCGAGGCTGCGGCGCTGGATCAACTGCACATGCTGCTTGGAATGCCGCTCTCGCAGCCGCTGGATGTGGGTCCGCAGGTGACGCCCGTGCTGCTGCCCGGAAAAATAGAAGAATTGCGCGAGCAGGCGTTGACCGACAACCCCGGCCTTAACGCCATGCGCAACCAACTGCAGGCCGCCCAGGCCAGCGTGAAGGTGGCGAAAGCGGGGCTCTACCCCCAGGTCGGCCTGATGGCGCGGCAGGACTGGAACGATAAAAATGCCGGTTTCAATGCCAGTTCCTACACCGTGGGCGGGATGCTGTCCTGGAATGTGTTCGACGGCGGCACGGTGCGCGGCGCCGTGGATCGCGCGGCGGCGGGGAAGACCGAACTGGCCGCGCGCCTCCAGCAGGCCGAAAGCGGCGTGGCATTTCAGCTCAATGATGCCTGGCGCAAGTCCGCAGAGGCCGAGCGGCGCGTGGCGCTGCGCGAGATGGCCGCCACCCACGCCGAGGAAGCGCTTGGCCTGGTCGAAAAACGCTATAACAATGGCGTGACCACCATCACCGAGCTGCTCGCCGCGCGGGCCCAGCTCGACAGTTCCCGCGCCGACGTGGTCGCTGCGAAATACGATCTTGCCATCCAGCGCGCCGCACTCAGGCTGGCGCTGGGCAAGCTTGAACCTGACCTATAAGTAATAAAGTAAGTAAAAAGCGAAAACGGTTTTTAATGTTTAGTGTTGAATGTTTAATGGATGTCGCCGCGCAAGCCGCGTCGGTATTGGATCATGCGCGAAGCGCATTCCACCATTCAACATTGAACATTCAAAACTAAAAACTGCTCTTACTTAATAAGCGGAGTCGATTGTAATGAATTCTAAATCCCCAGTATTGCCTGCCGTTATCGTCGCATCCGTCGTGCTTGCCCTGCTGGGCGGTTGCGGGGAAAAGGCCAGTGACAAGCCGGCGTCCGTTCCGGGCGCAACCATAAAAGCCGAGGTCGTCACGGTGCAAAAAGCCGTTCTGCCCATCGTCTCTACTTCGCCCGCCAGCGTCGTCGCCGCGCAGCAGGCGCAAATCGCCTCGCGTCTGATGGGATACATCCGCGAGATGAACGTGCAGGAGGGACAAGTCGTCGCTGCCGGCCAGCGCCTGTTCACGGTCGACCCCACCGATATCCAGGGGCAGGTGAACATGGCCCGCGCCGGGGTGGCGCAGTCCGAAGCCGCGCTGGCAGATGCCAAAACCGACTACGAGCGCTTCGGCAACCTGTACAAGGAAGAAGCCATACCCAAGATGCAATGGGACAAGATTCGCCTTCAGTACCAGGTGAGCCAGCAACAGGCGGCAGCGGCGCGCGCGGCTTTCGATACCGCTGCCGCGCAGATGAAATATGCCACGGTGCAGGCGCCGTTCGCCGGTGTCATCACCCAGAAAATGGCCAATGCCGGCGATCTGGCCTCACCCGGCCGGCCGGTGCTGGTGCTGGAAAACCCGGCCAGCCTGCAAGTACAGACCTCTGTGGCGCGCGAAGTGTTCCCCCTGCTCAAATTGGGCGACGCGGTGCCCATCCAGGCGGAAGGACAGGCCAGCGATCTGATCGGCAAGGTGACGCATCTGGTGCCTGCGGCTGACCCGGTGACTCACAGCTATCTGGTCAAAATCAATCTGCCCGAGGGGCATGGGCTGAGAAGCGGAAATTTTGTGCGTGTCGCTTTCCCGCTCGGTTCGCGCGAAGGGATTCGCGTGCCGGTCAGCGCGCTACTGGAACGCGCCGGGATCGCCGGGGTGTTCGTGGTGGATGCCCAGGGTGTCGCCCATTACCGCATGGTGCGTGCCGGTGCCGCAAGCGGTGGCAATGTGGAAATCCAGGCGGGCCTCAATCCGGGTGAGCGCGTGGTGACTTCGGCCACCACCAATATGCAATCCGGTGACAAAGTTGTGAGCCAGGGGAACAGTAATGGCTGAAATTCATGACGCCTCACCTACCCTCTCCCCTAGCCCTCTCCCGCCTGCGGGCGCACCCGCAGGGAGTGTCCCCGCCGGGATTGGCGGCGCAGCCGCTCAATCCGGCGAGAAGGGGGACGCAGAGTCGCTACGCGACGACAAGTTGAACAGCGCGGGCAAGATCGCCCGCATGTTTCTGGAATCGAAAATTACCGCCATGCTGATGCTGGCGGTGACGCTGGCGGGTGTCATGGCGCTGTTCGTCACGGCGCGCGAGTACAACCCGCAGATCGTGGTGCCCGCCGCCAACATCATCGTTGTCAAACCCGGCGCCGGCGCCGAGGAGATTCACAATCTGGTGGTCAAGCCGCTGGAGGCGGTCATGAATGCCCAGTCGGGCGTCAAGCATACCTTCGGCTATGCGGTGGCTGACTATGGCGTGGTGACGGTACAGTTCGACGTCGGTGAAGACCAGGAAAAAAGTCTGGTCAAGCTCTACAACCAGCTGATGCAGAACATGGATCGACTGCCCGCCGGGGCGATGCAGCCGCTGGTCAAGCCCATCAACGTGGACGACGTGCCGATCATGACGCTCACCCTGAGTTCGGCGCAGATGGACGATTACCAGTTGCGGCAGGTCGCGGCGCGGGTGCTGGAACAGCTGCGCAACGTACCGGGTGTTTCCTTCACGCAACTGGTTGGCGGCGCGCAGCGTGCCGTCAACGTCTGGATTTCGCCGGCCAAACTGGCGGCGGCAGGCCTGTCTCTCGACCAGGTGGACCGCATGATCGGCGGCGCCAATGTCTCCGTCCCGGCGGGCCAACTGGTCGATCAGAACCGCAACCATCCGCTGCGCCTGTCCGGCTTCATCGGCGATGCGCGCGAGGTGGGGCGCATCATCGTGGGTGCGCCGCAAGGCCGGCCGGTATTCCTGGAAGATGTTGCCAGCATCGAGGATGGCCCGGCGGAAAGCGACGAACTGTCGCGCTTTGCTTATGGTCCGGCTGCGCGTGGTCCGGCTGCGCGTGGCCCGGCTGCGCGTGGCCCGGCTGCGGCAATATCCGTGCAGCGCGGCGAGGCCCCGGCGGTCACCATCGCCATTGCGAAAAAGGCCGGCACCAACGCCGTGGTGGTGGCTTCGGCCGTGCTCGCCAAGCTGGATGCCCTGAAGCGCCAGGCCATTCCGCAGGGTGTCGACGTGGCCGTTACGCGCGACGATGGCGCCAAGGCCAACGATGCGGTGAATACCCTGGTGGAGCACCTCGGCATCGCCATTGGCTCGGTGGTGCTGATCCTGGTGTTCTTCCTCGGCTGGCGCGAGGCGGCCATCGTCACCCTGACGGTGCCGCTGATCCTGTTCGTGGTGTTGACCGTGGGGCTGATCGCCGGCCAGACCATCAACCGCATTACCCTGTTTGCGCTGATCCTGTCGCTCGGTTTGCTGGTGGATGCCGCCATCGTGGTGGTGGAGAACATTCATCGCCACATGCACCAAGGCGGCGCAAGGAATTTCAAGCAGGTCTTGGTGGACGCCACCAACGAGATCGGCAACCCGACCAACATCGCCACCATCGCGGTGATCCTGGCGTTCATCCCGATGGCGTTTGTCACCGGCATGATGGGGCCGTTCATGCTGCCGATCCCCTTCAACGTGCCGGTGGCGATGATCGCCTCGCTGCTCATCGCCTACATGGTGGTGCCGTGGGCGGCCAACCGCTGGCTGGCCGGCAAGGCGGCCAAGTCCCTGGCGGAGCGGCCGACGCTGGAGGAAAAGGCGGCCGATCCGAAAGACCCCTTGCATCGCGCCTATGTGGCGGTGATCACCCCGCTGATCCGCCACGCCGGGCGGCGCAACCTGTTGTTCCTGCTGGTGCTGCTCCTGCTGGTGGCGGCCATGATCCAGCCGGCCTGGCAATTCGTGCGGCCGTCCGGCGTGAACGGCCCGCTCTCGGCCATGGGCGTGGAATTGAAGATGTTGCCCAACGACAATACCAATACCTTCCTGGTGCAGGTGGACACTCCCGCCGGCACCACCCTGGCCGGGACCGACCAGGTGGCGCGCGCCGTCGGCGAGGTGCTGGCGAAAACCGCCCATGTCACCGATTACCAGACCTTTCTCGGTATCACCGCGCCGGTGGATTTCGCGGCCCTGGTGCGCGGCGACATGCTCAAGCGCGGCGACAATCTGGCGCAGTTGCGCGTTAATCTCACCGACAAACACCACCGTTCGGCCTCTTCCCATGAGATCGTGAACCAGTTCGATGCCGCCTTGGCGCCGCTGCGCAAGTCTTTCCCGCAGGCTAAAATCAAACTCTACGAGACCCCACCCGGCCCGCCGGTGCAGTCGCAAGTGCTGGCCGAACTGTACGGGCCGGACTACGGCAAACTGCGCGCCGCGGCATCGGATGTAAACAAGGCGTTTACCCAGGTCTACGGCATCGTCAACGTGGACGATTCGGTGACCGCCACGGTCGACGCCTTCCACATCAAGGTGGATCGCGAGAAGGCCATTCTTTCCGGTGTCGCACCCGGACAGGTGGGCAAGCTGCTGCATGACTACGTGTCGGGCTTCTCCATCGGCACACTGCACGTCGATGATGCGCGCGAGCCGGTCAACATCACCGTGCGTTTGCCCAGGAGCGAACGCCAGACGCCGCAACAGATCCTGTCCATCCGTGTCGCCAATGCGACCGGGCAACAGGTGCCGCTGTCGGCCATTGCCAGCGTCGAACGCGCCACCCAGGACAAGCCTTTCTATGATCGCGACCAGCATCCAACGGTCATGGTCGGGGGCGAACTGCTCAAGTCCAGCCCGGTGTATGCGGTGCTGGCTCTCGACAAGATGCTGGACGGCAAGACGCTGAGCCCGGGGATCGCCTTCAAGACCGGTAACCTGGGCTTCACCGAAGCCCAGCCCGACGACGTGATGAATTACCACTTGCTGTGGGGCGGCGAGATGCGCCTGACGCTCGATGTGTTCCGCGATCTGGGGTCCGCTTTCATCGTCGCGCTGGTGTTCATCTACCTGATGCTGGTGGGCTATTACAAGTCCTTCATGATGCCGCTGATCGTGATGGGCGCGATTCCGCTCACCCTGGTGGGCGTGTTTCCCGGCCACTGGATCACCCAGCAGGCGTTTACCGCCACCTCCATGATCGGCGTCATCGCCCTGGCAGGGATCGTGGTGCGCAACTCGCTGCTGCTGATCGACTTCATCGTCGATTACCGCAAGCGCGGTTATGCCCTGGAGGAAGCGGTGATCGAGGCCGGCGCCGTGCGTTTTCGCCCCATCATGCTGACCGCGCTGGCCATCATCCTGGGCTCTGCCATCATGATTACCGATCCGGTGTTCGGCGGATTGGCGGTGTCGCTGATATTCGGCACTTTCGCTTCCACCGTCCTCACGCTGGTCGTGATCCCGTTGATGTATTATTTGTGGGAGCGCCGCCAGAGCGCCGCGCAGGGCGCTTGATTTCGCGCTGCGCGTCCCCAATTTCGATTCACTTTGTTCAGGAGTTGCTTCATGACCGTCAATCGCATGGTTCGTATCATTGCAGGCTTTTTTATTCTGCTTTCGCTGTCTCTGGGTGTGCAGGCGAGCCCCGTTTTTCATAATGTAAACTGGTTGTGGTTTACTGCCTTTGTTGGCCTTAACCTGTTCCAAAGTGGATTTACCCAATTTTGTCCGATGGACACGATGCTGAAAAAACTGGGTTTCACGGAATCCTGCTGAAATACTGAGAAGAGAGGAAAAACGCAGTGGACTTCATTCAAAATAATCTGGGCCTGGTGGCGCTGGTCATAGTCAGCGGTCTGATGATTTTCTGGCCCATGGTGAACCGCCGCATTTCGGGGATCAAGGAGGTCGGCATCCTGGAAGCGACCCAGCTTATCAACCATCATGATGCGCTGGTACTCGATGTACGCGAGGATCAGGAATATGCTGGCGGGAGAATCCCGCAATCCAAGCATATTCCCCTGCGCCAGCTTTCCGACCGCCTGCATGAGCTGGAAAAATTCAAAAACAAGCCGATTATCGCCATCTGCCGCAGCGGCGCGCGATCCGGGCAGGGCTGCAGCGTGTTGCGCAAGAATGGTTTCGAGCAGGTTTATAATCTGAACGGCGGTATTACGTCCTGGCAACAGGCCAATATGCCGGTCGAGCGCAAGTAATTTGTTGCCCTCACTCCTAACTCTCTCCCAGGGGGAGCGCCCGTAAAGGGTGTCACCGCCGGGATTGGCGGCAAAGCCGCTCAATCCGGCGAGAAGAGGGACGGGGTCTCGCTTCGCGAGTGTTAATTACAAGGAATGGAAATGGCAAATGTAACGATGTATAGCACGGGTGTGTGTCCCTACTGCACCATGGCGGAAAAGCTGCTGAACAAGAAAGGCGTGACCGAAATCAACAAGATTCGCATCGATGTCGAGGAAGGGCGCAAGGAAGAGATGATGGAGCGCACCGGCCGTCGTACCGTGCCGCAAATCTATATCGATGATTTTCATGTCGGCGGTTTCGACGATCTTTCCGCGCTCGATATGGAAGGCAAGCTGGAGCCGCTGCTGGCTAAATAAGCGTACAAACGAACGGCATTAACCACGGGGAACACGGGGCGCACGGGGAAGAAAAGACTGATCTATCCAAAACGTCACGCGGTAGGGGCGAATTCATTCGCCCATGGACTGCGTAATTATTTGTCTTGCCCCCGTGTTCCCCGTGCCCCCCGTGGTTAATTGTTTTTCAAGGTTTTGTGGAGTATTCAGATGAACATCGTCTGTCCCGATTGCCAGGCTATCAACCGCGTGCCGGAAGAGCGCCTCGGCCAGGATCCGAAATGTGGCAAGTGTGGCGCAGCCCTCCTGGATGGCAGGCCGCTGGAATTGGGGGCCGCGAATTTTTCCCGCTTTGTCGCCAAGGATGACATGCCTGTCGTGGTCGATTTCTGGGCGCCCTGGTGCGGGCCTTGCAAGATGATGGCGCCGGTGTTCGCGCAGGTCGCGGCCGAATTCAAGACCCGCTTCCGATTCGTCAAGGTGAA